>JBKQRA010000153.1:0-7566 GCA_052144065.1 Methylovirgula sp. | reverse complement strand
AGGGGTCACAGGTTCGATCCCTGTCGCGCCCACCATTCCATCCTTCCAGATGCGATGAGCGGCGGCTTCCGCGCCGCCAGCCCCGACGACTCCCCCGACCCCTAATGCGACCGCCGGTACAACGCCCAACGCAGGCCCGAGAGCGGCGCCGGCTGCATCGTCATCTTCAGCGCATACACCGCCCCGCACGGCCCGCGTCCAAAAGCCCGGCGCGGCGCCTCGCCCGCCGGATCGTCCGAGAGAATGAACCCGTCCGGCGGCGCACGGCACCAATCGGCGGAGTTGGCTTGTACGAGATGTCCGCCAAGATTTCCATCTAGCCGCGCATCATAAAAGCGGACGATACGATTGACCTCGGCCTCCATATTCGAGGTATAGGTCGCCTGACCCTCTGCCTCCATGTGCTTGATGACGGATTGATAGTCACCGCGCCCGCGCGTCAAAAGCGGTGCCAGATTGAAGCCATTGCCGATGGCAAGCTCGAGGACCAGCAGGATAGCAAGGCCGAAGCGCTTCTTTTGCCAAAGCAGGGCAAAGACGGCCGCGACCAGCAGCACAAATCCAAGGGCAGACACGAGATAGAAGCGCGCGATATGAACATTCGGCATATGCACGATAGCGCCGATGATCGGCGGCAGCAGCAAGACCGCTAGCGGCAGGATGCGCTGGTCTCTCCGTATGACCACGCAGGCGGTCACGACCAATACGGCCGTGACAAAGACAAGCGTCCAGCTTGGCCAATCGTAAGGCAAGCCCAATGTCGCCGCGTCGAGCGTCGCAAGGCCTTGCGCAAGACGCTCGAAGCTGAAAGGCACTTGCGTGCCGAGCTGAAATTTATGGACGTTCAGGGCGCCCAAGATCAGACAGGCGAGCGCAGGAACCGCGCCCAGAATGGCTGGAATTGCAAGATCGATGGCCGCGGACAGACTTCGAAGGACAGGTGTGCCGCGCAGATAGAGGCGCAACAGCGTCGCGAGGATAAGCACCGCGGCTGCCGGCAGCATGGTAAGATGAAACAAAGCGCCGAGCGCGACCGCGCCGCCAAATAGAAGACGGCTCGTCTCGGTCTTGCCGTCTACCCCAAAGGCTTCGAGAAAACGCTCGAGCGCTTCAGCGGCGATAAAGATCATCAAGATGAGGCCGGCATAGCCGCGCGCCTCCGAGCCGTAATGCACGAAGAGCGCCGTGCCGGCGGTCAGCGCCGCGCCTGCAAGCGCCGCCGCCGCGCCGGCACGGCCGCAAAGCACGGCCGCGACAGGGATCGTCAATGTTCCACAAATCACCGCTTCGAGGCGGATGAGAAGCGGCGGCGCGTTGGCGCCGACGACCCAAAGCCAGAGCGAGTTCAGATAGTGATTATTGTCCTGCGAGATGCCGAAGAAGATGTCGCCGACGCCATGCAGCTTTTCAAGATTCTGCAGCGACCATATCTCGTCGAGCCAGAGGTCGCCGCGCGCGGCGGCAAGCCGCAACAACAGTCCGGCGAGTGTCAGCGCAAGGACGGCAAAGATAATGAGACGGCGCGGTGACGCATCGGATGAAATGGGCGGGCCCCTTCGCAAGTGCGGAGGAAGCTTAAAACCGATCGCTGAAGAAAATCTTGTGGCGACGCAACCGTCAGGCCGTATGGATCTTCACTTTGATCGGCTGTGCATCATGCTCGCTCGCCGCCACATTATGTTTGGCAAGCACGATGATGCCAGCGTGAATGGCAATCGAGATCGCCAGGCCGACAATCTGCTGTGTGGCCGTCGCCGGCACCATCAGCGCGGAAGCGAGGCCGAAGGGAATGAAGATCAAGGCGCCCGTGACGAAACCTGGATTATAGCCGCGGAAGCGGATCGCCATCGCGACATGGGCAATGCCATTGACGAGCATCAGATAGCTTGCCGCCAATCCCCAGCCGACGTTGAAGAAATGCGCGGCGTAAAGCGCCAGAAGATTGACGCCCCATACGCCCGGCAGATTGATCCAAAGCACGTCGGCCACCGTCAGCGCTTCGACGCCGCCGAAGACCCGCTTGTTGACATAGATGCGGAAGCGGTCGCCCGTATGCTCTTCGACCTGATGCATCATATAGAGGGGCGACGCGAGATAGATCATCCAAAGGAAAGGTTCGGAGGTGGCAACGCCCGTGGGCAGTAACAGCCAGAAGGCGCCGCACATGAAGATCGCGCCAGCCAGCCAATGCGTCTCAAGCCAAGATTTGATCATTTGCCGCCTCCCGAAGTCGAAGCAGCAATCAGGCTTCGCCCTCAAAAAGCATCACAAAAAGCTCTTAAGATAAAATATACATTCGATTTCAGGACAAATGGCGCGATGACTTTGGCTAACGAAAGCTGAACGCAGCGGTATTCAAAGACTGACGAACAGCGTGCAGACCGAGTCGGGGGCCCCTCCTCCCCACCTCAGCAAAAGATGTTTTGCACCCAGTTCTGCTCGGATTTTTTCGGCCGCTTATAGCCGGTGTCGGGCTGGCGCGGCGGCAGATCGAAATCGACGGGACGCAGATCCTTATAGGGGATCTGATGCAGAAGATGAGCGATGCAGTTCAGCCGCGCCTTCTTCTTATTGTCGGCGTTCACGATGTACCAAGGCGACGTCTTGGTATCGGTATGCGCCAGCATCACATCCTTCGCCTTCGAGTATTCGACCCAGCACTCGCGCGATTTGATGTCCATCGGCGATAGCTTCCAGCGCTTGATCGGATTGTGCATGCGCTCAATGAAGCGGCGCTCCTGCTCGTCATCGCTGACCGAGAACCAATATTTGATGAGGATGGTACCTGAGCGGATCAGCATGTCTTCGAAGATCGGACAGGAATTGAGGAACTCGCGATATTCCTCATCCGTGCAAAAGCCCATGACATGCTCAACGCCAGCGCGATTATACCAGCTGCGGTCGAACAGCACCATTTCGCCCTTCGCCGGCAGCTGCGCGACATAGCGCTGGAAATACCACTGCCCGCGCTCCTTTTCGGTCGGCGTGCCGAGCGCAACGACCCGGCAGATACGGGGATTGAGCGCTTCGGTGATCCGCTTGATCACGCCCCCCTTGCCGGCCGCATCGCGGCCCTCGAAGATGACAACGACCTTGAGGCCTTTTATGCGGACCCATTCCTGCAACTTGATGAGCTCGAACTGCAGACGCACCAGCTCGTCGATATAGCGGTAGTCCTTGCCGCATTTATGCGGCGGAACGCCGTCGCCGACGATCTGCCAATGGCTCTCGACTTTGACGTCCTCTTCAACGTTGCGGCGAATTTCGCCGTCCTTCTGTTCCATATGGATGAGGTTTTTTTTCTTTGCAGTCATGACGCACCCTCGCGGACGCAGCCGCTCAGCGGTGATTTCGAACGATTGAACGCTCTCACAATTGCGCGATTGGAAATTTGCGCAGGATCAAGATGCTGCCCGACACAGCTGAACAATCCCCGGAAATCACGGGGGAAATTACCGCTATCGTGAATAGAGCGTGAAGGGTTTCGCAGCGCCCTTCGCTTAAAAAGGCCTACCAGCGCAGCCAACGTGAGCCGGCGATGCTGCCGATGGCCACGACCACCACCGTCGCAAGTCCGTACCAGCAGGCGACGAACAGCGGCGAATCATCCGGGCAATGGGTGGCGTAAAGCGCCATGCCCAAGGCCGCAGCAAGCAGGCCGGCGCCGGCGCCGGCAAGCGTCGGATTGGTCGGTGCGCCGCGCTTCAGTACGATCAACGCCCCGATCAGCGGTCCGAGCGAAAAGGTCGGGATGAGGATCATGCAGGCCACGGCGTTGTGCCCGATCCAGCTCGCGCGCCAGCTGGATTCCGGCACTGAGACGAGCTCGGCCCCGACCGCGGCGGCAAGCGCGACCAGGAGCACAAGCAGCAAAGCGCCACAGCGGCGAAGATCGGCGCCCGGCTGGACGAGGCGGAGCGCCGTCGGCAGAGCGCAGGCCGCGACCACCCAGGGAAAAACGATTTTGAAGACAAGCCGCGGCTCGGGAAACAAAGCCATGAGATGCGGGCGTGGGCCGATGAAGAGGCTGTAGAACAGCAGCGAGACGGCCAGTCCGGGAAGCAGGCCAAGCATCAAGGCGACGCCGAGCGGCGACGTGCGGCCCGATCGATCGGCGGCCAAAGCGCGGATGAGGTCCTCTGTCTTCATGTCTTCGGGTCTATGTCACTGGCTCGTCGAAAATTTTGCTGCAAGTGCGCTGAGACCCCGGTGCAACGCCACTCGGACAGCGCCTTGCGTCATGGAAAGATCATTCGCGGTCTCGGCAATCGAAGCGCCGGTCACGGCGATCGATTTCACGACCTTGCGCTGCACCGTCGACAGAGCTTCGAGGTGACGGTCGATGTCGGCGCTGCTGAGGCTCGGCTCCTGCGCCTCGGCCGGCAGAATCTCGGCAAAATCATCAAGCGGCAGATGAATCCGGCGGCCACGCCGGCGCAGAAAATCGATGAGCTTGTGCCGGGCAATCGTAAACACCCAGGGAGCCACCGGGGCGCCGCTGATCCAACTCTGGCGTTTGAGATGAATGGCGAGCAATGTCTCCTGCACGATATCCTCTGCATCGGCTTCCGGGGCCATGGCGCGGGCAAGCGACCGCCGGACAAAGCTGCGCAATGCGGGGGCCAGCGCGGTCAGCAGGCGCTGATAGGCCGCGCCATCGCCCTGATTGGCAGCCTCCAGCAGCAGAGACCATTCTCTGTCCGTGCCTTCGCGCAAGCTTCCCTCGATCTCTACGTCGCAATGATGCGCGTCGTTACATGCCTGCTCGAACGCATTTTGTCACGCTTTCGTGATAGATTTCGCTCGCAGGGCTTGTAACGGCGCGGGATATGCCGACGAAGATCACGGTGCGACCCGATTGCGGTCGCCCACGCGACCTCCCCGAGCCCTCGGCGTCCGTGTCCCCACCAGAATCATAACGGGAATAACTCATGACGACCAAGACTACCATTACCGCGGCCGCCCTCGCATCCTCGCTGGCCGCCGCCTTGACCTTCGTCGCCGTCGCTCAGTCGCAGGCGGCGGAAACGCCGAAGATGGAGAAATGCTACGGCGTCTCGCTGAAGGGCCAGAACGATTGCGCCGCCGGCCCCGGTACCACCTGCGCCGGCACGCAGAAGGTCGATTACCAGGGCAACTCCTGGAAATATGTTCCGGCCGGCACCTGCCAGACGATCAAGACGCCGAAGGGCACGGGCTCGCTCACGCCGAAGGCCTGAGCTTTTCGATCCTCACAAAGGCCGACGCTGGATTGCGCAGATGAACGAGCAAATTCCGCTTCACGGCGCCGTCGGCGTCGGCTTCAAACCGCAGCATTTCGCGGCGATCGCAAACTCGCCGCGGGCTGTCGAGTTCTTCGAGATCCATGCCGAAAATTACATGGGCGCCGGCGGCCCGGCGCATGCGCAGCTCACGGCACTTCGGCGCGACTATGCGCTCTCGGTACACGGCGTCGGCCTCTCGATCGGCGGCAAAGCACCGCTCGATCAAGCCCATCTCGCCAAGCTCAAAGCCGTCTGCGACCGCTATCAGCCAGCGCTTGTCTCCGAGCATCTCGCCTGGTCGAGTCATGGCGGCGCCTTCTTCAACGATCTTTTACCGCTGCCATTGACGGAAGAAACGCTCGGCCAAGTGATCGCCCATGTCGATCAAGTGCAGGAGGTGTTGCGGCGGCGAATCCTCATCGAGAATCCGGCGACCTATCTGCGCTTTGCCGAAAGCGCCATTGCAGAACCGGCTTTTCTCGCCGAACTCGCGCGGCGCAGCGGCTGTGGCCTGCTCCTTGACGTCAACAATGTCTATGTGAGCGCCCATAATCACGGCTTCGACGCGAACGACTATCTCCGCGCCTTTCCGATGCAGGCGGTGGGCGAAATGCATCTCGCCGGCCATAGCCGCGCCGAGACCGAGAACGGCGCAGGGCTGTTGGTCGATACGCATGGCGAAGCGATCGCCGACCCCGTCTTTGCGCTTTATGCGCAAGCGCTTGAAGCGACGGGCCCCGTGCCGAGCCTCATCGAGCGCGACAATGATATTCCAGATTGGCCGGGCCTTGCCGCCGAAGCTGCGCGTGCACAGGCTCTTCTTGCCGCCGCCAAGCCCTTGTGTATCGCGGAGCATGCGGCATGACCCAGGCTTTCGATCCGGCGGATTTTTCCGCAGCGCTGCTCGATCCGCACAAAGCCCTGCCGGAGAGTATCGCGCTTGACCGCGGCATTGCCGCGGCGGAACGCTTCGCGATCTATCAGAACAATGTTCTGCAGAGCCTCGTCGCGGCGCTGGAGACGCGCTTTCCCGCCGTGCGCGCCTGCGTCGGCGAAGATTTTTTCACGGCGACGGCGCGAACCTTTGCGCGCGAGAGGCCGCCGGCTTCGCCCATCATGGCTGCCTATGGCGACAGCTTTCCGGAATTCCTGAGCGCTTTTGCGCCCTGCGCGGAGCTTCCCTATCTTGCCGATCTCGCGCGGCTCGAGGCGGCACGTACGCGCGCTTATCACGCGGAAGATGCAGAGCCGCTCGGTCCTGAGGCCTTTGCGGCGCTCGCAACAGCCGATCTCGCCGCGCTCCAATTGAAGCTGCATCCTTCGCTCTTTTGTCTCGCTTCCGAGCATCCCGTCGCGACGATTTTCGCGATGAATGCCGGCACTCTGCCGCTCGCGGAAATCGACAATTGGCACGGCGAAGATGTCTGTGTGGTTCGTCCTTATGCGGCCGTCGAAGTTCATCAACTGCCGCAAGGCTGCACGGTCTTTCTCAAGACCATAGCCGAAGGCGTGACGCTTGCCGCCGCCGCGGAAGCGGCTGTTACCGCAGAATCCGACTTCGATCTGTCCGCGGCTTTGGCGAGCCTCATCCGCTTCGGCCTCGCCACCGAGATTATCTCCCAATCATCCGTTCCGTCTTGAAAGGATTGCATCCATGCCGGCTCTGAGCGCTTCGACACAACGCCCCGAGAATGGTCCGCTTCATCTGATCGGCCAAGTCTTCGGACTGCTTGAGCAGATCCCCTATTCCTTCATCGCGCTTTGCGCGCGGATCTTCCCGGCCGCCGTCTTCTGGATGTCGGGCGAAACGAAGGTCGACGGCTGGCATTTGAAGCCGAGCACGATCACCTTGTTCCAGGAGGATTACCACCTGCCGCTTGTCGATCCGGTGATCGCGGCGCATGCCTCCGCCGTCGCGGAACATCTCTTTCCGCTTCTCTTAGTGCTCGGCCTCGCGAGCCGCTTCGCCGCCTTCTCGCTGCTTTTCATGACCGCGGTGATCGAGATCTTCGTCTATCCCGATGCCTGGCCAACGCATGGCGTCTGGGCGACGTGCTTTTTGATCGTCATCTCGCGTGGTCCTGGCATACTGTCGCTCGATCATCTGATCGCAAAGGCTTTCGGTTTGTCGAAGCCGGCGAAATTGTAATCCTTGTCGAAGGTGAAGGCGAGAAGTTACGAGGAAATCGATGACCTGTCGTTTCTGGAGCCGAACGACTCCCAATCACCATCCTGCTTTGCTAAATTGCAAGGGCGGCAAAGAATCTGCAAGTTATGCCAAGTCGTTTCGCCGCCTCGACTC
>JBKQRA010000152.1:0-3356 GCA_052144065.1 Methylovirgula sp. | reverse complement strand
TTCAGCCCCTCCAGCAGCGCCGCGTGCAGGCCGTCGGCCCGCTGCGGCGATTTGTCGAGGAACGCCTTGCTGATCGCAAGCGGCGCGGATGAGAACGCATCGAGGCTCGTGCCCACGTCGACCAGGATGTCGGCGATGTTTTGTTTTACCGCAACGGTCACGAACGGCTCGAACAGCATGGCGGCCTCGACCTTCTTGCCTTCCAGCGCGCCGAGGATCTCGCCGCCGCCGCCGACCGAGATGAGGCCAACATCGCGGTCGGGATTGAGCCCCGCCTGCTTGAGCAGGTAGCGGGTCGTATACGTCGTCAGCGAACCGGGGCTGGTGACCGCGATGTTCTTGCCCTTGAGATCGGCGACCGACTTGATGCTCAAATCATGCCGCGCCAGCAGCGCGAACGGCACGCCGCTGGTCTGCGCGAAATAAAGCTCCACGTCGACGCCGCGCTCGCGCATCAGGCCGACCTCGGGAAATCCGGTGCCGACGAACTGGACGTCGCCCGAGATGAAGGCTTTCATCGCCTCGCCGCCGCCGCGGCTCGCAATCACCTCGACTTCGACGCCGTGATTGGCAAAAAAGCCTTTGTCCTGCGCGATGAAGATCGGCATCGATTCGAGCGACAGCACCGGCAACGCGATCTTCACCGACTGGGCCGACGCCGGCGCAAGGCCGAACGCGATCAATGCGGCAACACAGAGCGCCAAGCGTCTCATAGCGTTTCCTCTTCCGATTATTTGCCGGGACGTTATCACTTCTCGTCGGCGAAGCGCCAGCGCACCAGGATGGGCCCAAGCCGGTTGATGACGAAGTTCAGCCCGACGGCGAACAGCGCGAGGATGATGATGCCGAGGTAGAGCGAGGGCGTGTCGAGCGTACCGGAGGCGTAGAGAATCATGTGGCCGAGCCCCGCGCGCGAGGCGACGAACTCGCCGATCACGGCGCCGATCAGCGCCAGCCCGGCGCCGATCTTGAGGCCGGTATAGACACTCGGCAGCGCCGACGGCAGGATCACTTTCCAGAAAATCTGCGTGCGCGTCGCGCCCATGACGTGCAGCGCGTCGACATATTCGCGTTCGAGCCGCAGCGAGTTGGTGTAGACCGGAATGAACATCGAGAAGAACACGATGTAGATGCTGATGCCGATCTTGGAAAAGATGCCGATGCCGAGCCAGAGCACGAACAGCGGCGCGATGACGATGACCGGAATGCCGTTGAGCGTCATCAGGAACGGCTCGATGACCTGAGACAGCAAGCGGAATTGCGGCAGCGTCAGGCCCAGCGCCAGGCCGAGCAACGAGCCGGAGACGAGACCGAGGATCGTCTCAAAAACGGTGATCCAGATGTCGTCGAGCAGCGTGCCCTGGGCGAGCTGCGCCCTGAGCACCATGAAAATCTCAGTGGGGCTGCTGAAAAACAGCGGGTTCAGGACGTGGGAGCGGACGCCGAACTCGGCGCCCAGCAGGATCGCGAGCAACAGAAAGAGCCGTCCGCTGACGACGAAGATGTTGTGCCTGTTCATGCTCCCGGCTCCGCAATGTCCTGCTCCGGCATGCGCTCGGCATTCGGCGCAGCCATGTCCGGCACGCTGATTTCGAGCGCCTCCCAGATTTTTCGAAACGTGGCGCTGAATTCCGCCATGCCGGGCACGTCGGCGACGCTGTTGGCGCCGCGGCTGAAGGGAACGTCGAAGATCGCCTTCATGCTCGCCGGGCGCTTGCTCAGGACGACGACACGGTCCGCCATGGAGATCGCTTCGGCGATGTCGTGGGTGACGAGCAGCATGGTGCGCCTGCCGGCGCGGCAGATGTGCGTGACGTCGTTCTCGATTACGATGCGGGTCTGCGCATCGAGCGTGGCGAACGGCTCATCGAGCAGCAGAATTTCCGGCTCCATGGCGAGCGTCTGGATCAGGGCCGCGCGCTTCTGCATGCCGCCGGACAAGGCGTGCGGATATTTGCGCTCGAAACCGGCAAGGCCGTATTGACGGATCAGTGCCTTGGCGCGCGCCGCGCGCTTGGCCTTCGGCTCGCGGCGGATTTCAAGGCCGAGCTCGACGTTCTGCTCGACCGAGCGCCACGGCAAAAGCGTGTTGCTCTGGAACAACATGCCGATCCGCCGGTCGGGACCGCGCACCGGTTTGCCGTCGATGAGCACGGCGCCGGCGCTCGGCTGGCGCAGGCCCGAGGCGAGGCTGAGCAGTGTCGATTTGCCGCAGCCGCTCGGCCCGATGACGGCGACGATCTCGTCCTCCCGGCAGGAGAACGACACCTTGCGCAGCACCTCGACGCCGGCCGCGCCGCGGCGTCCGGGATAGCTGTAGCTGACGTCGCGAAACTCGAGCATGACGGACCGGCGTCGCGTGAGACCATGCCTTTAGCCGAACGTCGGCACGAACAACTTTTCGATCGGAATCGGCGCCGGGATCAGGCCCTGCTCAGCCATATACGACACCAGCGCTTCGAGCGTCGGCCGGTTCGGCTCGACGCCGTACGGCCAGCAATCGCCGCCGAACAGCTCGTCGATCTCTTCCACGTCGTCGGGCAGCCACGGCAGCATGTAGCGGAGCGTCCCGGAATAGCGCATCTTTTCGCGCGCAACATCCTTCGCCGCGCAAAACGCGTTGTACAGGCTCGTCGCCACGAAGGGATTTTTTTCGTAGATGTCGTTGCGAATGACGATGAGGTGCATGATCGGAAAGATGCGCGTGCGGCGAAAATAATCCTTCTCGCGCGCGCGATAATCGGGGAACAGCCGCACCACGTCCGGATTGCGCTTGAGCGAGCGCGGCAAGTTCGAGCCGATGATGGCGTGGATATCGCCGGTTTCGAGAAGATCGCTCAACGATTTGCCGCTTGTGTTCGGCTTCTTGTTGACGGGTTTGAGCATCGGCATGACCGATGGATTGCCGTAGCCGCCCGGTTCATTGATCGCACCCTCGACCCATTCGATCTTTGACAGATCGATGCCGAGGTCGTGCTGCATCAGGCCGCGGATGAAGATCGCGGCGGTCTGCGTGTAGAGCGGTACGCCGACGCGTTTTTCGGCGAAATCCGCCGGCGACTTGATGAACCTGCGGTTGACGACAATGAAGCCGTGGCGAAAGACCCGCGAGGCGAAAACCGGCAGGGCGACGAACGGAAGCTTTTTGGCGGCGAAGCGGCTGACGAACTCGGAACTCGACATCTCGCAGGCGTCGAATTCCAGCCGGTTGGACATGCGATCGAAAATCTCGCGCGGGTTGTCCATGACGAGGAAATTGAGATCGATGCCGTCGGGTTTGATGTCGCCGGTTTGCAGGGCGAGCATGCGATCGTAAAGGCCGCAGGCGAAGCTGATCGGCAGAGCAGACATTGGAT
>JBKQRA010000151.1:0-41530 GCA_052144065.1 Methylovirgula sp. | reverse complement strand
CCGGGAAAAAAGCGCCTGAACGATAGGTTCATTCTCTCGGAATTTAGAAGGCCTTCGAAGGGGAAGCTTTTTTTCGAAGGCGAGCGCGACAACGACGAATTCCGCAAGCGTCATGGGTTTCATCGTGAAGACATCGTCGAAGCGCGATTCAGTCTGCCTGTTTGTGACGACCATTTCGAGAATGAGGGGAACACCACCCACAACAAAGGGCCTGCCCGTTGCATTGATGAGTCCTTTTATAAATTTCATAAATTCGTGTGCCTGATCGGTCATCATGCCTAGACGCGTGACGTCGTGAAGCTCATCGATTATGATGATTCCGACCTTGCAGTTGCGAATCATATTGATCGCGTGCAGGCGCAGATCGACCTCCTTCGCAGCGTAAAGGATCGGCTGACCGATCTGGTCTAGAATGTTCTTGTAGACTTCTACGCGGTTTGGCTGGTCGGGCGCGAGCATATACAAGGCCGGGAACCGCGCGTATTCGGACTCATCGTCCACAACTGCGGGATTTTCATCACGGAACTGCTTCAAGGTGCGGCTTTTGCCGCTATCCGCCTCGCCGGTTATGACAAGGCCACGTGGTTTCGTCGAGGGTGCGGCGTTGGTACGGGCTTTTAGCGCCTTGAAAGCATCCTTTGAGGAAGGTGTCGGGATAAAAATGCTCTCCCAGCATTGTTTGAGACGGTCATCGCCTTCAATCGCCAGAAACTTGTGCATTTCAGGTCGAACATGTTGGTAATCGGAGAGATCATGCTCCATCAAGGCAGTCCTCCAATTGCTCATCCGTCACATTCGCAAGCAACGAGGCAAGATCCATGTTTTGCTCGGGCGCAAATGCGCCTTCGGATTGGAACTGCGGTGTGCGCTTTTCCTTTTGCGAGAGATGTGGGTTTGAGGGATCTGGCTCCGCATTTTGTGGATCGGTGGTTTGACCCTCACTATTTGACACGAGCGTGTCTTCAGTGCGCAGAGCGGCTTTACGAAGGCGCTTGTGGTGCGCACGTCGCGCGGCTTCACGGCGCGCTTTTTTCGTGAGCTTTTCGCTCGTTTCGACGTGCTTTCGTTCGTCTTCGATGAACTGCATCAGCAGTTCAGGTGTCGGCTTACGCTTCAGGCGGAGCGCTTTTCTTTTGGCCGCCCTTAGCTCGAACAGGCTTGCAACCGAAACGCAAAGATGGCGGGTGTGGACTATTATCCATTCCTTGCGCACGGGATGGAGTACGTAGATTACGCGAATGTCGAGGGGATTGCGGCGGATATCGATCCAGCCATAGTCCTTTTTGTTGCGGACAAGAAACTGCAATTCCTCGCTATAGTAGGTGAGATAATCTATGAGAATTCCGTGGCGACCGAGCTTTCTTTTTTCCAGGGGATACCAATGCAGGCGGAATGAAAGGTCGTCGATTCTAACGGTCGGCATAGGCCTGCGCGGACCATCAGGCCCCTCGTAATATTCCTGCCATTTTTGGAGCGGTGTCTTCCCACCGATACCAGTGTGCGGCTCGTTGTGATATTGGGCGATGATCAGCCAGATTTCCTTGGTCAGATCTTCCAAGGTAAATGCAGCTGTCTTTTCAGGCTGCAGTTTCTTGCGTTCGTCAGGGTTGGATCCGGTTGCACCGGGCATATCCTTAAACCGCTGAGCAAGATTGCCGTTCAGGCGCTCAATATGCGAGCCGTATTGCGGCTCTTCGACAGGTCTGTATTTTAGATTGATTCTGAAATGCTGGCATGACTGCCGCATGGACTTGCCTGTGAATTCGCCCGCATTATCGAGGTGAAGGCATTCGGGATCGCCCCATATAGGCATGTCAGCCTTTACGTCGTATTCCTTCAGAACCGCGTCCTTGCGGAGCATGCCATTGATCATGCAAAATGCGACGGAAGTCGTGCTCGGAGCATCAAGGCCGACATGAAGGCCCCAGACTGTTCTGGTGTTGATGTCTATGGCAATCGTTGCCCAGGCACGACCGATGCCGTCGAGCCGGTCATCGCCCAATATTTCGCAATCGATTTTCCAATGATCGCACTGGATCACTTCCAGTGGCCGGGTGATTTCGGGGTATTCGCCCTTTAGGGGCTCCAAGAGCCGTTTGGCCTGCTTGCTTCCGCTTCTCGACTTCATCCATTCATGGGAAGAGATGGCTGCAAGACGGTTGCGCAACGTCGTCACAGAAACCGCGTGACCGGCTTTTTCAAGAAGCGCACGCGCATCCTTGATGAACTTTCGCTTGCTAAAGTTGCGTCGGGTGAGAACGATTTTTTTGATTTGGTCCTTAATGATGGCTTCGGCCTTGGCAGGAAGGCGCGACTTTCCGCGTCCTCCTGGCTTTGTTGGAGGCGGGAGGTCATCTATGTTGCCGGTTTCGCGAAAGCGGCCGATTGCTTCGTAGGCCGCTGAGACGCCAATGCCGACAGCTTCGCCGGCTTTTTTGACTTCGGCGCGCGTGAGTCTCGGCTTTCCTAGCAGCGGTCCGAAGGCTTTGTGGTAGGTATCCACCTTCTCAAGGCGGCGAGCATCGACCGGAACGGTTGTCGGGGCTTTGGTCTGCGCTTCCGCAACGATGTCGTCGATCGCGGCTCTGAAGTAATGTCCAAATTTGTCTTCGAGCGTGACCGAATTGAGATCCGTGCGGGCGATGACCTTCATCGCCTCGCCGCCGTATTGCACCTCGGCTCCTTTACGCAGACTGATGGCCGTCATGCGCGCGACCCTCGAACTTGGCAACGTTAGCGATAATTAGCACGAGTTCTGGGTATGTTCACCAATTTTTTGGGGAATTATACATTTGACTCCCTTGATTTTCTGAGGCAATATGTTTCAAGAAATAAGGGGTTAAGCGATGTCCAAGAGCACCATTTCGACATTCCAGCTTTTCGAGATGTTTCCGGACCAAGAGACGGCCCGCGTCTACCTTGAAGGGCGTCTTTGGCCGAATGGTCCGCGCTGCCCCGTCTGCGGCCTTGGCGAGCGCATTACGGCTCGTAAAGATGGCTTCTACCGCTGCAATCAATGCAAAGAGGATTTCACCGTCCGCACCGGGACGATCTTCGAGCGCTCTCACGTTCCGCTGCACAAGTGGATTTATGCGATGTATCTCCTCGTGACTGCCCGCAAGGGCATTTCGTCTATGCAACTGTCGAAGGAAATTGGCATTACGCAAAAGTCGGCTTGGTTCGTCCTGCATCGCCTGCGTGAAGCGTGCGGATCGAAGCTTGAAATGCTCAAAGGCATCATTGAGATTGACGAGACTTATGTCGGCGGAAAAGAAGCTAACAAGCATGAGCCCAAAAAGCTCAAGTCCGGTCGTGGTTCGGTCGGCAAGACCGCAGTGCTTGGGATGCGCGAACGCGGCGGTAGAGTGATCGCTGGCACGATTGACGAAGTTGACGCTTTCACGGTGCGCCCGGCGATTGCTGCTCACGTCGAAGCGGGATCTACAATCCACACCGATGAAGCGCCGATCTATAAGAACCTCCCTGGTTTTATCCACGAAACCATCAACCACAGTGCTGGCGAATACGTTCGCGATAACGTCACCACCAACGGCATTGAAAGCGTCTTTGCTGTTCTCAAGCGGGGCTTGATCGGCGTCTATCATCATACCAGCCCGAAGCATCTTGAGCGCTATGTCGATGAATTTTCGTTTCGTCTGAACGATGGAAACGTCAAAAACCATACCTTGACGCGGCTTGATAGCTTTGTGGACGGCGTTGCCGGAAAACGTCTCACATATAAGGCGCTGATCCAATGACGAAACCGTCGCCCGAAAAGGTCCCGAAAGAGTTAGACGCGATCGCCGATGTCGTATTGGCCCATAAGCCGAAACCGAAGTCGGAACCGGCCAAGGCGCGCAAAAAGAAGGCGAAGAACATCGCAAAGGCCGGAAAGGTGTTGCCGAGCGCTGCCGAGCCGAAATAAGTGAACCTACCATTTGATAGGCCCCTGTGATTTCAGATATCTAATTCCGCAAATTACTTTAAAAACAACTGCAAACAGAGCTAGACCGGCTACGATGATTGCTGCGATATTGAAGACAGCGAGCGAGTTATTCTCATCAGATGGGCTCGCACCATTCCGGACAGAATTATTATGGGGTGGCTTGATAGCCGAAGTCGCCGTTGGAATAGGCATCATACTAGAGTCTTGGAAGCCGAAATCTCTAAAGGAAGTCGCCGCATTTGTCTTGATTGTGGGCGGTGTCGTTTTTAGCGCGATATGCACGTTGCTATTGTTCAGCACGGACGAAGGCATCAGCAACGCACAGCAATCCAAGATCATCGCGTTGGAAACAGAGATAGCTCCTCGATCGATTACCTCCGAACAATCAACTATGATCGCCAGCGCGATAAGAGGGCATCTGAAAACGGTATATTTATATCCGCTATCAGACGTTGAAGCTTCGCTATATGCTTTCGAGATAGCTGCGGTTTTGAAAAGCGCAGATGTCGATGTAAGATTAATGGTCGGAAAACCTGAAAACGGATTTCCTGATAGATTTAATTTTGCGGTGCCAATTATGGGCGTGACCGTTTTCGAACCAAACGGGGCGCACGAAATAGTTGACTTACTTATGAAAGCATTCGGCCAAGCCGGAGTTCCTATTGGTGGAGAATTTACGGAGGGGCCACTCGCTGGAATTGTCGGTGACAAATGGGTGTCTGATGCGGGAGTTAAATCTCCTGCAATTTTTGTCGGGTTGAAACCTGTTTCATTCAAACCATTTCCGAAGACGGTAATACTTCCTGCAATTGAAGAGGGCGCCAAATAGAGCCAAAGGCTCAATGTAATCGCGCAAAGAATTGTGGTTCGAAGGGAGTCAAATATATAATTCCCATTTTTTGCATCGCGAATGATTTTGAGGATCGGTTGGTTGTCGCCGATAATGGCTGCTTCGACGTCGACCTCCTTAAGGAGAGACGCATCGGTAAATGCCTGGGAAAGATCACAACCGATGAGCCAGTTGGCGACCGACTGTTCGACAGCGACACGGACCTCCATCGGGCTCTCTCCTTGTTTTTCAAGTTGGGCAATGACTAAGCCGACCGGAAGCGGCTTGCTGGAGATGGCATTTTCGATCAATGATAGCAGTCTGCTATTCGGCAAGTAGTTGTAATAGCGTGTGAAAAATCGCGCGTTCGCAAGGTAGGGCGTTTGGATGTCCTTCTCGTTAAGCACTTTGAATTGCGCAAAGTTTTCTGCGCACCAGGCCTCAGCTCCTCGGAATTTCTCCGCGTAGGCGGCACTGTTTTTGGCAAGGTCCGCCGCCCGTTTGACTTCGATGAGGTAATAGGTCGGCTGGTCCTCAGCGCCTGGGAAGAGGCGAACGAGCACATCGCAGGCGTATTCTTTCTCCTTCGCGCCTGACGAGAATTCGATGATGGGTTGGGTGATGAGATCTCGCACGTGCGGGGAAAAATTTAGCTGCTCGACCAATCCGGCCTCCAAGTCCGATTCAACTTCCTGGGGTCCAGATGGGGTACGCAAATGCAGTAAGCCTCTGATCGAGCCGTGTGTTTTGCCGATCGGCCTTTGTCTAATGCCTGGAATGAGTCCGGTATACTTCTTTTGCATTGCTAATGAATCCGGCTAGCATTTGATCCGAATCCGGCGCACTTAGGCCGCGATGGACCTAAGTTCGTGCGGAGAGTCCGATATTCTTTTGAGTTTGACAGCCGATCTGATGTTGCCTTCCCCAGCGGAAGGATCGGCGGAAGTCGCCGCTCGCGTCGCCGCCGCGCGGCTGCGCCAGGCCGAGCGCTACGCGAACCTTGGCCTCCCAGGAGTCGGCTGCAATGCCGCAGCGCCCGGCCCGGTGATCGAAGAAGCGGCGCGGCCGGATCCCGCCGGACTAAGCCTGCTGCGCGAGGCTTCCGAGCGGCTCAATCTCTCTGCGCGGGGTTTCCACCGGATTTTGAAGCTCGCCCGCACCATCGCCGATCTCGACGATGCGACGACGGTCGGGCGTCGGCACCTCGCCGAGGCGCTCTCTTACCGCGGCGACAAGGCGAAGCAGCAGCGCGCGGCGTGATTTTTTTCCGCCGCTTGGGTGAAATTTTCCATTTAATTGACGCGGATTGAAAAAATTTTGCGTTTGCAGCATGATATTGCGTCGCACAATCGGCGGCGGCATCAAACCAAGCTCGGTCATTCGCGTTCAACGAATGTTGTAAAACAGCCTAACGCCGTGATTCGCGGCGCGGTCGAACCGAGTACCGCTTCGTCTCCGCGTGACAGCCACCACATTGATGAAGGAGATCTCTTCGATGCAAAAATCCCTGCGCACCCTATTCACTGCCCTCGGCCTTTGCGCCGGCCTCAGCCTTTCCTTGGCTGTCACGACGGGCGCCGCCAACGCCTCCGCCGCTTCCAAGCTCAAGACCTATGACACCGACAAGGACGGCACGCTCGACCTCAAGGAAGTGACCGCCGCCGCCGAAGCCACTTTCGACGCGCTGGACTCCGACCATGACGGCACGCTCACCATCAAGGAATTGCAGGGTCGCCTGAGCAAGACCGAATTCGCCGCCGGCGATCCCGACAAGGACAAGACGCTGACGAAGCCCGAATTCGTCGCCATCGTCGTGGCCGCCTTCAAGGCCGCCGACGCCGACAATGAAGGCACGCTCGACGCCAAGGAGCTGAAGAGCAAGGCCGGTATGACCGTCGTCCGCCTGCTGAAATAAGGCAGGCTCTGCTTTGAGGCCGTCTCTTAAACGATCTCAAGGAAATCCTAAGGCCTCGCGTCTAGCCTGCCGGCCATGCGCGAGGCCTTCTCTTTTATCGCTTCTCTTGCATCGACCCAGATTGCGCTCGGCGCCGGCGTCGCCGTGGCGATTGTCGCCATTTGCCTTGGCTTTCTCGCCGGCCGACTGAGCGAAAAGCGGACGCAGCGCGCCAAAGGCTCGGAGCCCGATGCCCTGAGCCTGCGCGACGCCGAAGAAGCGCGCGAACGGGCCGAAGCGGCGAGCGAGGCCAAGTCCCGCCTGCTCGCGACCATGAGCCACGAAATCCGCACGCCGCTCAACGGCATTCTCGGCATGGCCGAGCTTCTGGTCGCGACGGGCCTCGACCCCGAGCAGCAGAGCTATGTCGAAGCGATGCGCACCTCAGGACGCGCACTCGGCAGCCTGATCGAGGACATTCTCGATTTCTCCAAGATCGAAGCCGGCAAATTCGAACTGACCCATGCGCCCTTCGATCTCGTGAGCCTTGTCGAGGGCGTCGTCGAGCTTTTGGCGCCGCAGGCGCAGAACGCCAGGCTCGAAATCGCCTGCGCCATCGCGCCGGACCTTCCGATGCGGGTGCTGGGCGATGCGGCGCGGCTGCGGCAAGTCCTGATCAATCTCGTCGGCAACGCGGTCAAATATACGCTGAAGGGCGGCGTCGGCCTGCGCGTGCGGGCGACTGGCGACATGCTCGAATTCGCCATCATCGATACCGGGCCCGGCATCCCAGCTGCGCATCGTGCCGCGATCTTTGAGGAATTCGCCGTCGGTGCCGGCGATACGCCGCCAGCCGCCGGCAGCACCGGCCTCGGCCTCTCGATCGCGCGCCGCCTCGCCGATCAGATGGGCGGCAGCCTGCAGCTTGCAGAAACATCGGCGCAAGGCTCGCGCTTCGTCCTCAGCCTGCCGCTGCCCGCGATCCGCGATGCGCAGCCTTTGCCGATTCCAGCCACGCTCAAAGGCAAGCAGGCGCTGATCGTTGCCGCCTCGCAATTCGAAGCGCCCTATCTCGCTGAGCGGCTGACCGCTGCGGGCGTCGCGCTTTTATGGGCCGCGAATGAAGAGGCGAGCCAAGTGTTTCTGCGCGATGCCGGACGCGCGGGCCGGCCGCCGCATATCGTGATCGTCGATTGCGCGCTCGGCAGCGAAGCAACGCGGGCGCTTGGCGATGCGGCGCGCGCGGCAGGCGTTGCGCAACGCTTCGTCTTCTTCTCGCCGGCAGAGCGGCGCGCCTTCGGCCAGAATTCGCTGCAATCCTTCGACGGCTGGCTGATCAAGCCGCTGCGCGCACGCTCGCTCTATGCACGGCTCGCGATGACGCCGGACACGCGGCCGATGCCCAAACCGGCGGAAGAGCCGGAGGCGAAGCTCGCCGGCCGGCACGTGCTCTTCGCCGAGGATAATGACATCAATGCGCTGATCGTCCGCCGCCATCTGGAGAAACGCGGCGCCATCGTCTGCCGGGTCGCCGATGGCCTTGCCGCCCTGCAGGCCGCGAAAGATGCGCTTTCCGGCGCGCGCCAAAACTTCGATGCGATCATTCTCGATATCAGAATGCCGGGCATTGACGGGATCGAGGCGGCGCGGCGCATAAGGCTCGCCGAGCAGACGGCGGGCGCACCGCCCTGCCGCATTCTCGCGCTCTCCGCCGATGCGTTCGATGCCGCGATCGAAGCGGCGCGCAGCGCCGGCATCGATGAATTCTTGACGAAGCCCGTCGATCTCGCGCGACTCGACCGCGCCGTGACGGCAGGTGCGAAGCGCGATGCGGCGGCTTAAGCGTCCCGAATCTCAGCCAATCTAAGAAACGCGCGTCATCTTTAAATGACGCATGATCTTAATCCGAAAAGTCTGCAACTTTTCGGGATCATGCTCAGCCGCTCAGCTTGGCGACCAGCGCGTCCGACACTTCGAAATTCGCATAGACGTTCTGCACGTCATCATTGTCTTCGAGCGAATTGATGAGGCGCAGAATCTTTTCGCCCGCCTCGTCGTCGACATTGATCGTATTCTGCGGCTTCCAGACGATCGAGACCTTGCGCGGCTCGCCGAATTTCGTCTCGAGCGCCTGAGCGACATCGCGCACAATTTCGAGCGTCGTCGTGATCTCATGGCCTTCCGGCGTGGAGACCACATCTTCGGCGCCGGCTTCAATCGCCGCTTCGAGCATCTGATCCTCGCTCGCCACTTTGGCATCGAATTCGATGAGGCCAATGTGATCGAACATGAAAGAGACGGCGCCGGTTTCCGCGAGCGACCCACCGGCCTTGGTGAAATAGGAGCGCACTTCGCCAGCCGTGCGGTTGCGATTGTCGGTCAGCGCTTCGATGATCACGGCGACGCCGCCCGGCGCATAGCCTTCGTAGCGAACCTCATCGTAATTCTCGGCATCCGCGCCCGAGGCTTTTTTGATCGCGCGCTCGATATTGTCCTTCGGCATGTTTTCGGCGCGGGCCGCGAGAACGGCGGCGCGCAGACGCGCATTCATGGCGGGATCGGGGAGGCCGAGCTTGGCGGCGACGGTGATTTCGCGCGCGAGCTTGGAGAAGAGCTTGGAGCGGATCGCGTCCTGCTTGCCCTTCTTGTGCATGATGTTCTTGAACTGACTATGCCCAGCCATACCTGCCTCTGCCTATTCCCTGTCGATGAAGCGCTCCGGCGGCGATCCTCGCCGGCGCGTTTTGGAAGCATCCATCTAATACGGTGCGACGAGGCGGACAACCGTGCCAAGACCAGTTGCTCCGTTAGCGCTCTTGCTGCCCCGAAAATTATGTTCACCGTATGTTCTAATAATTGAAGACTACTTTGTGCGCGAAGGACTCTTGCGCCGGCTAACATGAACCGATTCTCGGCCATCACAGGTCATTCCGCATTACCTGTGCTCACGCGGCTATCGGAGATTTATCATGGCAGCATTGAAGGGCTACTTCGACGAAAGCGGCAAAGAAAATGATCCGCAATTCGCGAACAGCGCTGTCGCCGCCGCTGGCTACGTGACCACGGTGGACTCATGGCGCGACATTGAAGTTAAATGGAACACGATTCTCTCCAAATTCGAAGTGCCTTACTTACACATGAGAGAGTTTGCTCATTCGGAAGAAGGAACCCCATTCGAAGGCTGGAAGCGCGACGAGCCGAAACGATCAGCGTTCTTGGCAGAACTTATCGAGGTTATCAAAAAATCAGATTTATTCGGAGTCGGTGCAGTAGTGCGCCTACCAGACTTACGTCGATTCAATCAGGATTTTTCTTCGAAAATAGAAGCTTATCCTCTGAGCGTTTACGCCTGCATGATAGAACTCACCAAAAAGTATCCAGAGCAGCGCATAGAAACAGTCTGGGACAAAGTCGACAAGCACGGCCAACAGATAGCCACTGCCCGAGATTATGCCGAAACAGATGGCTATTACGGGAATTGCGGAAAAGAGATAGCTATCTTTCCCCTGAAAGGCTCGTTCAATTCAAGACAGATCCCAGCTCTCCAAATCGCCGACCTCGCTGTCTATGAATTATTGAAGAGCCACCGAGATAAAAACGATTGGTATTTAAATGTAGCGCCTTCGGTTGAGGCCGAGAGTCGATTTAAAAGCCTATTTGATTGGGTCATTGATAGAGCGAAGAATAACGACAGAAAAAGTGTAATATGGCCGGACGAAAGAAAATCATTCCTTGGCCTATTTGGTGGTCGTAGCCCACGCCCTATGGAAGGTTTTGTTTGGGAATACACCGCTCTTGTTCGTAGCCATGAATTTAGAAAGGGTGTCTGGAGTACTCAATCATGCATAGTGACGTGAGAAGGCATCATGCACGCATTTCTGCTACCTGTCGCAACGAACCGACATAAGCACCGCCTCAAGAATCTCGCAGGCCAACTCTGCGTTCAAAAATGCAATGTCGACGCTGACAATGAGATTGGCGGGAGACTCTGTCTTTTCTCAATAACTAATCGGCTCGGCCTTCACCGGCTGCCCGGCCGGCGCATTGCCTAAGGAAAAGCCGAGCACGATATTGTCGGGCGTCTGCTGGAACTCTTTGTCAACCGCGGCGCGCACGATTTCGGCGACGTCGTCCAAAGGCTTTGCCTCATAGAGGCCCGGGAAAGTCACCGTCACCAGCCGCAGCCGGCCGTTGTGCCAATTGAAACTCACCTGCGGCTGCAATCCCGTTGCTTGCGCAAGATCGGCCTCGACCGCTTGCACATGTTTGAGCCCGTCGATCAGCGTGCCGATCATATCGCAGCCGGCAAGCCCGACAGCGAGAACGAGAAGTGCGATGATCTTCCGCATGGCAGCGCCTCCGATCCACGGCGAATAATGATCTCTTGAAAATCGGCGTCAATCGGCCCGCGCATCCCGATGTTCTTCATGCGCCGCTTCGAAAATTTCGCGCGCCGCATCGGCGTTGATGAGCACGATGCCGGCCGCGACAATCAAATCGGGCCAGAGCGTCGGCCAGAGCGCGGTGACGACACCCGCGCCAATGATCGCGACATTGGCGATCGCATCATTACGCGCAGAGAGAAAGGCCGCACGCGTCAGACTGCCGGCATGGCCGCGCACCCGCGCCAAGATCAAAGCGCAAGTGCTGTTGACGCAGAGCGCACCCAATCCCGTGAGGCTCAACCACAAAGGCGCGGGCGGTGTCGGCGCGGCGATCTTATGCACCAGCATGATAAGCCCTGCCGCCGCCGGCAAAATCAACAGCAGCGCGAGGCCCATGCCGAGCCGCGCCCGCCAGATGGGCGCGAAGCGCAGGCCCGCGAGGACGAGCCCGCTCACCGCCATGTCTTCGAGGAAATCGACGCTGTCGGCAATGAGCGAGACGGAGCCGATCGCCAGCGCCACGCAAAGCTCAATGCCGAAATAGGCGAGATTTAAAAAAATGACGAGCCGCAGGGTAGCGATCAGCCGCTGCCTCGCGGTATCGCCATCAGCGCTTCTATCTTCGTCATTTGGCGGCGGCATGATCCGCTTCGCTCGGCGGCGCCGGCAGATCGAGAGCCTTGCGGATTTCCGCTTCCGCCGCGGCGCGCTCGGCCTTGAACTTCGGATTATCCTCCATCAGGCCGAAGAGCGCATAGGCGATCTCCTTGCCGGCTTCGAGATCGCTTAGATGATGGACGCCGCAGACAAGCCGGTTGTGCAGATAGTCGTTGGCGCGGGCGAAGATCGCATCGCGCTTTTCCGGCAGCATAGACGCGAGCGTCAAAGCCATCAGATAGCCGGTCATCGAATGGCCGCTTGGATAGGAATCGGGCTTCGTCTTCGTCACGCAGACGGGATGCAGCGTCTTGTCGAAATTATAGGGGCGGAGCCTTATGAAATGATCCTTGATCGGCTCGGCATCGGCCTGCTGATCCTCTTCGACATGGGCGGACAAGAGCGCCGTCAGCGGCAGGGCCTGCGCATTGAAGCCGTCGCCAAGCACGGTCCTGAAGATGAAGATGTCGCGCTCCGCCTCATCGGCCTGCGCCTGCTTCACTTCGGCCGGCGTGCGCGCGTCCTGGATCTGATGCAGGATTGTGATCTCTGCCTTGGTGACTTCAGAGTCGGCGGCAGGCGGCTTCGGCAACATGTCAACGCCGTCGAAATCGGCCATAGGCACATAGGCCGGCGCCGACGACTTCGCAGCAGCCGGTCCCACGACGAGCAGCGATGCCGCCACAGTGACAATCAGGCAAAAGCTCTTTTGCATTCGATCCTCATCGGCGCATGCGCGCGTTCAATCCCAAAATTCGGCGCGGGCCTGAGACAGTCTTCCGCCGATCCGCACCGGTGCGATCCGCGTCGCGAGGCCCGAAGCGTCCGTTTCAACGGCGACGCCGCAGAGCGTCGCAACGCCGCCTGCCGGCTCGAAGCGGCCGCCCGGCACTTTCTTCGTAAAGCGACGAATAGGCTCTTCTTTTTCCATTCCGATGACAGAATCATAATCGCCCGTCATGCCCGCATCGCTCATGAAGCCGGTTCCTTGCGACAGGATCTGATGATCGGCCGTCGGCACATGCGTATGCGAGCCGACGACGAGCGAGACCCGTCCGTCGAAGAAATGCGCGAAAGCCTGCTTCTCGCTCGTCGTCTCGGCATGAAAATCGATGACGGCAGCATCGCAAGCTTCTCTGAGCGGACAGGCGGCGACTTCATCCGCGACCAGCGCGAAAGGATCGTCCATCGCATCCATGAAGATGCGGCCAAGCGCGTTGACGATGAGAATGCGGGCGCCGTCCTGCGTCTCGATGAGGCTCGCGCCCCGCCCCGGCGTGCCTTTCGGATAGTTGAGCGGCCGGATCAGGCGCGGCTGATGCGTGATGAAGTTCAGCGCTTCTTTTTGATCGAAGGCATGATTTCCCAGCGTCACGCAATCGGCCCCGGCGTTCAGAAAATCATTGAGGATCTGCTCATTGATGCCGAAGCCGCCGGCGGCATTCTCGCCATTGACGATGACGCAATCGAGCTTCCACGCCTTGCGCAACCCCGGCAGCTCGTCGACCAGCACGGTGCGGCCGGCACGACCGACGACATCACCGATGAAAAGCAGCCGCATCCAACAATCCCATTCTACACGTTACATTCCCGCACCCTTCGAGACGCCTGCATTCCAAGTCGCTCAGGCGCAACTTGGAATGCAAGCTCCTCAGGGTGAGGGCGCTTCTTCGACGCTCTAGAAGCCGTCATGCTGAGGCGGGTCCGAAGGATCCGTCTCGAAGCGCGAGGGCTTTAGAAATTCTGCACGCCATCGCTCAAAGCAAAAATCACTTGCAGATGATCCATTCATGGTCGGTCAGCACGTAATCAAGCTTCTCGTCATAGGCATCGGTCGGGATCGCCTGCATCTCCTGAATGTCATAGGCGACGCCGACGGCGGTGACCTTTTTTGTGGCGCGGAGCTTGGCGAGCGTCCGATCATAAAAGCCGGCGCCATAACCGAGCCTGTTGCCGGATCTGTCATAGGCCGCGAGCGGCACAAAGAGAAGATCGGGCAGGACTTCCTCAGCCTCCGGCAAAGGTTCCTTGATGCCCCATTTCACCTCATTGAGCGGCTCGCCCTTCTTCCACAGGCGAAACAGAAGCGGCTCGCCGCGCCCCTGCATGACGGGGAGCGCCGTGGCAACGCCTTGCCGCGCGAGATTTTCGATGAGGGCAAAGATCGAAGGTTCGGTGCCGATCGACCAGAAGACGGAGGCGACGCTGGCCCGCTTTTCCGCCACGATGCCTGCGCCGATCCGCGCCAGCCGTTCGGCAAAGGCACGATATTCGATCCGGGTGATCAATTCGCGGCGCGCCAAGGCTTCTTTGCGCAGAGCGGCTTTGGCGGCGATGGGGTCCATAAAGATCTAAAAGCGGAGGGAGAATAGCGCGGGGCCACAGTGGCCGTGGGATGCCGATCCCGGGAACCTACAAAGTAGGTGGGCGCCGTGTACCCAAGCCCACGGGCAAGGACAGGGACAGCTCCCGACGAGATCGATAAGGCCCCGGGGAATATGATCCACACGCACCCCGCAGCTCCGCTCAGACAATGTAGAGCCACGCCCCCGCGATTGCCAGAGGCTCGTCGGGAAAAGTAACGGTCACTCCACCTGTCGCTTCCCCGGCCAGCGCATGTGGCAAATCGGCAGGCCGGAGCGCGGATTTATGCCTTCGCCCAGCTTGGCAAAGCCGTGCTTCTCGTAAAAGCGCAGCGCCCGCAGGTTGTCGGCATTGACGTCGAGCGCCAAACCGGCACGGCAGAGGCTTTTGGCGTAATCGAGCAAAAGCGCGCCCAGACCGCTGCCGAAATGGCCGGGAGCGACGGCGATCTGCTCCAAAACACCCCGCGCCGGATCGATCAGAATGAAGCCCGCAAGGGCGCCTGCGGCATCATGGGCGCAGAGCGTGAGACCGCCTTGCGCTTCGATGGCTGCGACATAGCCGTAGAACCACGCGCGCCGGGCGGCGAAATCGATTGACGGCATCACTGCCTGCCAGCTCGCGATCCAGAGATCCGCGAGGGGCGTGAGATCATCACCGCGCGGCTGGATGCCTGCCCCTCCCCACCCGGGCCGCGCTTCCGCGCGCCCGGGCGCGGGCTCTTGTGGGGCGGGGGTTGGGGTGGGGGTCACCCAACAACCACCACCGCGATCCTGGTCCGGCTTCGACTTTCGGACCGACAAGATGCATTCCCAAGTTGACGCGACAATCTGGGTCCCCCACCCCAAACCCCTCCCCACAAGGGGGAGAGGAATTCCCCGCGGCTGAACGCTTCATCATGTCATCTTCACCGCACGCGCCCGCATTACAAGCCCCCTTCATCCGCCGGCTCGTGCTTGCCGATTTCCGCTCTTATGGGGCCCTTGATCTTTCCCTGCAGTCCGGCCTCGTCGTGCTCAACGGCGAGAATGGCGCCGGCAAGACCAACCTCATCGAGGCAATCTCTTTCCTTTGCCCCGGCCGCGGCCTGCGGCGCGCCGAGCTTGCCGAATGCGGCCGCGCCGGCAGCGCCGGCAATTGGTCGGTCTTCACCGAAATTTCGACATCCTCCGGCCTCCGCCAGCTCGGCATCGGCGCGGAGAGCCAGTCGGACGGCACGGTGTTGCGCCGCTATCGGCTTGACCGCGAGCCCGTCACATCGCTCAAACCTTTCGCCGATCTCATTCGCATCATTTGGCTGACGCCCGCGATGGACGGGCTTTTCGCAGGTCCCGCCGGCGAGCGGCGGCGCTTTCTCGACCGGCTTGTGCTTGCCGTCGATGCCGAGCAAGGCACCAGAGTCAATGCGATGGAACGGGCGCTGCGCAACCGCAATCGTCTGCTCGAAGAAAACGCTGACCGGCGCTGGCTCGATGCCACCGAACATGAGCTGGCCGAACTCGCGGTCGCGGTCGCCGCGGCGCGCGCCGAGACCGTCAATCATCTCGCAGCCCGCATGGCGCCGACGGACGACAGCGCATTCCCCTATGCCGAACTCTTTCTGCAAGGCGATGTCGAAGCGATGATCGGCACGCGACCGGCGCTCGAAATCGAAGAGGCCTATCGCGACATGCTGCGCAAGAACCGCAATCGCGATGCCGCGGCGGGCCGCACGCTCATCGGCCCGCAAGCCGCCGATCTTCTGGTGCGGCACGGACCCAAGCAAGCCGATGCGTCGCGCTCATCGACCGGCGAACAAAAGGCGCTGCTCGTCGGCCTCATTCTGGCGCATGCGCGGCTGGTGGCGGAAGTTTCCGGCATCACGCCGATCCTGCTCCTCGACGAGATTGCGGCGCATTTCGATCCGGCGCGGCGCAGCGCGCTCTTCGGCAAGCTGACGACGCTCGGCGCGCAAGTCTTCATGACCGGCGCCGATCGCGCCGCCTTCGCGGAACTCAAAGGCAAGGCGCAAATGCTGCATGTGGAGCCCGGACGAGTGGAATCGCTCTGAGGCGGCAAGACGTAATGACATTGGTGTCGCTTCTACAGCGGCCGCAGATTTCTTTGAAAGAATCCGCCGGCACCATTGTCTTCGGCATGGAAGATGGCACGCATCGCGCGCCTGCGCAGCGGAGCATATGAACCCATACGCATTTCTGCGTAAGGAATTCACGTTACACGACGGCCATCTTATTCGACGAAAGTTCTGTCATTGTTATTTGATTTAAATCAGTGGCCTGTCCAACAAACGGGACATAATAAAAAAGGCGAGGAGGAGCGCTCTCGGTGATTTCACGGAGCGCAAAGATGGTCGTATTTTGACGAAGGTGGGCAGCATTGCGGTTGCCTTTTCCCGCCAATAATTTCCATCTCCGGAATGCCCACATCGGCGACGGGCGGAGGGCGTATTCAGGAGGGCGCATTCATGTTGATCTCAACCTTGCGTCCCGTGCGGCGTGATCTGGATCTCGCATCGCCGACGAAGTCATCTGCGCCTGAAGCGCATCTTCTTTCCCAACTTTACGGCTCGCTTGAAACGGCTGCCGGCATTGGCTCGTGGCAATATAACTTCAAGGCGAAACGGCTTTTGTGGTCGAAGGGCATCTACAATCTGCTCGGCGTGCCCGAAGGCACAATTCCCAGCCACGATCTCTTCGCGCGCTTCACCCATCCCGACGATCGTCTGCCGATGGACAATCTCGATTCTTATTTGCGCGACGTGCGCACGATCAATCGCGAGTTTCGCATCGTCGACGCAAACGGCACCGTCCGCTGGATCGCTCATAAGGCCGAAGTCTTCGTCGATGCGCATGGGCAGCAGATTCTCGCGGCCGGCATATTGATCGATATTTCGGCACGGATGAACGCCATGCAGGAACGCGAAGCCGCCGAGAAGCGCTTGCGTGTCGTGTGGCGTTCGATCGCCTCAACCACTTGGACGACCGAGCCGAACGGCAATAAGCCTGCGTCACAAGGCTGGATGGATCTCACCGGCCAGACGGTCAAGGAAGCAAGCGGCCTTGGCTGGCTCAACGCCGTCTATGAGCCGGATCGTCAGGCGACACGCGACTCCTGGCTGAAGGCCTATGCCACTAAGACCCGTTATGTCGCAAAATACCGTCTCATATGCCGGGATGGCGTGCTGCGCTGGTTTTTAGCGCAGGCGGTGCCGGTGCTCGATGCCCACGGCAATATCGAGCAATGGCTCGGCGCCTTGATTGACATCGATGAACTCGGACAAAAGCACAGCCCGCCGCTCGATCTCTCCGACTTCTGCGGGCTCAGCGGCCATCTCATGACGGCAGCGCGGGCGCTCGTCGGCTGGTCGCTCAATGATCTCGCAAAGCACAGCGGCGTGTCGGTTTCGACGATCCGCCGGATCGAGGAAGCGACGACCGTGACCGCCAAGAAGCCGATCATGCTGAAGCTGGTCTCGGTGCTGCGCGAGGCCGGCGTCGAATTCCGTCGCGAGGATGAGGATGGCTGGTTTATCGGGCGCAGCACCAAGCCCGGCGCATCGATGGCACAGCGGAACGCGCCGGAGGCGGATTTCCGTCTCCCGGCCCGCTGATCATTTAGCTTTTGATCAATTGTCCGGCGCGCCCTAGCCGGCGCCGCGCTATCTCGCCTACGCCACCACGGTCCGTTCGGGCAGCAGATGTTCCGTCGCTGGCACGCTGCTCATCTGACTTTCCGATGCGATGACGCCGCGCACCAGAGCGCGCGCGTCCGGCGAATCGATTTCCGCCGCCGGCTGGATGCGATGGGGAAACATTCGCAATGTCCGAGACGGTGTCGACGAGCAGGCCGGCGATTTGATCACCGACCTGCACGACGATCACCGCGTGGCGCGCCGTCGGCTCGGAGGAGGCAAAACCGAGACGGGCCGCGAGATCGACAATGGGCATGACAACTCCACGCGGGTTGATCATCCCACAGACAAAGCCTGGCAAATGCGGCAAGACCGCCGTGGGCGTCCAGCCACGGCTCGCCCGCATCGCCCGCAGATTTTTTCCGAAGCCACCTGCTGAATTTTCAGTTTCTTGCTTTGCAATGAAAGCTCATCTCAGTCAGCTTTGCCCGCTTCGATCCTCGACTTGGTCTCCGAGCCGGACTCTCACAATTCGACGAGATCATCCGACACTCCAAAATAGCTGCTTCGCAATTGACAATTTCTGCATGGAAATTTGGAAATCCGCTTCTGCGCGAAGACAGAATCTGCTCAATTTCCCCATGGCGAAAATCGAGGTGAATAAATTGCGTTCGGCGATATCTGTTTCGGGAGTGATCATGCAGGCGTCACAAGCTGCGGAGGTAGAAAAAGCGGCTGAGACGAAGGCCGGCGCCACCGGCAGCCGGCTGCATGGCCGCCGCAAAGGCAAGAAGCTCCGCAGCCATCAGGCCGAGCTGATCGACACGCTGCTGCCGATCCTGACGCTCGATGTGACGCACAAGATCGCCGATGCCGAAACGCTTTTTGCCGGTGCGCCGAACGAGATCTGGCTAGAGATCGGCTTCGGCGGCGGCGAACATTTGATTGCGGAAGCGGAAAGCCACCCGAACAGCGGCTTCATTGGCTGCGAGCCGTTCCAAAACGGGCTTGCCAAAGCGCTCGCGCTTGCCGAGGCCAAGAATCTTCAAAATCTGCGGCTCTATTGCGGCGATGCCGGCAATGTCGTCGAGACTTTGCCGGATGCGGCGCTCGCCGGCGTCTATCTGCTCTATCCCGATCCCTGGCCGAAGCGGCGGCATCGCAAGCGGCGGTTTCTCTCAGACGAGATGCTCGCGGCCCTCGCGCGCGTGCTGCGGCCTGGGGCCGAGATCCGCTTTGCCACCGATATCGACGACAATGCCGGCTGGACGCTGGCGCGGGTGCTGCGCTCGCCTGATTTCGTCTGGAAGGCCGCAACGGCTGAGGATTGGCGCCGGCCCTGGCCGCAATGGTCCGGCACGCGCTATGAGGCGAAGGCGCTCGCCGCGGGGCGAGCGCCCGCCTATCTGACATTTGTGCGGAAATAAGCGACAGTTGCGACCGTGATTTCGCCACAGATCGGAATCACCTTTCGTGCACGCTTCGGCATGGATTAGGCGATTGCAGACTTACCTTCACTTCACCGCTTTGCGCTTGCGCTGGTACATGAAGGCGAGCGGCCGCCTGTTGCAGCGGCACTGGCAATGGTTCGTCATCGCCGGATTGGCTGTGCCAGGTATTCCGATCATCGCGATTTTGGGCCTGCCGGCGCGTGTCCTTACGGCGATCGTTTTGCCCGAACACGGCTTGTTCTGGCATCTCGCCTGCTTATCGGCTCTGCAACTTATTGCGATCCTTGGGATCTTGCCACAACGGGACAATATCGTCGGCGGAGGTTTCGCGCGTTATGCGGCGACATTGCCGATGTCGCCGCTCACACGCCGGAGCGTCGATGTGACAGTGCTGGCCGTCGCCGACGGATTCATGCTGATATTCGTCGCCGTCGCGATAGCGAGCCGGCTGGCCGTGCCGAAGGCGGCGGGGTTTTATCAAGCCTTTGCTTTATTGGTTTTGATGAGCGCGACACTCGCCGTGCAACTGGCGGCGCTGGAACGTCATGCGCTCATGGCTTTGGGCGCCGGCATCGCCACTATATGTCTCGGCTCGGCTCTGACATTTCCGGCTTTCGCCTGGGTCTTGCTGTTTCTGGCCTGCGTCACCATCGCAGCCACTTTGACCGCTCCGGATTCGGTGCGGCCGAGCCGCGGGAAACGGACTGGCGCGGCCAATGTTCCGTCGCCCGCCCGCAGCTTGCGACACTCACAATGGCTCTTCATGTGGCTTCGCGTCCAATGCAAGGTTCTCGGAGCGCATCCGGGTCTAACGGCAATGCGCTTGGCGACCGCATTGGGTCTCGCAGCGGGAACGGCGCGACTAATCATGATTTTCGACCTCGATGACCGTTCGGTGCCGACGACAATCCTGGCCATGGCGGTCATCGCCCTCGTCCTCAGCGGCATCTATCGCACGCTCCGGGACGCGCATGCCCCGATGCAGAATTATTTGGCGGCGTTGCCCGTGACCTCTCGCTATTGGCCTATTCGCGACACGGTCTTTGTCATCTTGCTCGGGCTGACGCCACTTTGGTTTCTCATGCCGCCTCTGGTGGCTCACGGACTCTTGCCGTTTTATGCGCTCACTGGCTTGGCATCGGCCTATCTGGCCCTGCTCGCGATGCTGCGTCTGCCCCTCGTGATGGGAGGACGGCTGAGCGTCATCGTCGGCGCTATTCTGGCAGCAGGCTGGGCAGGGGCTGCGATGGCGGCGGTGGCACGATGACAGCGGAAGCGATATTGCGGTTTGAGCGATTAGCCGCATCCTATGGCCGACGGGTCGTATTCACCTCCGCGAGCCTTGCGCTTGCGGCAGGCGTTTACGCGCTGCAGGGAACCAATGGGAGCGGCAAGTCGACCCTGCTGCGTCTCCTCGCCGGCGCGCAGCCGGCGGATAAGGGTGAAGTATGGATCGACGGCGCCAGCCTAACACGCTCCCCGCGGACGACGCGGCAGCTTCTGTCCTATATGCCGGATGAGAGCCCTATCTATCCGTTCATGACCGGACGGGAATTGCTGCAATTCGTTGCGACCGTCAAAAAGGCTGACGCCAGCGCGGCGATCTCCGACCTAATAGACGATTTCGGATTGCTTCCCCATCTCGACACGCGTTTTGACGCCATGTCGCTCGGGACTCAGAAGAAGATGCTTCTGTGTGCAGCCTGGATCGGCACGCCGCGCGTGTTTCTCTTGGATGAACCCAGCAACGGGCTGGATCTCGGAGCGCGCGATCGTCTCGCCAGTCAATTGCGGACATGGGGCCGCAGCAGCACGATTCTGTTTACCGCCCATGATAGCGATTTCGTCACCGCGACGAACGCCTCTCGCATCGACATGCAAAGCATTCTCGCGCCGGCGGCTCTGAGCCTCAGCTCTTGAAAGGCCCGAAGCGCAAAAGCCCGGCGCCATTGGCTTTGAGCCAGGCTTCGCCGCGATCGACGTGGCTCGTCATGCGGCCCACGACTTTCCAGAAGGCCGGCGAGTGATTCATATAGAGCAGATGCGCGACCTCATGCGCGGCGAGATAATCGAGCACGAAGCTCGGCGCCATCACGAGCCGCCAGGAGAAATTCAGCGAGCCCGTCGATGAGCACGAGCCCCAGCGGCTCGTCGTATCGCGCAGATTGATGCGGCGGGGCGCAACGCCGATCTTCGCCGCATAGCGCGTCACCGCGGTTTCGAGATCGCGCTTGGCTTCACGCATCAGAAAATCTTTGACGCGGCGCGCGACATGTTCGGGTTCGCCCGCTACGCAAAGCTGCGGCAGCATGCTGGCGCCGACCGATTTACGGCCGGGCTCGATCCAGGCCGTGCCGCGCTGCTGCAGCCGATGCACGATCATATGATTGACGCCGCGGATCGGCACGACTTCGCCGGCACCGAAAGGCATGGGCTTTGGCAGACGCTCCAGGCGCACGCCGATCCAGGCCGCATGCGCCTCGACGAAAGCCTTGGCAGTGGAAAGCGAACTGCGCGGCGGCATGGTCAAAACGACATCGCGGGTGGCGGCGCGGACGCGCAGCGTAAAACGGCGCGCGGTCGCGATCCGCTTCAAGGAGATGCGGTAGGTCTCGCCGCAGTGCTTGACCTCGAGATGGGTGATCTCCGAGGTCCTCGGCGCAGTTCTTCGCGAAGGGCCCAGCATAAGCCCAAGATTAGCTTGGGCCTGTCCGAGTCGCTACTGGATTGGCGCTTTCGGGCGCTCACGATTGCACAAGGCCAAGCTCACGATTGGCGTGCGACCGCCGATCGAAGCCTGAAGCCTAGCTGGAAGAAACCGCGCCGGAGGCCTAAACCGGCGCGATTTCGTTATGGAAGGCCATGATTTTCGGCACGATCTGCTGGCGGAAGCGGGATCCGTTGAACACGCCGTAGTGGCCGACATTCTCCTGCATATAGTGCAGCTTGAGCCTGTCCGGGATGTTGCTGCAGAGCTCCTGCGCCGCATAGGTCTGGCCGATGCCGGAAATATCGTCGTTTTGGCCCTCGACCGTCAAAAGCCCGACGCGGCGGATCGCGCCGAGATCGACCTGCGAATTGCGGTGCCGCATGTTGCCCTTCGGCAGGCTGTGCTCGACGAACACTGTGTCGACGGTCTGCAGATAGAATTCCGCGGTCAGATCCATGACCGCCAGATATTCGTCATAGAAGTCGCGGTGCTTTTCGGCCGAGTCGCCATCGTCTTTGACGAGATGGTTGAACATTTCGATGTGGGCGTTGAAATGCCGGTCGAAGTTCATCGCCATGAAGCCGGAGAGCTGCAGAAAGCCCGGATAGACGTTGCGGCTCGCGCCCGGATAGGGATAGGGCACCGCATGGATGCAATGCTCGCGGAACCAGGCGCTGCCGCGCGCCTGGGCGAGCTGATTGACGGCCGTAGGGCTGCGCCTCGTATCGATCGGGCCGCCCATCAGCGTCATCGACGTCGGATAATGCGGATCCTCGCGCGCCTCGAGCAGGGCCGCCGCGGCGATCAGCGGAACCGCCGGCTGGCAGACCCCGATCGTGTGTAGCGGAATGCCGTCATATTGCGGGCTCAGCAGGCGACAAATATCGATGATGTAATCGATATAGTCGTCGAGATCGAAAGTGCCGACGGCGACCGGCACCATGCGCGCATCTTCCCAATCGGTGATGTAGACATCGTAATGCGGGAGGAAGGCGACGACCGTTCCGCGCAACAGCGTCGCGTAATGGCCCGACATGGGCGCGACGATGAGCAGCTTCGGCTGAATCTTCGGATTCGGCCCGCGGTCGCGCTCGAAATGCAGAAGCCGGCAAAAAGTGTTCTGCCAGACCACTGTCTCATGCACCGGCACGCTTTCGCCATCGATGGTGACGCTGTCGAAGCCGAAGACGGGTTTGCCGTAGCGCCGCGTGAGGCGCTCGAACAATTCCGCCGAGGCGGCCATATTGCGGCCGACATGGGTGTGGGCGAAGGGATTGGCCGGGTTGTTAAACCAAAGCTTGGTGATGCCGGACATCGCACGCGCTGGCGCCAGCGCCAGATGCATCGTCTCGTGCCATTGATACGAATACAGATTCATGGGCTCGGCCGCCTCTCGCTCCGTTTCGGCTTGAACCGCTCATCGGCTCTAAAGTTTCGAAAGGGAGAGTTGAAGTGCAGTTTCGAGCGGATGCCCCCAAAGACCACCGCCCCTATTTTCTTGTTGCAGTGCAAAAATTTAGGATTTCAGGCTAGCGAAAACAATTGAACGAAAGGCTGATATAGAACAGAATTCACGAAATTTACATAATAGATCCTTTCGATTCCATAGAAAGAATAGAACGCTCCTCGGCAACTCATTCGCCCGTCTGGAGCAATGTCCCTGCGCGCTGTGCCCGCCGCAGCAGCACCAGGAACACGGTCACGGCAGCACTAAAGAACAAGAGATTGAGCCCGAAGGCCTCACCCATCAGATCGAGGCGCAATTCGTGCTGCGTCAGCAAATCGCGAAGGCCTTCAAACACATAGGTCGGCGGCAGAGCGCGCGACACATATTGCAGCGGCAGCGGCAACACCGCGAGCGGATAAAAGACGCAGGCCAGCGGCTGCATCAGAAACATGAAGGTCCAGACAAGCGATTCCGCTGCAAGCCCGTAGCGCAGCACGAGGCCTGAGCATAAGAGCCCGATCGACCAGCTGGTCAGGATGAGGTTGGCGAAGAAGAAGCCGAGCGCGACGCCGAGCCCCCACAAATTGAAGCCGAAAAACCAGATGGCGAACAAAGTGACCGGCACGAAGCCGATCACGAGCCGCACGAGGCTCATCGTCATCAGCGCCAGGATGAATTCGCCCGGCCGCAGCGGGCTCATCAGCAGATTGGCGATATTGCGCGCCCACATCTCCTCGAGGAAGGAGACCGAGAAACCGAGCTGGCCGCGAAACAATATGTCCCAGAGGAGCATGGCGCCGATCAGCGTGCCGGCCGCCAGACCGATCCGTCCGGACAAGGCGCCCGCAGCGGAAGCGCGCGCGAGATAGGTCTGCAGAAAGCCCCAGGTCAGCATCTGGACGAGCGGCCAATACATCAGATCGAAGATGCGCGGCCAGGACGAGCGCAGGAGATAGAGATAGCGCCGGACCATGGCGCCGACGCGCCGCGCCGAAAAGCCCGAGACCACGTCGGCGAAGAAGCTCATGAAAGAAGCATCGACTGTGGCCATTCTCTCGTCCTTCTAATCGGCGGATTCCGAGGGGTTAGGCGTCGCTTCGCGCCGGCCGCGGGCGAGATCGAGAAACACCTCTTCGAGATTGCTGCGCCCGAAGCGCGCGATCAGTTCCGCCGGGCTGGCATCGCCGACAATGCGGCCTTGCTTCAGCATAATGACGCGATCGCAGAGCCGCTCGACTTCGTTCATATTGTGCGAAGCGAGCAGGATGGTGGCGCCTTTCTCGCGCGCAAAAGTCTCCAGATGGCTGCGCACCCAATCGGCGGTGTCGGGATCGAGCGACGCTGTAGGCTCGTCGAGGAGCAGAACTTCGGGGTCGTTCAGCAGCGCCTTGGCGAGCGCCACGCGCGTCTTCTGTCCGGCTGAGAGCTGGCCGGCGGCGCGATCGAGCAGCTCGACAAAGGCAAGTTCTTTGGCGAGGCGAGCAATGCGCGCTTCGACCGCGTCGACCCCATAGAGTTCGGCGAAGACCGTGAGGTTTTGCCGGACCGTGAGCCGATGCGGCATGTCGACATAAGGGCTCTCGAAATTCATCCTAGCCAAGACACGGTAGCGGTCGCGGGCGATGTCATGGCCGAGCACATGGACGCTGCCGGACGTCGGCAAGATCAGCCCCATGATCATGCCGATTGTCGTCGTCTTGCCGGCGCCATTGCCGCCAAGGAGCCCGGTCACCGAGTCGCGCGCGACGGCAAAGCTGATGTCGTCGACCGCGGTGACGCCGCCGAAGCGTTTGCTTAGATGGGTGACTTCGATCGCTGGTGGCCAAGCGTCCGGCGGCGCGGCATCAACCATTCAGCCCGGTCCCTTTGCTCGACTTTGTCTGCGGCTCAACTTGGCGCTATCGCTTGACTTTTGGAGCAACCCCACGGAAGCGATAAGGCGCTTGCCCATAACGGCAAACGAGCCGCTTGTAAAAGCCGCTCGCCTGGAGGCCGCAGGCACTGCGACGGTTCACATCCCGACAAGGGCGCCGATCAAGGACGATCGCAAGAGGAACGAATGGCCGATTCCATGGACCTCGATCTTGGCAGACGCTCGCGTCGGTTGCGTGTCGACACGCTCATCCGGCTGCGCTGGCTCGCGCTCTGCGGCCAGACAGTCGCCGTACTGCTGGTCCATTATGTCTTCGGCTTCCCCATCCCGCTCGGTCTCTGCCTGCTGATCATCGCGATCTCGGCCTGGCTGAACGTGTTTCTGCGGCTGCGCTACGGCCGCAGCGACCGCCTGAAAGACACGCCCGCGGCCTTCATGCTGGGCTATGATATTTTGCAGCTGTCGCTGCTGCTGTATCTGACCGGCGGGCTGAACAATCCGTTTTCCCTGCTGTTTCTGGCGCCGATCATGATCGGGGCCGTGTCCTTTTCCGGCCGCATCACTTTCGGGCTGACCGTGCTCGTCATCGCCGCTGCGACGGTGCTGATGTATATGCATTACCCGCTGCCTTGGATGCCCCAGCAACGCTTCGAGCCTCCCTTCCTGTATACAGCTGGCATATGGGGCGCGATCATCGTCGGCGCCGTCTTCATCGCGATCTATGCCTCATGGGTGGCGGAAGAAACCCGCAAGCTTGCCGACGCCTTCGCCGCCACCGAGCTCGTCATCGCCCGCGAGCGGCACCTCACCCAGCTCGACGGCCTTGCCGCCGCGGCCGCGCATGAGCTCGGCACGCCGCTCGCCACCATCACCCTCGTCGTCAAGGAGCTGCAGAAGCAATTGCCGAAGGACAGCGCGTTCGCCGAAGATGTCGCGCTCCTCTCGCAGGAAGTCATGCGCTGCCGCGGCATCCTCTCGAAGCTGACGTCGCTCGACGATGAATCGCGCGATTTCCTTGGCGAGATGTCGCTCGGCGTCCTGCTTGAGGAAGCCGCCGGCCCGCAGCGCGACTTCGGTCTGAAGATCACCATTGAAAAGGAAGGCATCGCGCCGGAGCCCGTCTGCCGGCGCAATCCGCCGATGGTTTATGGCCTCGGTAATCTTATCGAAAATGCGATCGACTTCGCCCAGACGGAAGTGACCATAAGAGCACGTTGGACGCAGGCGACCGTCGAAGTCACGATCGAGGACGACGGCCCTGGATTTTCGCCGGACGTTATCGGAAGCCTCGGCGAGCCTTATGTCACGACAAGGAAGGATCGGCGGGCCAAATCCGAAGAGGATTCCGGCCTCGGCCTCGGTCTTTTTATTGCCAAGACCTTGCTGGAGCGCTCCGGCGCCACCGTCAAACCCTCCAACCGCACCCCGCCCTTCACCGGGGCTCGCATTACCATCCGCTGGCCGCGCCAAGCCTTCGAGCAGGGACGCCGGACCAGGGGCCGGGGCGAGGAGACAATGAAAATAAGTGCCAAAGCCGGATGAAGGCGCTAAAGCAGGGCCCGCAGCGCCGTGGCGTGGCTTAAGGCATTAGAAAGTGCAAGAAATATAGAGTTCATCTCTGTTTTCCATTTTGGAGGCATGAAAACACAGCTATGGAGATAGCGAGGCAGCCAACGATGAAAAACGACCTCCCCGAGACGGGTGCAAGCCCGAAGGTCGATACCCTAGCGCCGCTCGGCGAAGCCGATGCGGACAAGACTCTTTTGATTGTCGACGACGACAAGCCGTTTTCCTCGCGCCTGTCGCGGGCGATGGAGACGCGCGGCTTCATCGTCACCTGCGCGCAATCAGTCGCCGAAGGCCTGGCCGCCATCGCCAAGGAGGCGCCGGCCTTTGCCGTCATCGACATGCGCCTGATGGACGGCAACGGTCTCGACGTCATCTCCGAACTGAAGGCCAAGCGCCCCGACGCCCGCGCGATCATTCTGACGGGCTACGGCAATATCGTGACCGCCGTCACCGCCGTGAAACTCGGCGCCTTCGACTATATCGCCAAGCCCGCCGATGCCGACGAGATCTACGCGGCGCTGATGGCGACACGGCACGACAAGGCCGAGCTGCCGGAAAATCCGATGTCGGCCGATCGCGTCCGCTGGGAACATATTCAGCGTATCTATGAACTCTGCGGCCGCAATGTCTCCGAGACGGCCCGCCGCCTCAACATGCATCGCCGCACGTTGCAGCGCATTCTCGCCAAGCGCGCGCCGCGCTAAACAGCACAGAGAGGCTGGAGCACGACATGTATCTTGTCGGCGTGCTCCTGTTGATGCTGATCCTGCCGATCGGATCGATCCTCATCGATCATGCGACGGGCGCATCCGGCATGCCGATGCCGGCGCTCGCCGGCAAATGGTTCGTCTTCTGGAGCGCCGGCCTGCGGCTCCTGATCGCCGGCGTCGTGCAGATGTTTCAGCCGCGAGTGACAACCGAGCGGATCTTCGCCATGACAGGCGAGGAGGCCTTGCCGATCGTCCGCGAGCTCGGCATCGCCAATGTCGCTTTAGGCATCGTCGGCACGCTCTCACTCATCCGGCCAAGTTTCATCCTGCCGGTGGCGCTTGCGGGCGCCATTTTCTACGGTCTTGCCGGCTTCCGCCATGCAACCGAAGGCTGCAAGACGCAGAATGAGAAGATCGCGATGGCAAGCGATCTCTTCGTCTCGCTCTCGCTCGCCGCCTATGTGGTCTTCAGCCTCGTCGGCTAAGAGCGCTTACTGTTCCAATTCGCCTTGCACCCGCTTGCCCTTGGCCGCCGGCTTGTTGGCGAAGACGAGCGGCGCCGCCCAAGTAACGAGATCTTTCGCGACCTTCTCGAAAGCCTGATTGATTGCCGCCGTCGCAGCCGCAGCATCCGTGGCTGACGCCGGCGCCTCTGCTTCGAAGAGGCGCGCGCCGATGATCTTGCCGTCCTTCGCAAGGATCTTCGCCGTAAAAGCGATCTCGGCATGCGGCTCAGGAGCAAGTGCCACGTCGAAGGCGCGCAGATCGATCAAGAGCTGATAGTCGGAAGCGAGCTGATCGAGCGGCCGGCTGACAGAGCCGAGATAATGCGCGTTCTCGAAGCTCTGGACGATTTTCTCCTGAATGAGCTTCGGCGCGCTATCGCTCCATTGCGCATTTTCGATCGCCCGCGTTGAGCCTTTCTGTGGCTTCAACAGGATCTGCTGCGTATCGAAGGTCAATATCGTCGTGAGATCGGAGACGACGAGCAGCGCCTGCGGCGGCTGCGTCAGCGGCGGGAAATTCGTCGGCGCGTCGAGATCGAAGACCTGCATCACCGGCTTTGGCGGCGCCGCGAAGGTCTTTTCGAGACCGCTCAAGATCGTATCGATCTTGCCGGAATTTTTCGCGAGGGCCGCGGAGAAGGTCTTGAGATTGGTGATCGTCTCGTGAAGATCGCCGGAGTTTTCGGAAAAGAGCTTGTCGAGCCGGCCAAGCACCTGACGCGCCATATCGGTGAGACCCTGTCCGGCGGCGGCACCCGCCGACAGCGCCGGCGGATTGGCCATCGTATTGAGCAGCGGCAGATTGGCGGAGCCGCCGTTCAGCGACACGGCGGCCGAGCCTGTCAGCCCCTGAAAATCGATACGCACTACCGTATCGGCGCGCAGCGGCGTCGCCTTGTCGACGGCGATCGTCGCGTAAATCACCTGCGGATTATTATCGAGCTTGAGCCCCGTCACCTCGCCGACGCGGATGCCATTGAACATGACCGGCGCACCGGCCTGCAGGCCACCAACCGTATCCTCGAAGCGGATCTGGTAGGTCTTGCGCTCGGCGAGGCCGCCGGCATTCTGCAGCCAATAGACGAAGCCGAAGCCCGTCCCTATGACCGCGAGCATGAACAGCCCGATCAGCCGATAGCGTGCTTTAATCTCCATCGAGGCGCCTCAATCTTTAATGCGATCGCAAACGTGCGAGCGCTCAAGTTCAATGCGATCGCAAACATGCGAGCGCTTAAGTTCAACGCGATCGCAAACATGCGACCGCTTAGTGTTGCGCTGGCGCGGTCAGAATGCGCGCGCGCTTGCCTCGGAAATAGGCTTTTACCCAGGGATGTTCGCAGGCCAGCATGGTTGCGATCGTGCCTTCGGCGACGACCTTGCCGTCGGCCAGCGCCGCGATGCGGTCGCAGACATTGTGAAGGCTGTCGAGGTCATGCGTCACCATGAAGACGGTGAGGCCCAAAGTCTGCTGCAAGGTGCGGATCAGCGCGTCGAATTCGCCCGCCGAAATCGGATCGAGACCGGACGTCGGTTCGTCGAGAAAGACGATTTCCGGATCGAGCGCCAAAGCTCTGGCAAGCGCGACACGCTTCACCATGCCGCCGGAGAGCTCGGACGGCAATTTTGCCGCATCCTCGGCGGTGAGCCCGACCATTTCGAGCTTCGCCATCGCCACATCATCCATCAGCGCTTGCGAGAGATGCAGATATTCGCGCATCGGAAACTGCACATTCTGCAAAGTCGTCAGCGAGGAAAAGAGCGCGCCTTGCTGGAACAGAATGCCCCAGCGCCGTTCGATCGCCTGCATTTCCTCAGGGCTCGCTCTATCGACATCGACGCCCAGAATTTCGATTCGCCCCTGCCGCTTGTGCAACAGGCCGATGAGGGTTCGCAGCAGCACGGATTTGCCGGCGCCCGAGCCGCCGACAAACCCTAAGATCTCGCCGCGCGCGACATCGAGATTCAAATGATCGAGCACGATCGTGTCACCGAAACCGACGACGAGATCGCGCACCCGGATCACAATGTCGGTCGCCGCCGTCGTCGCGTCCACCGCCTCGGTGACATCGGTCATGCTCACCATCCGATCGAGGTGTAGAAGATCGCGAAGAGGCCGTCGATCACGATGACGAGAAAGATCGATTTGACGACTGAAGCCGTCGTCTTCAGACCGAGCGATTCGGCGCTGCCTTTGACTTTCATGCCTTCGCAGGCCGCGACCGCACCAATGACCAGCGCCATGAAGGGCGCCTTGATCATGCCGACCTTGAACTGGGTTATGGAGACCGCCTCGTTGAGACGGGTGAGATAGATCTGCGGGCTCATGCCGGCATAGAAATAGGCGACGATTCCGCCGCCATAGAGCGCCGTCAGCGAGCCGAGGAGGGTGAGCGCCGGAACAGCGATGATCAGAGCGAGGACGCGCGGCAGGATCAGCACTTCGATCGGATCGAGCCCCATCGTATTCAACGCGTCGATCTCTTCGCGCATCTTCATCGTGCCGAGTTCGGCCGTGTAAGAGCTGCCGGAACGGCCGGCGACCATGATGGAAACGAGCAGCACGCCGAGTTCGCGCAGCACGAGGATACCAGCGAAATTAATCGCATATTCCCCGGCGCCGAATTTGCGGAAATAGAACGTGCTCTGCTGATAGATGATCGCGCCGATGAGAAAGGTGAAGGCGAGAATGATCGGCACGGCCTGCCAGCAGACCCGATCGAGGTGATGCACGGTCGATGTCAGGCGCAGCCGCCGCGGATTGACGAGGATGCGCAAAAAGGCGCGAAACAGCGCGCCGAACATTTCAAGCAGCTCAAGAAGGTCATTGCCGATCTCGGCGCCGCTGCGGCCAAGCGATTCGAGCCCCGCAAGCAGCGGATTTTCCCGCGGCTTGATTGCGGCATGGCGGCGATTGACCTCGTGAATTTCGTCGATGAGGCCGCGAAAGCGCGCAGCGACACCCGTCAGATGCACGTCGCATCCGGCATCCGAATAGCGCCGCAGCAGCCGCTCGAACAGCCAAGCGCCGTAAGTGTCGAGGCTATCGATCGCACTTATGTTGATTGAAACAACTTCGACCGGCTGCGCCATTTGCGCTTGCGGCGTAAAGGAATTAACGAGTGGGTCCAGCGCTTCGGCGTGATGGGCGGTCCAGGCGCCCGTCGCGACGAAGACCAGCTCGCGGCCGCCCGGCTTTGCCTCGAGCTGCGGCGCGACAGGCGATGCGAGAGTCTGATCCGTCATCGGGTTTCCATCATGGAATTCATGGCTCCAGCAATCATGCACCGACGGCCCGGTCTTTGACTTGGCTCAAGGCCCTCAGACAGAGGCGCGGATCACAAGGAACCGAAGCGCAAAATTTCGGGATCGGCGAGCCCATGCAGGCGATGCGCGGCGGCATGAGCAAAGCGCAGCAACATGCTGCGCCTCGTTGCTGCCGCCAAGCGATGTTCGGGCGCCTCGCGTAAGATCTCGGCACCAAAACCGTCAGCGATGATCAACCCCGCATCTTCCGGCATGATTTCAGGCGGAATCTCGGCCGGAATGGCGAAATAGAGCCGGTCGCAGTGGATTCGATAGTCCGGCCATTTGAGATCGGCGCGAAAATCGGCGATCGAGGATTTGATCTCGACGATCACGAGCGTCGCATCTTCGGCGAGCGCCACAATATCGGCACGCCGCCCGCTCGCCAGCGGCAGTTCGGTTACGGTCGCGAATTTGCGGGCGCGCAAAAGCCGCCTGGTGCCGCGCGCGACATTGAGCGCCATTTCCGACTGGCGGCCGTCCTTCGGCAGAATAAGCTCGCTGGGCAAGGGCATGCGCCTAGATGCCATAATTCGCCGCGCCCCGAAAGGCAGTCAGCGGGCTTTTGCATCGGCAAGAATCATCTCGGCGGCCTTTTCGGCGATCATCATCGTCGGCGAATTCGTATTGCCCGAGGTGATCGTCGGCATCGCTGAGGCGTCAGCCACGCGCAGCCCCTCGATGCCGCGCACCCGCAGCCTTGCGTCGAGCACGGATGACGGATCCGTGTCGATCCCCATTTTCGCCGTCCCCACGGGGTGAAAGATCGTCGTGCCGATCTCGCTCGCCGCATGCGCCAATTCCGCATCGCTCGTGAGCGTGGGGCCGGGGCGAAACTCTTCGAGCTCATAGGGCTTCAAGACTTTCGCGGCGCAGAGCCGCCGCACGAGACGCAGAGCGTCGATTGCGACCTGCCGGTCTTCGTCCGTGCTCAGATAGTCCGGCGAGATCTTTGGATTGGCGCGCGAATCGGGCGAAGCGACATGGCAAGTGCCGCGGCTCGACGGGCGCAGATTGCAGACGCTGAGCGTGATCGCCGCGAATGGATGCATGGCGTCGCCGAATTTATCGAGCGACAGCGGCTGCACATGGAATTCGAGATTGGCCGTCGCATATTTTTCGCTCGACTTCGTGAAGATGCCGAGCTGTGACGGCGCCATGGTCAAAGGTCCGCGCCGGAACAGCGCATAGTCGAACGCCATTTTCGCGCGCTTGAAGAGCGATTGATAATCGACGTTCAGCGTGCGCGCATTCTTCAACTTGTAGATCGGCCGCAGCTGCAGATGATCCTGCAGATTCTCGCCGACGCCGGGCAGCGCATGGCGCAATTCGATATCGGCCTTGGCGAGAATCTCCGGCTTGCCGATGCCAGAGAGTTCGAGAATCTTCGGGCTGCCGATCGCGCCCGCCGCAAGGATGATCTCGGCACCGGCATAAGCGACGAAACTTTGCTCGTCGTTGTGAAAGACGATGCCTTTCGCCCTTTTGCCGGCGAGCACGAGGCGATCGACTTGCGCCTCGGTGATGAGCCGCAGATTGGGCCGGTTGAGGATCGGCTTCAGAAAGCCGCGCGCCGAGCTCCAGCGCCGGCCGCGCTTCTGATTGACGTCGAAATAAGCCGAGCCTTCATTGTCGCCGCAATTGAAATCCAGCGTTTTGGGAATGCCGATCTCTTCAGCCGCATCGCGGATGGCATCCAGAATCGGCCAATGCACGCGCGGCACTTCGACCCGCCAGAGGCCGCCCGCGCCATGCGCCTCGCTGGCCCCGCCATAATGATCCTCCTGCCGCTTGAAGAGCGGCAGGATATCGTTGAAACCCCAGCCGGTGAGGCCGAGCTGGCGCCAATTGTCGTAGTCTTGCGCCTGTCCGCGCATATAAATCATCGCATTGATGGCCGAGGAGCCGCCGATCACCTTGCCGCGCGGATAATTCAGGCTGCGGCCGTTGAGCCCCGCCTGCGGCTCGGTCTTGAACATCCAATCGGCGCGCGGATTGCCGATCGCGAAGAGATAGCCGACGGGAATGTGAAACCAGATCCAATTGTCCTTGCCGCCCGCTTCGAGGAGCAGAACCTTGCGCTTTGGATCGGCGGAGAGACGGTTGGCGAGGACGCAGCCGGCCGAGCCGGCGCCGACAATGATGTAATCATAATGGCCGATGTCCTCCGCGACTTCCTCCATGAGTCCTCCCTATCCGCTTTCGCGGCTTTTCTTGCTGGAAGGATCTACGCCGGACACGAGGACAAATTCAATTGCCCACTCGGCTGAGAACCGCCCCCGGCCTGGAACGTGCTTGTCGTTTGCGGCGCATTTTCACCGCAGGAGGCAGGAATGGATATCGACATTGCCTGGGCCCAGGAAATTTGGGACCCGCTCGTCGGCTGCACCCGCAAGAGCGCCGCCTGCAAACATTGTTATGCCGAAGCTTTGACGATTGAAAACGGCGGCCCCGGCGGCTGGGGCCACGGCTTCACCGACGAAAACGGCTGGTCCGGCAAGGTCGATCTGCGCGGCGACCGGCTGACTTTGCCGCTCGGCTGGCCGGAAGGCCGCCGCGTCTTCGTCAATGCGCTGTCCGATCTCTTCCATGAGGCGCTCGATCCGGCGGTGATCGACAAGGTCTTCGCCGTCATGGCGCTGGCGCCGCAGCATATTTACGTCGTCTTGACCAAACGGCCGAAAACCGCGCAGCCCTATATCGCCGATCCGGCGACGCCCGCGCGCATCGTCAAAATGATGGACGCGCTGGCGCCCGGCACGCCGCATGAAATCGCCTGGCCGCTGCCGAATGTCTGGCTTGGCGTGACCGCTGAAAATCAGAAAGAGGCGGACCGCCGCATTCCGCTGCTGCTCGAGACGCCGGCGGCGCTCCGCTTCGTCGCCGCCGAGCCTTTGCTGGAACAACTCGATCTCAAACCGGGTACCTGGCTCAAGGCGCCCGGCGCAGGCCCCCGCATCGATTGGGTCGTGGCGGGCGGCGAAACCGGCAAGAAGGGCGCTCTCTGCGATCCCGTTTGGGTCCGCGATCTGCGCAACCAATGTGTCGCAGCGGCAACCCCCTTCTATTGGACCCAATGGGGCAAGCATGTTCCCGAGGGGAGCGACATCCGCCAGCCCGACGGCGCGCTGTATGAGGCCCTGCCCGCCTAAATGCCGCATAGGCCCGCGTGTCGACGATCGATGTAGGGGCGCCTTAACTTATTGATGGTCTCTTCTGCCTGCCTAGACCAGCGCGGAGCAGACCGTTTTGGACATTCTCGACGCCCTCGTAATCGGGGCCGGCCCGGCCGGTTTGACCACAGCCTATAGTCTCGTCAAAGCCGGCCGCAGGGTCCAGGTGATCGAACAAGACGAAACCTATGTCGGCGGCATCAGCCGCACGGTCAATTACAAGGGCTTCCTGTTCGACATCGGCGGCCATCGCTTCTTCTCAAAATCGAAGGAAGTCGTCGATCTCTGGAACGAGATCCTGCCCGACGATTTCATCGAACGGCCGCGCTTGTCGCGGATCTATTATCGCGCCAAATTCTTCGCCTATCCGCTGCGTGCTTTCGAAGCGCTCCGCAAGCTCGGCCTCATGCAGAGCACTTTGTGCATGGCGTCCTTCGCCTATGCGCGCGCCTTTCCGGTGAAAGACGCCAAGACCTTTCACCAATGGGTCCGCAACCAGTTCGGCGAACGGCTCTTCTCGATCTTCTTCAAGACCTACACCGAAAAGGTGTGGGGCATGAGCTGCGACGAGATTTCCGCCGATTGGGCGGCGCAGCGCATCAAGGGCCTGAGCCTCGGCGCCGCGATCGTCGACGGCCTGCGCCGCTCGCTCGGCTGGCAGAAGTCCGGCCAAAAAAGCGGTACTGTCGCGAAAACGCTGATCGAATCCTTCCGCTATCCGCGCAAAGGCCCCGGCATGATGTGGGACGCCTGCGCGCAGAAGATCAAGGCGCGCGGCGGCGAGATCAGCATGGGCCGCAAGCTTTCCGCGCTGAGCTTCGATGCGCAGACGCAGATCTGGACGGTCGAAACCATCAGCACGTCGGGCGAGCGCGAGACCTATTTCGCCCGCAATGTCGTCTCCTCCGCGCCGGTGCGCGAGCTGATGAGCGCGCTGCAGCCGGCGCCGATTTCGCTCCTCCATGCGCGCGAGCTCAAATATCGCGATTTCCTCACCGTCGTCTTGATCGGCAAGACCGGCAAAGAACTGCCCGACAATTGGATCTATATCCACGATCCGAAGGTGAAGGTCGGGCGCGTGCAGAATTTCCGCTCCTGGTCGCCGGAAATGGTGCCCGATGCGACCTCGACCTGTCTCGGCCTCGAATATTTCTGCTTTGAAGGCGACGGGCTTTGGACCTCGGACGACGCCGATCTCATCGCGCTCGCCAAGCGCGAGATCGGCAAGATCGGCCTGATGGACGAAGCCGAAGTGACGGACGCCTGCGTCGTGCGGCAGAAAAAGGCCTATCCGGTCTATGACGAGACCTATGCCGAGCATATGGCCATGGTCCGCCGCGACCTCGCGCATCTCTATCCGAGCCTGCATCTCGTCGGCCGCAACGGCATGCACAAATATAACAATCAGGACCATGCGATAATGACCGGCATGCTGACCGCCGCGAATATCGTCGCGGGCGAGCCGATCTACGATGTCTGGCAGGTCAATGAGGACGCCGAATATGGCGAAGCCGGCGTCTCCGGCGCGCAGGAGGCTTTGAAGAGCCTGCGCCTCGTGCCGAAGAAGGCCGCCTGATGATGCAGACGCTCCGCGCGCTCCTCACCCGCTTCGCCGGTCCCGACGCCGTGCAGCTCGCCGTCGATCTCTGGCGCTACGGTCTTTGCAGCGCACTGGCCCTCGCGCTCGATTGGGGCCTGCTGATGTTGCTCGTCGGCTTGCACGTCAATTATCTCGCCGCGGCGACGACGAGCTTCACGGTTGGCATGGTCTTCGCCTATGCCGGCAGCGTTCTCTTCGTCTATCGCGGCCGCCGCAGCTATCCGCTGCTGACCGAGGCGATCGGCTTCTTTCTCGTCGGCATCGCCGGCCTTGTCCTCAACGCCGCGCTGCTGTTCGTCTTCGTGAAGATGCTGGGCCTGAGCGTCGGCATCGCCAAGGCACCGACCGCGGTCGGCGTGTTTCTGTTCAATTTCTTGGCGCGCCGGACGCTGCTCTTCGCCGGCCACGCGATCGGCCTTCTCGCCGAGATTCCGGCGCCCCGCGTCGCCGACTGACGGGCAGAGCCTATGACGCAAGCGCGGATGTTCGATCGGTCGCTGCGCGAAGATCTGCCGGCCGAAGAGGCGATCAAGCCCACGGCCGCGACAGCACCCGCCATTTTCGCCGAGCGGCCGGTTGGTTTCATCGCACTCTCATTGATTGCCGCGGCGCTTTGGGCCTCCGCCCATAGTTTCGGCGGCATTCTGGGCGATGCGAATGTCTATATCGGCCGTGCCTTGGCCGATCTCGATCCGAACGGCGTCGGCCGCGACATGATGTTCGTCCATGACGGGCAATCGCGCTTCAGCCTGTTCCCGCTCATTCTCGATCATCTCGTCGGCTCTTTCGGCACCGAGCCGACAGCGATCGCTCTGGCGATTTTGTCGATACTCGCCTGGACCGCGGCGCTCGCCGTCTTCGCGAGCCGCTATGTCGCCCGGAGCTTCATTCCGATCATCGTCATTTTCGTCGCGGTCATGCCGATCAATTATGGCGCGCCGTTTCGTTTCGGCTTCTCGGAGGTTTTGGCCGTCCCGCGGCCCTTTGCCGAAGCCCTCGTTCTGACGGCGCTCGCCGCTTTGGCCTTCAATCGGACGCTGGTTGCGATCGCCTGCCTTCTCGTCGCGAGCCTGCTGCATCCTTTGATGGCGCTCGCTGGCTGGGGCGTTCTCGCGCTGGTGCTGTGCTTCGAGCATAAGCGCTGGGCCGTGGCTGTCGCAGGCCTCGCGCTCCTGGTTTTGATCGGCGCTTTCGCCGGCGTGCCGGTGCTGCATCGTCTGGTGACGGTGATGGATCCGGACCTCAAGGCCTTCGCGTTGAGCCGCAGCCCGCTGCTGTTTCCGAGCCAATGGCCGCTCGATTATCTCGGCTCGACCTGCGCCGAGGCGGCAAGCCTCATCGTCGCCGCGAGCCTGACGCAGGGCCGCGCCCGGCTGATCCTGCTCGGCGCCATCGGCGTCGGCGTCGCCGGCATTTTGGCGCAGATCGTTTTCGGCGATTTTCTGTCGCTGCTGCTAGTCGTGCAGGTGCAGCTTTGGCGGATGGGCTGGCTGCTCGCCGCGCTCGGCAGCACGGCGCTCGGCTTCGCGATGATCGGGCTTTGGCAACAAGGCCCGAAAGCGCGAATGGTGCTGGCGCTCTTGGCGCTGGCCTGGCTGGCGAATGAGACGCCGGAAACGGCGGCGCTTTTCGCCGGCAGCGCCGTCCTCCTGCATTTTTTCGGCGCGCGCCTGCCGATCACAAAGATTTGGGCAATCGCTCTCTGGGTCTTCACCGGCTCCGTCGCGGCGATCCTGACCGTTCATTATCTCACCGGCTTTGCAGGCTTCATCGCGCATATGCCGGACGACGGCTCGACCGGCATGAATTTCATCTGGAGCCGGCGCTACATCGCCTTCCCCATCCTGGCGCTCGTCCTCCCGCTCAGCTTCTCGCGGCAAACCACGAAGCTGATCTCGGCGGCTGCCTTGCTGACGGCCGTGGTGCTCGGCGTGACGGTTCTGCGCTTCTGGGATAATCGCTGCACCTTCCAGAAACTGCATGATGCGAGCGTGCACCCGGCGGAACTCACAAAGCTCATCGCCGGCGAGCCGGGCGAAATCCTCTGGGTCGATGGCTTGACCGAGACCTGGTATCTCACCGGCCGGGCGCAATGGGCGTCGCCGCAGCAGGGCGTGAGCACAATTTTCTCGCCGGAGCTGGCGCGCGAATGGCGCGAGCGCATGCAGTTCCTGATCAAGGAAGGCCTGACGGAAAAGGGCGTTCTCTCCGCCACCCATGTGCCGTCGACGGCGGAATTGCCGCATGTGACGGAGGCCAATGTCGCACATCTTTGTGCGCGGCCCGATGCGCCGGCCTGGATTGTCGCTCCCGTCGGCCAAGGGACCACAATTCCGCCCGGGTTGACGGCGCATGAATGGCGCCTGCCGCAGCCGGTCTACAAAATGACGGAAGAATCCGCATCCTATGCGTGGCAAAGGATCGACGGATACGCCATCATGGCCTGCGCGCATAAGGCGCCGGAGCCGCGCTAGCTCGCCAGAGCCAGCTCACGTCGGGCTCACGCATCCGCCAAGCTGCTGTCGCTCCGCCCGCGGGCGCCGATGGTGTAAGAGTTTCCGCGCCATCGGCCTCGCCGAGCTAGACGCCAAGCCGGATTGATCCACATAGCCGTAATGAGCGACCTCAGCCTCTCCTTCACGCCGCTTCTGCCGGTCGCGCTGCTCGGCGCCTTTGCCGTCCTCGGGCTCGTCGTGACGGCGCTTGGGCTCTGGCAACGGCGCAGCGGCACGCTGTTGCGGGCGATTGGCCTCGCGCTGGTTCTCATTGCCCTGCTCGACCCCGCCGTCGTGCGCGAAGACAAGCAGCCGCTGAAAGACGTCGTCGCCGTCGTCGTCGATCAAAGCGGCAGCCAGACAATCGGCGAACGCGCCGCCCAGACCGAAAAGGCCAAGGACGAGCTCGTCAAACGGCTGAAGGCACTGGGCAATGTTGATGTCCGCGTTATCGAGAGCAGCCGCACAGATACGGAAGACGACGGGACCCGCCTCTTCGCGGCGCTGAACGACGGCCTCTCCGACGTGCCCTCCGAGCGCATCGGCGGCGTCTTCATGATCACCGATGGCGTCGTGCATGACATTCCGCCCGATTCCGCGGCGCTCGGCTTCAAGGCGCCGCTGCATGCGTTCATCACGGGCCATGAAGGCGAACGCGACCGCCGCATCGAACTGCTCGACGCGCCGCGCTTCGGCATCGTCGGCAAGGAAACCACGATCCAGCTGCGCGTGCTCGATACGTCGAACGGCCAGGAACCCGTCATCATCCATGTCCGGCGCGACGGCAATCTGATCGCCAATGTGACGGCCACACCCGGCGAGCGGGTGCGCCTGCCGATCAAGATCGAGCATGGCGGCCCGAATGTCGTCGAGATTGAAGTCGAGGCCCTGCCCGACGAACTCACGACGATCAACAACAAAGCTGTGCTGACGATCGAAGGCGTGCGCGACAAGCTCAAAGTGCTGCTCGTCTCGGGCGAACCGCACGCCGGCGAGCGCATGTGGCGTAATCTTCTGAAATCCGACGCCAATGTCGATCTGGTGCATTTCACCATCCTGCGGCCGCCGGAGAAGCAGGACGGGACGCCGATCAATGAACTTTCCTTGATCGCCTTTCCGACCGCCGACCTCTTCGGCCGCAAGATCAAGGATTTCGATCTCATCATCTTCGACCGCTATTCGAACCAAAGCGTGCTGCCGTCGATCTATCTCGATAATATCGTCCGCTATGTTCGCGAAGGCGGCGCGTTGTTGATCGCGGTCGGACCCGATTTCGGCGATCCGGACGGCTTCTACTACACGCCGCTCGGGCAGATCACGCCGGCGCGTCCCGACGGCTCGGTGACGCAGACGGCCGCCGGCTTCTGGCCCAAGGTGACCGATATCGGCGCAAAGCATCCGGTGACGCGCGGCCTGCCGGGCGCGAGCGACAATCCCCCCGCCTGGAGCCGCTGGTTCCGTCAGGTCGATGCCAATGTCACGCGCGGCACGGACATTCTCTCCGGCGCCAATGGCAAGCCGCTTTTGGTACTGGCCCGCGAAGGCAAGGGCCGCGTCAGCCTGCTGCTTTCCGATCAAATGTGGCTCTGGGCGCGCGGCTTCGAAGGCGGCGGTCCACATCTCGATCTTTTGCGCCGCCTCGCCCATTGGCTGATGAAAGAGCCAGAGCTCGAAGAAGAAGCGCTGCGCGCCAAGGTCGAAGGCCATGAGATCGCCATCGAGCGGCAAAGCCTGAAAGACAAAATCCCGCCAGTGCGGATCACCGCGCCTTCGGGCAAGACCGAAACCGTGACGCTGACGCCGGCAGAGCCCGGCCTCGCGCGGGCGCAGGTCAAGGCCTCCGAACTCGGGCTCTATCGCCTCACCGATGGCGAGCTGACCGCGCTCGCCAATGTCGGGCCGGAAAATCCACGCGAATTCCAGGACGTTCTCTCGACCACCGAGAAGCTGCGGCCGATCGCCGAGGCGACAGGCGGCACGGTGCGCCGCATCGGCAAGGGCAAGGACGGCGACGTCAGCCTGCCGCGGATCGTCGCCATGCGCGACAGCCCGATCTATGGCGGTTCGGATTATGCCGCGATCAAGCGGACGGGCGCGGCGGAGATCAAAGGCGTCGGCGTCGCGCCGGTCGGCATCGGCGTGATCGGCCTGCTGTTCCTGCTCGGCAGCGTTTTGGCGAGCTGGCTCGGCGAAGCACGGCGCGGCCGCCCGCGCGAGACTGTCGGCCCCTAGTCAATCCTTCGCATTCCAGGCAAAGCATTTGCGCGCAACACTCTTGCGCGCATCTTTCTGCGCCGCGAGGCCTGATCATGAGCTCATCGCATAGCTGGCTGTTCTGGGCGCTTTTGTCGGCGGTCTTCGCGGCGCTGACGGCGATCTTTGCGAAAGTCGGCGTCGAAGCGATCAATTCGAACTTCGCGACCTTTCTGCGCACGCTGGTCATTCTTGGCCTGACCGGGGCGATCCTCGCCGCGACAAACCAGGCGCAGCCGCTCGGCTCGATCTCGCCGCGCAGCTACGTCTTTCTGACTTTGTCGGGATTGGCGACCGGCGCCTCTTGGCTCTGCTACTTTCGCGCCTTGCAGCTGGGCGAGGCGGCCCGCGTCGCACCGATCGATAAGCTGAGCACCGTGCTCGTCGCGATCTTCGGCTTCGCCTTCCTTGGCGAGCGGCTCAGCGGCACCAATTGGGTCGGCGTCGCTCTCATCGCGGCCGGCGCGATCCTCGTCGCGCTCGGCAAATAGGTCCGCTCAGGCCCCGGTTCGCTCAAGCCGCGAGCGTTACCGCGATCCCGCGAACCCGGACCCGCTGCATAGCGACGCCGCTCGCATCCATCTCAAGACCGCCATCGAGGGCATATTCGACGCCGACAATGGCATCCGCATCGACGTCTTCGGCGCGGCGAATGAGCGCCTTCAGGGCGTCCTTGCGCAGCTCCGTTTCAAGGGTGTTGATCGTAGCGGCGTGCCAGGTGGAGGCTGCCTCGA
>JBKQRA010000150.1:0-33654 GCA_052144065.1 Methylovirgula sp. | reverse complement strand
TCAGTTGGTTAGAGCGCTAGATTGTGGATCTAGAGGTCCCCCGTTCGAGCCGGGGTGGCGGTACCATCTAAAATCCTGAAAGTTTTAGCTTTCCGGCCTTCGTCCGCGCCGGCCCTTGGCCGCGCCTGACGGTCCACAGCCCATTTCCGCAATCCCCGCCCGGCGCCGCTCCGCGCAAGCCCCAGGCAAACTCCCGCAGGGATGATCGCCCATCGGTTCGACATGCGGTCGGATCGGCCCCTCCAAAGCCCGAGATGAGCGGAGGCAAAGTGGATAAGGCCCGAGTCCTGGTCACCGGAGGTGCCGGGTTCATCGGCTCGCATCTCTGCGAGCGGCTTCTCTCGCTTGGTCATGAAGTTCTGTGCGTCGATAATTTCTACACCGGCGCGCGCAAGAACGTTCATCACCTGCTCGCCAATCCCGCCTTCGAGCTGATGCGGCACGACGTCTGTTTCCCGCTCTATGTCGAAGTGGATCAGATCTACAATCTCGCCTGCCCTGCCTCGCCGATCCATTACCAGTTCGATCCGGTGCAGACGACGAAGACGAGCGTCAATGGCGCCATCAACATGCTCGGCCTCGCCAAGCGGGTGAAGGCCCGCATTCTCCAGGCCTCAACGTCCGAGGTTTACGGCGATCCGACGGTGCATCCACAGCCCGAGAGCTATTGGGGCAATATCAATCCGATCGGGCCGCGCTCCTGCTACGACGAGGGCAAGCGCTGCGCCGAGACACTGTTCTTCGACTATCGCCGGCAGCACGGCCTCGGCATCAAAGTCGCCCGCATCTTCAACACCTATGGCCCGCGCATGCACCCGAACGACGGGCGTGTCGTCTCGAATTTCGTCGTGCAGGCGCTCAAGAACGAAGCCATCACCATCTATGGCGATGGCAGCCAGACGCGCTCCTTCTGCTATGTCGACGATCTCGTCGACGGCCTCATCACGCTGATGAACACGCCGGACCACATCACCGGTCCGATCAATCTCGGCAATGACGGCGAGTTCACCATCCTCGGACTCGCGCAGACGATCATAGAGATGACAGGCTCTTCGTCACAGCTGATCCGGCTGCCCCTGCCGCAGGATGATCCACGCCAGCGTCAGCCCGATCTCGGGCTCGCCAAGAGCGTTCTCGGCTGGCAGCCGAAGACCAAATTGCGCGAAGGCTTGCGCAAGGTGATTGCCTATTTCGCAGCGATGCAGCGCGATGCCGCTTGGCCGGAAGTCCCGGCGCGCCCCATGCGGGTCGTCGCCCGATAAGGGCGACTCCGCTTTCGAACTTTCCGCTTCAGAAAATCGCCGCCCGACGAGATCGCGATATTACGAGATCGCGACTTGCAGGGCCGCGAGTTGATCCGTCGTCATCGCGGCGGTCTGATCCGTCGTAAAGGCAGCGATCTGATTGCCGTTCAACGCTTCGATCTCGGTCGTCGTCAGGGCGCCGATCGCCGTTGTCGTCAAACCCGCGATCTGCGTGGTCGTGAAGCCGCTCATCTGAATATCGTTAAAGGCGGAAAGCACTGAGGCCGGCACATTATTGAGCTGCTGCGTCGTCAAGGCCGCGACCTGCGCAGACGTCAGCATGCCGAACTGGCCGGGCGTCAGGGCATCGAGCTCGGTCGTCGTCAAATTCAAGATTTGCGTGACGGCAAGCTCAGTGACCTGCGTCGATGTCAAAGCCTGAACCTGATCGGTCGACAAGGCTCTGAGCTGCGCCCGCAGCAGGCCCGAGAGCTGCGTCGATGTCAGATTGGCGACTTCCGATGTCGTCAAGGCGCCGATTTGATCCGACGACAGCGCCGAAATCTCGGTTGCCGTCAGGCCGGTAAATTGAGCTGTGCTCATCGTCGAAATTTCCGTCGCCGTCAGGCCGGCGACGCCGTTCTGCGACAGAGCACCAATCTGCGTCGATGACAGAGCCGCGAATTGCGCCGATGTCATCGCCGTTACCTGCGTCGCGGTGAGGCCGCTCAACTCGGTCGTCGAGAGCAAGCCCATCTGCGCGGATGTCAACGCGCCGAACTGCGTCGAGGTGAGCGCGGCGACTCCGGTTGCAGACAGGCTCGCGAACTGCGTCGTCGTCAGCGCCGCGATCTGCGACGTCGTCATGCCGGATATGGCGGTGGTCGAGAGCGCCGAGACCTGCGTTGCAGTCATCGCGGCAAGCTGCGTCGACGTCAATGTCGCGATCTGCTGCGCGCTCAAGCCGCTGACGCCGGTCGTCGAGATCGCCGCGATCTGCGTCGGGCTGAAGACGCCAAGCTGGGTGCTGTTCAAAAGCGCCGTATCGGCCGAAGTGAGGCCGCCCAATTCAGTCGGTGTGAAGAGCGCCAATTGCGTCGTCGTCAGATCGTTGAACTGATCCGTCGTGAATGCGCCGATTTCAGTCGCGGTGAAGCTCTCAAGCTGAGTCGTGTTCAATGCCGCAATACGGTCTGCCGTTAGACCGCCGATCGCGGTCGTCGACAAGGCCCCGATTTGCGTTGCCGTCAAAGCGCTGAACTGGGTCGAGGTCAGCGCCTCAAGCTGCGTATCGTTGAGGCCGCCAATGCCCGTCGCCGAAATGGCCGCGACCTGGGTGGATGTCAAGGCGGTCAATTGGCTTGCCGCCAAGCCCGCCACTTGCGTCGCAGTGAGGCCGCTCAATTCCGTCGTCGACAGAAGCTGAATTTGCGCTGTCGTCAAACTCGCGATCTGCGCCTCGGAGAGCGCGGCGACACCGGTCGCCGAGAGGCTGGCGAACTGGGTCGTCGTGAGAGCGCCGATGTCGGTGCTGGTGAGGCCCGAGATCGCCGTCGTGGACAAGGCCGCCATTTGCGTCGTCGTGACGCTCGCCAATTGCGTCGTCGTCAATTCGCCAAGCTGCGCCGCGCTCAATCCGGCGATCGATGTTGCGGTCAGCGCCCTGATCGCGCTCGTCGTGAGCGCCGTCAGCTGCGACTGATTGAGTTCCGACAGCTGGGTCGAGGTAATGCCCTGGATCTGGGTCGTGTTGAAGGCGGCGATCTCGTCCGTCGTCAGCACATTGACCTGCGTCGTCACCAGTGCCGCGATCTGCGCTGCCGTCAGCGCCGCGAATTGCGTCGTGTTCAGGCTGGCGATCTGCGTCGGCGTCAAGCCGCTGATGCCCGAGGTCGAGAGCGCCGCGACCTGCACGGACGACAGCGCGTTGAACTGATCCGATGTCAGCGCCGCGGCCTGCGTGCTCGTCAGGCCGTTGACTTCTGTCGTCGTCATCGCTGCGATCTGCGTGGTGCTCAGATTGCCGATTTGCGTCGCGGTCAGCGCGCCGATCTGCGTCTTCGTCAGGCCGCGAAGCTGAGTCGTCGTCAACGCCGAGAGCTCGCTTGCCGTCAGGCTCGCGATGGCCGTCGTCGAAAGTCCGGAGAGCTGCGTCGCCCAGAGGCTGCCAAGCTGATCGGTCGTCAAGGCGCCCATCTGCGTCGCCGTCAACGCGCCCATCTGCGTGACGGTCAGCGCCTCGATCTGCGTCGTATTGAGGCTTGCGAGATCGTCGCTCGTCAGCCCGCTGATGCCAGCCGTGGAGAGCGCCGCGATCTGCGTCGCGAGCAGCGCGCCGAGCTGGTCTGAGGTCAGCACCGATGTCTGCGTGCTCGTCAAGCCGGAGAGTTCGGTCGACGACATCGCGGCGAATTGCGTCGACCCGATGAATCCGATTTGCGTCGTGGTCAGCGCCGCGATCTGGGACGAGGTCAGGCCGCGCACTTGCGTCGTCGTCAAAGCCGCGAGCTCGCTCGCCGTCAGGCTTGCGATCGCCGAGGCGTTGAGGCCGCTGACTTGCGTCGATGACAGGCTGCCGAGCTGCGCCGCGCTCAGCGCCGCGATCTGCGTATTGACGAGCGCGGCGATCTGCGCCGCGGTCAACCCGCTCAGCTGTGTCGTCGTGAGCGCCGCAACCTCAGTGCTGGAAAGACCGCTAATGCCGGTGGACGAAAGTGCGGCGATCTGGGTCTTCTTGAGAGCGGCCAACTGGGTGACCGAGAGTGCGCCCATCTGCGTATCGACGAGCGCGTTCATTTGCGCGGTCGTCAGAGCGGCGATCTGCGTCGTGTTGAGGGCGGCTATGCTCGTTGCCGAGAGGCCGCTGATGCCGCTGGTGGAGAGCGCGGCGATCTGCGTTGCCGCCAGGGCGCCGAGCTGCGCCGTCGTCAAAGCCGCGATCTGCGTATTGACGAAACCGCTGACGCCCGAAACCGAAAGCAGCGCGATTTGCGTCGGCGTCAGTGCCGCGAGCTGGTTCTGCGAGAGTTCGTCTGTTTGCGCGGCCGTCAGGGCGCCGATCTGTGTCGTGGTGAGGGCCGCGATATCGGCAGGGGAAAGCCCGCTGATCCCGGTCGTGGACAAAGCCGCGATCTGCGTGGCCGCAAAGGCGCCGAGCGACGTCGTCGTCAGCGCCGCGATCTGCGTATCGACCAAAACGCCCATCTGCCGGGTCGTCAGCGCCGCGAGCTGGGTCGTATTGAGGGCAGCGATTTCGGCCGTCGACAGGCCGCTAATGCCGCTCGTCGACAGGGAGGCGATCTGCGTGGCCGTGAGAGACGTCAGCTGATCGGTCGTCAAAGAGGCGATCTGCGTATCAATCAGACCGCCGATGCCGGTCGTCGAGAGCGCTTGCAGCTGCGTATCGCTCAAAGCCGCCAGCTGGTTCGGATTGAGAGCATTCGCTTGCGTGGCCGTCAGAGCGGCGACCTGCGTCGTCGAAAGCGCGGCGATATCATCGGTCGTCAGGCCGCTGATGCCGGTGACGGAGAGCGCCGCGATCTGCGTCGCACTGAAGGACCCAAGCGAACCGGTCGTCAGAGCGGCGATCTGCGTATCGACGATCGCATGCATTTGCGTGGTCGTCAGCGCCGCGAGCTGCGTTGAATTCAGCGCTGCGATCTCCGCGGTCGTCAGGCCGCTGATGCCGGTGTTGGAGATGGCCGCGATCTGCGTGGTGGAGAGAGCCGTCAGCTGATCCGTCGTCAGCGCTCCGATTTGCGTATCGATGAAACCGCTGATGCCGGTCGTCGACAGCGCCTGCAATTCGGTGGCGGTCAGAGATTCGAGCTGGTTTTGCGTAAACGCGTTGGTTTGCGCCGCGGTCAGGGCGGAGAGCTGCGTCGTCGTCAACGCTGCGAGATCGTCGCTCGTGAGGCCCTGGATGCCGATGACGGACAATGCGGCGACCTGGGTCGTTTGCAACGTGTCGAGCTGCGCGACGCTGAGGGCCGCGACCTGCGTATCGACCAAGGCCGCGACCTGCGCCACGGTCAGCGCGCCGATCTGAGTCGTGGTCAGGGCCGCGATCTGCGTCGAGTTGAAAACGCCGAGTTGCGCGGCACTGATGCCGACGAGTTGCGTCGTCGTCAGGCCTTGCAGCTGAGCCGCCGACAAGGCGCTGATTTGCGTGGTGCTGAGCGCGCCGATCTCGGTCGATGTCAGCGCTGCGAACTGCGTGGCGGACAGATTGGCGAAAGCGGTCGTGCTCAGGGCAGCGACCTGCGTCGTCGACAGGCTTGCGGCGTTGAGCGCCTGGATTTCCGTCACCGTCATCGCGGTGAGCTGGGTCGATGTCAGGCCCCGCACCTGCGTCGTCGACAGCGCGGCGAGCTGGTCCGTCGTCAGATTGCCGAGCGTCGTGGTCGTCATCGCAGCGATCTGCCCCGCGCTCAGACCATTGGCCTGCGTCGACGTCAGGGCTTGCAGCGTCGCCTGGCTGAGGCTGTTGATCGAAGTCGCGGTGAGCGCGCCGATTTCGGTCGAGGTCAGCTGCGTCAGCTGCGTCGCGGAGAGATTGGCGAAAGCGGTGGCGCTCAGACCGGCGACTTGCGAGGTCGAGAAATTGGCGGCGTTCAGCGCCTGGATTTCCGTCACCGTCATGGCGGTGAGCTGCGTCGCCGTCAGACCGCGCACCTGCGTCGTCGTCAGCGCGGCGAGCTGGTCCGTCGTCAGATTGCCAAGCGTCGTCATGGTCATGGACGCAACTTGCGCCGCCGTGAATCCGCTGGCTTGCGTCGACGTCAATGCCTGCAACGTCGTCGAGCTGAGGCTGTTGAGCGATGTCGTGCTCAGCGCGCCCATATCGGCCGGGGTCAGTTGAGAGAGCTGCGTCGACGACAGATTGGCGAAGGCGGTCGTGCTCATCGTGGCGATCTGCTGCGTCGCGATATTCGCGGCGTTCAGCGATTGAATCTCCGTCACCGTCATGGCGGTGAGCTGGGTCGCCGTGAGCGCATGCAGCTGCGTCGTCGTCAGCGCGGCGAGCTGATCCGTCGTCAGATTGCCAAGCGTCGTAGTGGTCATCGCGCCGACTTGCGCCGCGGTCAGCCCATTGGCCTGCGTCTGCGTTAGCGCCTGGATCGCGGTCTGACCGAGATTATTGATCACGGTCGTGGTCAGCGCGCCGATCTCGGTTGCGGTGAATTGCGAGAGCTGTGTCGCCGACAGATTGGCAAAGGTCGTCGTGGTGAGGGCCGCGAGCTGGATCGTCGAGAGGCTCGCGGCGTTCAGTGCCTGCAGCTCCGTCACCGTCATCGCGGCAAGCTGGGTGGTCGTCAGACCATGCACTTGTGTCGAGGTTAGCGCCGCCAGCTGATCCGTCGTCAAATTGCCGAGCGTCGTGGTCGTCATCGCGGCAATCTGTGCCGCCGTCAGCCCACTGGCCTGCGTCTGGCTCAGGCCCTGAAGCACCGTCTGGCCGAGACTGTTGATCAATGTGGCGCTCAGCGACGCAATCTCCGTCGCGGTCATCTGGGCGAGCTGGGTCGAGGACAGATTGCCGAAGGCGGTCGTCGACAGGCTCGTCAGCTGCGACGCGGAGAAATTGACGATGTTCAGCGCCTGGATCTCGGTCGTCGTCATCGCGGTGAGCTGCGACGCGGTCAGCCCATGCACCTGCGTCGAGGTCAGCGCCGCAAGCTGATCCGTCGTCAGATTGCCGAGCGTCGTCGTCGTCATCTGCGCGACCTGCGCCGCGGTCAGACCATTGGCTTGCGTCCGCGTCAGCGCCTGAAGAATGCTCGGATCGAGATTGTTGACTGAGGTGGAGCTGAGCGCGGCGATCTCGGTTGCGGTGAGCTGCGAGAACTGTGTCGCCGACAGATTGGCAAAGGCCGTCGTGCTCAGACTGGAAATCTGCGCGGTCGAAAAACTGGCGACATTCAGCGCCTGAAACTCCGTCGCCGTCATCGCGGTGAGCTGCGTCGCGGTCAGCCCATGCACCTGCGTCAAGGTCAGCGCCGCGAGCTGATCCGTCGTCAGATTGCCGAGCGTCGTCGTCGTCATCTGCGCGATCTGCGCCGCCGTTAGCCCATTGGCTTGCGTCTGCGTCAGCGCCTGAAGAATGCTCGGATCGAGGTTATTGATCGAGGTAGAGCTGAGCGCGGCAATCTCGGTCGCACTCAGCTGCGCGAACTGCGTCGAAGACAAATTGGCCAGCGCCGTGGTGCTCAGCGCCGCGATCTGAAGCGTCGACAGGCCGGCCGCGTTGAGCGCCTGGATTTCCATCACCGTCATAGCGGTGAGCTCGGTCGCCGACAGCCCACGCAGCTGCGTCGTCGTCAGGGCGGCAAGCTGATCCGTCGTCAGATTGCCGAGCGTCGTGGTCGTCATCGCGGCGATCTGCGCCGCGGTCAGACCGTTGGCCTGCGTCTGCGTGAGACCCTGCAGGACAGTCTGGCCGAGATTATTGACGGAGGTGGTGCTGAGCGCGCCGATCTCGATCGCGGTCAATTGCGCGAGCTGCGTCGCCGACAGATTACTGAAGGCGGTCGAGCTCATGGAGGCGATCTGCGCCACCGACAGGCTGGTGACATTCAGCGCCTGAATCTCAGTGGCGCTCATCGCGGTGAGCTGCGTCGCCGTCAGCCCATGCACCTGCGTCGTCGTCAGCGCCGCCAGCTGATCCGTCGTCAGATTGCCGAGCGTCGTCGTCGTCATCGCAGCGATCTGCGCTGCGGTGAGGCTGTTCGCTTGCGTCTGCGTCAGCCCCTGCAGGATCGTCTGGCCGAGATTATTGATCGACGTGGTGGTGAGCGCCGTGATCTCGGTCGCCGTCAGCTGCGACAGCTGCGTGCCCGAGAAATTCCCGAAAGCCGTCGTGCTCAGATTGGCGATCTGGATCGTCGAGAAATTCGTGACGTTGAGCGCCTGGATCTCGCCGCTCGTCATGGCGCTCAGCTGCGTCGCCGTCAGCGCCCGTACTTGCGTCGTCGTCAGCGCCGCGAGCTGATCCGTCGTCAGATTGCCGAGCGTCGTCGTCGTCATCTGCGCGATCTGCACAGAATTCAGCCCATTGGCTTGCGTCTGCGTCAGCGCCTGAAGAATGCTCGGGTCGAGATTGTTGACGGAGGTCGTGCTGAGCGCGGCGATCTGCGTCGACGTCATCTGCGCGAACTGCGCCGCCGACAGATTGGCGAGCGCGGTCGTGCTGAGCCCGGCGATCTGGATCGTCGACAGATTTACCGCGTTGAGCGCCTGGATCTCATCGCTCGTCATGGCGGTGAGCTGCGTCGCCGACAGCCCACGCACCTGCGTCGAGGTCAGCGCGCCCAGCTGATCCGACGACAGATTGCCGAGCGTCGTGGTCGTCATGCCGGCGATCTGCGCCGCGGTCAGACCATTGGCCTGCGTCTGCGTCAGCGATTGGATCGTCGCCTGGCTGAGGCTGTTGAGGACGGTGGTGCTCATCGCCCCGATTTCCGTCGCGGTAAGCTCGGTGAGCTGCGTCGCCGACAGATTGGCGAAGGCGGTCGACGTGAGCGTCGCGATCTGCATGGTCGACAGGCCGGCGACATTGAGCGCCTGGATCTCCGTCGTCGTCATGCTGGTCAGCTGCGTGGCGCTCAGGCCATGCACCTGCGTCGAAGTCATCGCCCCCAGCTGATCCGTCGTGAGATTGTTGATCTCCGTCGTGTTGAACTCGGTGATCTGAGCCGCGGAAAGGCCACTCGTCGGCAGCGCCATGATCTGCATGACCGACAAGGAATTGAGCTGCGTCGCCGTCAGCCCACGCACTTGCGTGATCGTCAAAGCACTCAGCTGAGCCGTCGTGAGATTGCTGAGCGTCGTGGTGGTGAGGCCGGCGATCTGCACGCCCGTCAGCCCCTGAATTTGCGACGTGCCAAAGCCTTGGATATCGGTCGCCGTGAGATCGTTCAGTTCGCTCGACGTCAAAGAAGAAAGCTGCGATGACGTAAGGGCATCGATCTGCGTCGTGCCAAAAAGCTCGAGCTGCGACAGGTTGAGGCCGCGCAGCGCCGAGGCGGAGAGCGCCGTGATCTGCGAGGTGGAGAGCGCTTGCAGATTCGTCGAGCTGAATTCATTCAGTTCGAGCGCCGTCAAAGCCGCGATCTGCGTCGTCGTGAATTCTTGGATATCCGACGTTGAGAGCTGCTCGATCGACGTCGACGACAGGGTGCTGACCTGCGCCGGGGAAAGAGAAGCGATGTTCAACGACATGCTCGGGGACTCTGTCTCTTCCGGCTGGCGGCGCCGACTTGCGATCTCCGGTCCGCCTCAGGCAGGTACTTTCCGATAGCGCAGATGGACGCTCAGCTTCGGCCGATTCACGAATGGAGAGGCTGAGACGAACGACGAGAGCTCGCCAATTCTCTTGGAGGTCAGAGATAGCGTCTTAGGCTTGCGCGAACCCTGCCTGTGGGCCGCTCTCAGCCGAGTCTTTGTCGATCCTTTGCTGATTATTTCGATGTATTTCGAGTAACGGGATAATATCGTCAGTGCGTCTCAAGGAGTTTTGCGTTGACAGCCCTTCGGCATTATCTCAGCGTCGCGCCAAATAAAGGATATCGAGTCGGAAAAGCTTGCCGCCGCAGCCTCTGCGGGGCATCGCACCGGGCTCGATGCGAGAATCGTCCAAGGCTGATCTAAAAGGATCATGACACAGCCCCAGCATCGTCGTCCCCGCTCACGAGTCTCCGGAAGGCGTCATGTCTGACGATCGCCCCAGCAGCGACTCTGCCTCGGACCTCTTCACCCAATCGCTGCGGCTGAGCATTTTGCGGCAGCTGCCGCCGGGCGATCTCTTCGCCGCCGCGGCGACGCTGAAGGCGCTGGGCCACGCCAAATTGATCGGCGATCTCTATAAGAACTGGATCGCCTTCAACGCCGACAACGATCTCATCTATGTCGTCTATTTCAACTATGGCACGGCCCTGAACGACGCCGGCGATCGGGCGGGCGCGATCAACGCCTTCCGCGAATGCATCCGCATCAAGCCGGATTTCTATCCCCCTTACATCAATCTCGGCCGGGTGCTGGAAGATGCCGGATTGTCGGGGGATGCCATCGTGCAATGGCTGGCGCTCGTCAACGACACGCCGATGATCAACGGCACCGCCGTCATGCATAAGGTCGTCGCGCTGAACCAGATCGGGCGCGTGCTTGAGACCAACTTCAACGACGATGCCGCCGAAGATGCGCTGAAGCAATCGCTCGAAATCGACATCGAGCAGGACGAGATCATCCAGCATTGGCTGGCACTGCGCCAGCGCGGCTGCAAATGGCCGGTCGTCACGCCCTGGGAAGGCGTCAAGAGGGAGCGGCTCGTCGCAGCGATATCGCCGCTGTCCTTGGCCAATCTGACCGATGATCCGATGTTCCTTTTGGCCAGAGCCTATCGCTACAATAGGGAGTCGATCGGCGTCTCGCCGCTGCCGGGGCCCATCGTCTCGGCCGCGGAAGTGGCCCGCCGCAATCATGACAGGCTAAGGATCGGCTATCTCTCCTCCGATATGCGCGAACATGCGGTCGGCTTTGCCATGACCGATGTGGTCGAGACCCACGATCGGGCGCATTTCGAGATCTATGCCTATTATTGCGGGATATCGCGGATCGACGCGACGCAAATACGAACCAAGGCCGGGGTCGATCATTGGACCGATATCAATGGCCTGAGCGACGAGCAGGCGGCGCGCAAGATAGCCGAAGACGAGATCGATATTCTGATCGATCTCAACGGCTATACGAAATCGGCGCGGACGCGCGTCTTCTCGCTGCGTCCGGCGCCGATCATCGTGAACTGGTTCGGCTATCCGGGCTCGATGGGCAGCCCCTATCACCATTACATCATCGCCGATCCACATATCATCCCGCCGGAGCACGAGCGCTTCTACTCCGAAAAAGTCGTGCGCCTGCCCTGCTATCAGCCGAACGACCGCAAGCGCCTTGTCTCGCCCCGTGTTCCCACCCGGCGCGACGCCGGCCTGCCTGACGATGCCTTTGTCTATTGCTGCCTGAACGGCATGCAGAAGCTCACCGAAATCACCTTCCAGCGCTGGATGACGATCCTCGCGCAGGTGAGCGGCAGTGTTCTATGGCTGCTCGCCGGCACCAAGAACACGAATGAGCGGGTGCAGCACATGGCGGCCCAGCACGGCATCGATCCCGCGCGCATCGTTTTCGCCGACAAAATGGCCAATCCCGACCATCTCGCCCGCTATCCTTTGGCCGATGTGTTCTTGGACAATTTTCCCTATGGCGCGCATACGACAGCGGCCGATTCGCTCTGGATGGGCGTGCCGATCCTGACCATGCCGGGCCGCAGCTTTGCCACGCGTGTCTGCGCCAGCGTGGTTCACGCCGCGGGCTTGAGCGAGCTTGTCTGCAAAAGCCCCGAAGACTATGTCGCGCGCGCGGTGGAGCTAGGCCGCGACCGGGCCCAACTGGCCGCGCTCAAGGCAAGGCTGATCCAAGGGCGCGACAGCTGTCTGCTGTTCGATACGCCCAAGCTCGTCGCGCATCTGGAATATCTCTTCCGACAGATGTGGACCGAATACGCGGCGGGCGCCCTCCCCGCGCCGGATCTCAGCAATCTCGACATCTATCATGATGTCGCCTTGGGCTTCGATATCGAGAAGATCGAACTCCTGGGTGATGCCGCCTATCTGGCGCTCTATCGCGCGAAGCTCGCGCATTGGCACAACACCTATCCGATCAAGCCGGATAAACGTCTGTGGTCCTAATCCGCTTGAGCGGAACTATTCAGTGCTGTCTCTGACGCGTAGCTGCTCACGAAAATTTGCAGATTTGCCTTGCCCTGACGTAGCTTAAGGTGATCGCTGTGAAATCAGTCCTACGCACAGGCAAAGCTCCTTCCGCGAGCCGAGCATAGCTGCGCCAGAAGCGAGCCTTAAGACACGATGGAAGCGAAGGTCGAAGCGCCGTATCGATCCGATGCGGGCGACAATACGCTTTTCGCCATGCTGGTTGCATTGAGCTTCAGCCATTGGCTGAACGACATTGTTCAATCGCTGCTGCCGGCGATCTACCCGATCATCAAAGCGTCCTATTCGCTCGACTTCGGGCAGATCGGCCTGATCACCCTTGCCTTCCAGCTGACCGCTTCGTTTTTGCAGCCCTTCATCGGGCTCTACACGGATCGCCATCCCCGTCCCTATTCGCTGGCGATCGGCATGGGCTTTACGCTCGGCGGCCTGCTGCTGCTCTCCGTCGCGAACAACTTCCATCTGCTGATCGCCGCGGCCGCCCTCGTCGGCGTCGGCTCATCCGTCTTTCATCCGGAAGCCTCGCGCGTCGCCCGCATGGCGTCAGGCGGCCAACACGGGCTGGCGCAATCGCTGTTTCAGGTCGGCGGCAGCCTCGGCGCGGCAACGGGTCCGCTGCTTGCAGCCTTCATCGTCGCGCCGCATGGGCAGAAGTCGATCGCGCTTCTGGCCCTCGTGCCGCTCGTCGGCATCGGCGTGCTCTATTCGATCGGCGGCTGGTACGCACGGCAATTGGCGGCAAAGTCACGCCGGCCGCAGGCAGCGCTGCATCTCGAAGGCTTGGGCCGCCGGCAGATCCTCGGCGCCATCCTCATCCTGCTCGCGCTCGTCTTCTCGAAATTCGTCTATCTCGCGAGCCTTGGCAGCTATTACACCTTCTATTTGATCCAGAAATTCGGGGTCTCCGTGCCGCATGCGCAGATCCTGCTGTTTCTGTTCCTGGGCGCCTCGGCGCTTGGCACCTTTCTCGGCGGCCCAATCGGCGACCGCATCGGCCGGCGCTATGTCATGTTCGGCTCGATCCTCGGGGTTCTGCCTTTCACCCTGGCGCTGCCTTTCGCCAATCTCTTCTTCACCGTGGTGCTGACGGTGATCATCGGCCTGATCCTGTCCTCGGCCTTCGCGGCCATCCTCGTCTATGCGCAGGAATTGCTGCCCGGGCGCGTCGGGACTGTCGCCGGCCTCTTCTTCGGCTTCGCCTTCGGCATGGGCGGCCTTGGCGCCGCCGTGCTCGGCGTCGTCGCCGACCACACGAGCATCACCTTCGTCTATCATTTGAGCGCCTTCTTGCCGGCGATCGGGCTCCTCGCCTATTTCCTGCCGAAGCGGATCGCTTGAAGACCAAATGAAAAAGGCGCGGCCCTCGCGAGCCGCGCCTTTTAAAACTTTAAATCCGGATGCCTATTCGCGCACGGAGCCGACGATGCCACGGCTCGTGACGAGCACCCAGCCGCCATTGCGCTTCTCGATTGATTCGACCGTACCCGCCCCGGGGATCGGATCGCCGCGGCCGACCTCGAACTGGCCTTCCGGGCCTTCGACCAGGGCGACGCCGCGATAGACATCGCGCACCACCCAATTGACGAGCATTTGCTGCGGCTTCTTCTTCGGCTCAACCGAAGGCGAAGGCGTCGCGGCCTGGGTCACGGGCTTTGCAGCCGATGGCGTCGCCATGGCCGTCTCGATCGGCGCAGCCGGTCCCGCGACATGCGGCGTCACCGGATGCGTCACGGAAGCTGTCGTAATCGGCGCGGCGGTGATCGGCTTCTCGCCATGAACCACCCGCTCCGCCGGCGTCTGCAGCCGGGCTTCGTCGTGCTGCAAACGGTCGATCTTCGCGGTCAGCACGGCGATGGTCGCGCCGGTTTCGGCTTTGGAGGATTCGAAGCTTGCCCGCAGCGCATCGACGCTCTTTTTCAGGCTGCGCACATCCTCAGACGTGGTGCCCGTCGTCTGCGGCGCGGTCCGCATCGCCTCGACGCGGGCCTGCAGCGCATGCACCTCGTCGGTCAGCTTTTTGGTGAGATGCCGCATCTCGGTCTGATCTGCCGTCGCGACATGTACGGTTTTGCCGCTTGTGCCAGCTGCCGCGGGCGCGAGTGCGGCGGCGGTCGCCGCGGGGCTCGCCGCATTCGGTGTGCCGGCACCGAAGAACTGACCGCCCGTCGCAATGCCGGCGCCGAAGAGGCAGAAGCCGAGCGCCGCCGGCGCGCCATAGCGCAGCATGGCGCCCTTCGAAATCCGCGGTTTCTTGGCGGCACGCGCCGCCGAAAAACCGGCGGTCTCGGGGCGCGGCGGCGGGCTCGCCTGCGCGCCCTCGTTCAGCCGGGTGACTGGCGGGATGAGGATCAACGAGGAGCCGGGGCGCGGCTTGGCGCTTTCTCTGACAGCCTCGACAGCCGCATCGCTCGCCGAAGAGGCGGCAATGGAATCGGCCGGATCGGAGATCGGCTTCTCGCCGGCCGGCGCGTCTGCGGCGGCCTTTTCGGAAATCGTCTTATCGGACGCCTCGGGCGCCGCTGCCTTTTCGACGGTTGGCTCGGAAGCCACCGCCATATTCGGTTCGCTCGAAGCCCCCGTTTCGGCGGGCCCTTTTTCAGCCGAACCCATGTTCGGAGAACCGGTTTCTGAAGAGTCCATAGCTTGGCACCCACCACAAGGTTAATGTCGCGTTAGCAGCTTGCACCGTATTTTGTTAAGAGCGTGTTAAAAACCGCGGCAATTTAAGGCCGAGCTGCGGAGAACTTTGGGCGGGACCGGTGCGATCCGAACCCAGTGCTGTTCCGCAGCGCCTGCATGTGCATTCTGATGCTCTTACAGGCGATTTTGTGTCGCGAAGTTGAAAGGTTTTGCATGCGGGTCGATGGCAAGCCATATCGGACGATTTGGGCAGCGGCGGATGGCACGAGCGTCTCGATCATCGATCAGACGCGGCTGCCGCATGAATTTGCGATCGTCGAACTGAGAAATCTTCAGGACGCGGCGAAGGCGATCAAACATATGCTAGTGCGGGGCGCGCCACTGATCGGCGTCACCGCCGCCTACGGCCTTGCATTGGCGCTGCGCGACGATCCATCCGACGCCAATCTCAAGCAAGCCTCAGCGACCCTCACCGCGACGCGGCCGACCGCGGTCAATCTCGCCTGGGCGCTCGCTTTGATGCAAACCCATCTTGCGCCGCTGCCGCCGACGAAGCGCGCCGAAGCCGCCTTTGCCCGCGCCAAAGAGCTTGCCGATGAAGATGTCGCGCTTTGTTCGGCGATCGGCGATCATGGTCTTTCCCTGATCCGCAAGATCGCCGAAGCGAAGTCCGGCCCCGTCAATATTCTCACCCATTGCAATGCCGGCTGGCTCGCGACCGTCGATTGGGGCACGGCGACCGCGCCGATGTACAAAGCGCATGAGGCGGGACTGCCGATCCATATCTTCGTCGACGAGACGCGGCCGCGCAATCAAGGCGCTTCACTGACGGCCTGGGAGCTTGGCCAGCACGGCATCGATCATCATGTCATCGTCGATAATGCCGGCGGCCATCTGATGCAGCATGCGCAAGTCGATCTCGTCATCGTCGGTACCGATCGCACGACCGCGTCAGGTGATGTCTGCAATAAGATCGGCACCTATCTCAAAGCGCTTGCGGCGAAAGACAATGGCGTGCCTTTCTTTGTCGCAGCGCCCTCACCATCGATCGATTTCGCGCTCCATGACGGCGTGAAGGACATTCCGATCGAAGAGCGCGGCGAAGAAGAAGTCACTTTGATGCAAGGTTTGCGAGCGGATGGCACAATTGACCGCGTGCGCGTTACGCCGCAAACGAGCCCCGCCGCGAATCCGGCCTTCGACGTCACGCCCGCGCGGCTCGTGACCGGATTGATTACCGAGCGTGGCTTGATCGCCGCCAATGAAGCCGCCCTTGCCTCTGCTTTCCCCGAACGCGTCATCGTCAAGCCATAAGGTTTCAGGGAACGAAGCTTGCTTTGATTGATCGAACAAGGCCGAGCCGTTGCGGCCCACGACCTGGTTTCTAGGACGCCGCCCATATAGTAGGGTTAAGCCTCAGTTTGGCGATCCGCAACGACGTGGGCTGAACGAGGCAGGAGGGGGCGATGGGGGAAATCGGGGGAGTTGGCGCTTCGGGCAAGCTGCGGCGCGAAGCAAAATTGGTCGGCCTTTTGTTTGCCAGCACCACGAGCATGATCGGCTCGGGTTGGCTGTTTGGCGCTTACCACGCCTCGAAGATCGCCGGCCCGCTTTCCGTCTGGAGCTGGGTCGTCGGCGCTGTCATCATCATGCTGATCGCCCTCTGCTTTGCCGAGTTGGGAGCTCTGTTTCCGCGCAGCGGCGCGCTGGTGCATATGAGCCACGCGAGCCATGGCGATGGGCTGGGCCGGATCTGGGGCTGGATGCTTTTTTTGGCCTATGTCCCGATTCCCGCCGTTGAAGGCGAGGCCGTCGTCACTTATGCCAATAATTATCTTCCCTATTTTCTGCAGCCGAAAACCGATCTCCTGACGGTTCCGGGCTTCATCGTCTGCGCCCTCCTGCTCGGCGCTTTCGCCGTGATGAACCTGCTCGCCGTACGCATGCTCTTGAGTTTCAATTCGGTCGTCACCTGGTGGAAAATCGCCGTACCGATATTGACCGTCATTGTTTTGATCGCCGCAAGCACGCATTGGGACGTCTGGTCGGCGGATAAGGGCAGCTACGAATTTTCTGGGATTTTCACTGCGCTCCCCGAAGCCGGCATTGTATTCAGCTATCTCGGATTTCGCGCCGCGATCGATCTCGGCGGCGAAAGCTCCAACCCGAAACGCCATATCCCGATGGCGGTCATTGGATCGGTGATGATCTCGGCCGTCATCTACATCCTGCTGCAGGTGGCCTTCCTGATGGCGCTGCGCCCCGCCGACATGGCAAATGGCTGGGCCAATCTGAGCTTCACCGGTCAGGCGGGCCCCTTTGCCGGTCTTGCCGCGACGCTTGGCATCGGCTGGATGGCGACGCTCCTTTATGTCGACGCCTATATTTCGCCCGGCGGCACCGGCCTTATCTATATGACTGCCGGCGCCCGCGTCCTTTACGGAGTCGGCGAGATGGGCGGCGGCCCGCGTTGGCTAACGGCGCTCAATGGGGCGAAGGCGCCGTGGCTCGCGGTCCTCATAATGTGGGTGGTCGGCATCCTCTTCCTTCTGCCCTTTCCGGCCTGGAAGCTGATGGTGGATTACATCACCTCGATCACCGTGCTGACCTACGGGCTGGGACCCATCGTGCTTTTGGTTCTGCGCCGCAATCAGCCGGAGCTGCAACGGCACTTCTTGCTGTGGAAGGCGGAAATCATCGCGCCGATCGCTTTCGTGTGCAGCAATTGGATCATCTTTTGGACCGGCTTCACGATCAACAGCTTCCTTTTCTGCCTCGTCGGCGGCGGTTTCGCTCTCTATGCCGCCTATTATCATTTCATTGAGAAAAAGCCGGCGGCCGACTTCGGCTGGCGCTACATCGCCTGGCTGCTGCCCTGGTTCGGTGGCATGTGGCTGCTCTCCGCTTTGGGCAATATCGGCGGCGGCTTAGGCCTGCTCGGCTTTTGGCCCGGCGTCATCGCGGTCGCCGTCTGGAGCGGAATCGTGATGGTGCTCGCTCTGCGCTCTGCCCTGCCCGCCGAAGAAACCGCCGCCATCATGGTACGGATGGAAGAGATCGCGTGAGCGCGTCGCGAAACCGCGACGACATCGAACCGGCACCTCCCTTGCTACCGCGTCAGGCGTGGATAAAGCCGCGCGGCGATCGCGACGAGACCTAAGAACACCAGCGTCAGCACCATGAGATCGAAGCCGACGCCATATTTGCTGACGCCGCCTTTGAGCATCAGCGTGCGCAGGCCGTCGACCTCATAGGTTAGCGGATTGAGCGAGGAGATGGTCCGCAGCCAAGCCGGCATGATCTCGATTGGATAGATCGCATTGCTGGCAAAGAAAGTCGGCATGGTCAGCACTTGGCCGATGCCCATGAATCTTTCGCGCGTGCGCACGAGACAGGCGATGATCAACGAAAAGGTCGAAAAAAGCCCGGAGCCGATCGCGATCAGTACGATCACGCCGAGGATCTGTAACGGCTCGAAGGCGATGTGGATGCCGAGGATCGCCGCCAGCGCATAGACGATCACCGCCTGCACCAGACCGCGCACGGCGGAAGAGACGGCCTTGCCGAAGACGAGCGCGCTGCGCGGCGCCGGGCTCACCATATAGCGGTGCAGCACGCCAAGATCGCGCTCCCAGATCGCCGCGATGCCATAGAATATGGCGGCGAAGAGCACGCTTTGCGCGAGAATGCCGGGCGCAATGAAATCGAGATAATTGCCGCCGCCGACATTGAGACCGCGGACCTGCGCCATCACCTCACCGAACAGAAGCAGCCAAATCGCCGGCTGCAGCGCGCGCGTAAAAAGCTCGCCAGGATCATGCCGCAGCTTACGGATTTCGGCATCGGCGACGGCGAAGACCTGTAGCAGATAATCGCCGGCGCGACCGAAGCCGTTCGGTTTAGCCGCGAGCGCGGATGTTGCGGCGGGTGCGTTGCGCGTCACGATAGGAGCCTCCGCTGTCGATTTCGGCGCCGGTGATATGAGCAAAGACATCATCGAGCGTCGCGCCCGGCCCGACATGATCCTTCAGCTCCTGCGGCGTGCCGACTTCCTGCAGCCGTCCCGCATGCAGGAGGCCGATAGTGTCGCAGAGCGCGTCGGCCTCCTCCATCATATGGGTGGTGATGAGGATCGTCGTGCCGAGCCTATCGCACAGCTCCTTCACATGCCTCCAGACGGCATTGCGGGCAACGGGATCGAGCCCGACCGTCGGCTCGTCCATGAACAGCACGGCCGGCTGATGCAGCATCGATTGCGCGATTTCGAGGCGGCGGATCATGCCGCCGGAATAGGCCGAGACGAGTCGATCCGCGACGTCGGCGAGATCCATCATCTCCAGCGCATTGGCGATGCGCGCTTCGCGCTCGCGGCGCGGCAGAACATAGAGGCGGGCCGAAAGCTGGAGATTCTCATAGCCGGTCAGATTGCCGTCCGCGGAGAGGAGCTGCGGCACATAGCCGATGCGGCGGCGCACCTCGCCCGGTTGGCGCCTAATGTCGAAGCCCGCGATCACAGCGGTCCCCGATGTCGGCGGCAGCAGCGTCGTCAGCATTTTTATGAGCGTCGATTTGCCGGCGCCATTCGGCCCGATCAGGCCGAAAATGTCACCTTGGCGGACTCCAAGGCAAATGTCGTCGACGGCGCAAAAATCGCCGAAACGTTTGACGAGATGATCTGTCTCGATGACGAAAGCGTTTTGGCTCATTGCCACGATCGGATGTGAAGCTCTCCCCTTCCTATGTGGGAAGCTTTACCCGGCTTTGCGATGTATCAAGGACCGAAAGGGCTCCCCTCTGCCAAGTCGCAGCAATGTGAAGAGCAAACCGCGGTCACCGCGGCAGCACCGTCGATCCCATCAGGAATTTATCGACATTATGTGCCGCCTGACGGCCTTCGCGGATCGCCCAGACGACCAGCGATTGGCCCCGCCGCATGTCGCCGCAGGCGAAGATCTTTTCGGCCGAGGATTGATACGTCACCGTATCCGCGTCGACATTGCCGCGCGGATCGAGCTTCACGCCGAGCTTCTCCAAAAGCCCGTCATGCAGCGGCGAGACGAAGCCCATGGCGAGCAGCACGAGATCGGCCTCGATCTCGAAATCGCTGCCGACGATCTCCTGCATCTGGTGATCGACGCGCACGCAGTGCAGCTTCTTCACGACACCGTTCTCGCCGATGAATCCCTTGGTCAGCACGGCGAATTCGCGCTTGGCGCCTTCCTCATGGCTCGACGAGGTGCGCAGCTTCAGCGGCCAGTTCGGCCAAGTGAGAAGCTTGTTCTCCTTCTCCGGCGGCTGCGGCATGATTTCGAGCTGCGTGATGCTGACGGCACCTTGGCGCGCCGAAGTGCCGATGCAATCGGACCCCGTATCGCCGCCGCCGATGACAACGACATGTTTGCGGCTCGCGAGGATCGGATCATTGCTCACGATCGGCTCGCGGCCGATACGCCGATTCTGCTGCGCCAAGAACTCCATCGCGAAATGGATGCCCGAGAGATTGCGGCCAGGAACCGGCAGATCACGCGGCTTTTCGGCGCCGCCCGCGAGAACGACAGCATCATATTCGGCGACGAGCTTCTTCGGATCGAGATCGACGCCGACATTGACGCCGCCGTGAAACTGCACGCCCTCGGCGACCATCTGATGGACGCGGCGGTCGATCAGATGCTTCTCCATCTTGAAGTCGGGAATGCCGTAGCGTAGCAGGCCACCGGGCTTCAGATTTTTTTCGAAGACATGCACTTCGTGACCGGCGCGGGCGAGCTGCTGCGCGCAGGCAAGACCCGCGGGGCCGGAGCCCACGATGGCGACGCGCTTACCGGTCTGGCGTTCCGCCGGCTCCGGCTTGATCCAGCCATTGGCGAAGGCGCGATCGACGATCGTGCATTCGATCGTCTTGATCGTTACCGGATTATCATTGAGGTTCAGCGTGCAGGCGGCCTCGCAAGGCGCCGGACAGACGCGGCCGGTAAATTCCGGAAAATTATTCGTCGAATGGAGATTCCGCGCAGCCTCTTCCCAATCCGAATGATAGACGAGATCGTTCCAATCCGGGATCTGATTGTTCACCGGACAACCGGTGTGGCAATAGGGAATGCCGCAATTCATGCAGCGCGCGGCTTGATCCTTGGTCGCTTCTTCCGAGAGCGGGATCATGAATTCGCGATAATGCCGAATCCGGTCGGACGCCGGCTCGTAACGCCGGTCGCGACGATCGATCTCGAGGAAGCCTGTGACCTTTCCCATACATTTTTCCGATGTGTGAAGTGTTCTTCAATGCGTGATCCTTCTCCCGCATGCGGGAGAAGGTAGGCCATCTAGAGATCGCGGCTCATTCGCCCGCGGCGGCGAGAAGCGTCAGCTCATCTTCCTTCGCCGCCATCATCTCTTCGAGCGCGCGGCGATATTCGACCGGCATCACTTTGCGGAATTTGCCTTTGTACTCATCCCATTTGTCGAGGATGAGCTTGGCCCGCTCCGAACCCGTATGCGCCGCATGATTAGCAATCAACTGGCGCAGACGCTCGGCATCATAGCGCGTCATGTCGTGCATGACATCGACGCGGCCATGAAAGTCGAGATCGCCGCCCTGGTGATAGCTCTTCTGCATCGCCTCTTCTTCCTCGGCGACCGGCTCGAGGTCGACCATGGCGAGGTTGCAGCGCTTCTCGAAAGTGCCATCCTCATCGAGCACATAAGCGATGCCGCCCGACATGCCGGCGGCGAAATTGCGCCCCGTCTTGCCGATGACGACGACGATGCCGCCGGTCATATATTCGCAGCCGTGATCGCCGACGCCCTCGACAACCGCGAGGACGCCGGAGTTGCGGACCGCGAAGCGCTCGCCGGCGACACCGCGAATATAGCATTCGCCGGCGATCGCACCGTAAAGCACCGTATTGCCGGCGATGATCGATTCTTCCGGAACCGTGCGGCTCGCCTTCGGCGGATAGATGATGAGCTTGCCGCCCGAAAGGCCCTTGCCGACATAGTCATTGGCCTCGCCTTCGAGCTCCAGCGTGACACCGCGCGCCAGCCAGCCGCCGAAGCTCTGTCCCGCCGTGCCTTTGAGATACACATGGATCGTGTCGTCGGGCAGGCCCACATGGCCATAGCGCTTGGCGATGACGCCGGACAGCATAGCGCCGGTGGTGCGGTCGGTATTATTGATCTTGGTCTCGATCTTGACCTTGGTGCCCTGCTCGATCGCGCGCTCGGCCTCGGCGATGAGCTGCCGGTCGAGCACATGAACGATGCGATGATCCTGCCGGATCGAATGGAAGATCGCCTCGCGATCCTCGGCCACAGGCTTATGGAAGAGCTTCGAGAAATCGAGACCCTTCGCCTTCCAATGATCGACGAACTTCTGCTTATCGAGCATCTGCATCTGCCCGATCATTTCGTTGAAGCTGCGATAGCCGAGCGCCGCCATCAACTCGCGCACTTCCTCGGCGACGAAGAAGAAGTAATTGATGACATGCTCGGGCTGGCCGACGAAGCGCTTGCGCAGCACCGGGTCCTGCGTTGCAATGCCGACGGGGCATGTGTTCAAATGGCATTTACGCATCATCACGCAGCCCGCCGCAATCAGCGGCGCTGTTGCAAAGCCGAACTCGTCGGCGCCAAGCAGCGCGCCGATGACGACATCGCGGCCGGTGCGCAGACCGCCATCGACCTGCACGGCGATGCGCGAGCGCAGCCGGTTCAGCACCAGGGTCTGATGCGTTTCGGCAAGTCCGATCTCCCACGGACTGCCGGCATGCTTGATCGAGGTGAGCGGCGAAGCACCCGTGCCGCCCTCATACCCTGAGATCGTGACATGATCGGCGCGCGCCTTGGAGACGCCGGCCGCGACCGTGCCGACGCCGACTTCCGAAACGAGCTTCACCGACACATCGGCGGCCGGATTAACGTTCTTCAGATCGAAGATGAGCTGCGCCAGATCCTCGATCGAATAGATGTCGTGATGCGGCGGCGGCGAAATCAAGCCGACGCCCTGCGTCGAATGCCGCGTCTTGGCGATCACCGCATCGACCTTATGGCCGGGCAGCTGACCGCCTTCACCGGGCTTCGCGCCCTGCGCCATCTTGATCTGCATCATGTCGGAATTGACGAGATATTCCGTGGTGACGCCGAAGCGGCCCGAGGCCACCTGCTTGATCGCCGAGCGCATGGAGTCGCCGTTCGGCAGCGGCTTGTAGCGATCCGACTCTTCGCCGCCCTCGCCCGTGTTCGACTTGCCGCCGATACGGTTCATCGCGATGGCGAGCGTCGTATGCGCCTCGCGCGAGATCGAGCCAAACGACATTGCGCCCGTCGCGAAGCGCCGGACGATCGAGGCCGCGGATTCGACTTCATCGAGCGTTACCGGCTGGCGCCCGTCTTCCTCCGCACCCTTGATGCGGAAGAGGCCGCGGATCGTGAGCAGCTGCTCGTTTTGGTCGTTGAGAAGGCCCGCATAGGCGCGATATTGCTCGGCCGAATTGGCCCGCACCGCATGCTGGAGCAGCGAGACCGTCTGCGGCGACCAGGAGTGCGCTTCGCCGCGCATGCGGAAGGCATAATCGCCACCGATATCGAGCGCGTTGCGGTAGATCGGCGCGTCGCCGAAAGCATCTTTGTGCCGGCGCACGGTCTCCTCGGCGACTTCGACGAGACCGATGCCGCCGATCTGCGAGGCGGTGCCGGTAAAATAGCTAGCAATGAAATCGGAGGCGAGACCGACCGCGTCGAAGATCTGAGCGCCGCAATAGGACTGATAGGTTGAGATGCCCATCTTCGACATGATCTTGAGGAGCGCCTTGTCGACCGATTTGACATAGCGCTTGCAGGCTTCCGATCCGTCGATCTCGTCGGGGAATTCTTCCGCCATCGCGGCGATCGTCTCGAAGGCGAGATAGGGATTGATCGCCTCCGCGCCATAGCCCGCGAGCAACGCGAAATGGTGCACTTCGCGCGCTTCGCCCGTCTCAACGACGAGGCCGACGGAGGTGCGCAGGCCCTTGCGGATCAGATGATGATGAACAGCAGCGGTCGCGAGCAGCGCCGGGATCGGAATCCGGTCCGGCCCGACAAGCCGGTCCGACAGCACAATGATCGTGTAGCCGCCGGTCACCGCCTGCTCGGCACGATCGCAGAGGCGCGCTAAGGCTTCTGCCATGCCTTCAGCACCGCGCTCCGACGCATAGGTCATATCGAGCGTGCGCGTATCGAAGGTCTCTTCGATCATGCCGATCGAGCGGATCTTTTCGAGATCGGCGTTGGTCAAGATCGGCTGGCGGACTTCGAGGCGCTTGCGCTTCGCATTGCCTTCATGATCGAAGATATTCGGCCGCGGTCCAATGAAGGAGACCAGGCTCATCACCAGCTCTTCGCGGATCGGATCGATCGGCGGATTCGTCACCTGCGCGAAGGTCTGCTTGAAATAGGTGTAGAGCAGCTTCGACTTCGACGACAAGGCCGAGATCGGCGTGTCATTGCCCATCGAGCCGACCGCCTCCTGGCCCGTCACCGCCATGGGTTCGAGCAGCATGGAGAGGTCTTCTTGCGTATAGCCGAAGGCCTGCTGCCGATCGAGCAGCGTCACATCGCTGCGGCTCGCGCGCGCATCGACGGAATTCAGCTCTTCGAGCTTCAGCTGCGTGCGGCCCAGCCACTCGCCATAAGGGTGCAGCGTCGCCAGAGTCTTCTTGATCTCATCGTCCGAGATGATGCGGCCCTGCTCGAGATCGACGAGCAGCATCTTGCCGGGCTGCAGCCGCCATTTGGTGACGATCTTCTCTTGCGGGATCAGCGGCAGGACGCCGGCCTCCGACGCCATGACGACGAGACCGTCGTCGGTGACGATATAGCGGGCCGGACGCAGGCCGTTGCGATCGAGCGTCGCGCCGATCTGGCGGCCGTCGGTGAAGGCGACGGCGGCGGGGCCGTCCCACGGCTCCATCAGCGAGGCGTGATATTCGTAGAAGGCGCGGCGATCCTCATCCATCAGCGGATTGCCGGACCACGCCTCCGGGATCAGCATCATCATCGCATGGGCGAGCGAGTAGCCGCCCTGCACCAGAAATTCGAGCGCATTGTCGAAACAGGCCGTATCCGACTGGCCCTCATAGGAGATCGGCCAGAGCTTCTTGATGTCGTCGCCGAAAAGATCGGACGAAACCGAAGCCTGCCGTGCCGCCATCCAGTTCACATTGCCGCGCAGCGTGTTGATCTCGCCATTATGCGCGACCATGCGATAGGGATGCGCCAGCGACCAGGTCGGGAAGGTATTGGTCGAAAAGCGTTGATGCACGAGGGCCAGCGCGGATTCGAACAGAGGCTCCTGCAGATCCTTGAAATAGTCGCCGAGCTGGGTCGCCAGCAGCAGACCCTTATAGACGATCGTGCGCGACGACATGCAGACCGCGTAAAAGCCCTTCATGCGCGGGTCATGCTTGTCGTAGACGGTGTTGGAGATCACCTTGCGCAGGATGAAGAGGCGACGCTCGAAGAGGTCCTGATCGGCCGCCCCTTTGCCTGCATCGGCGCCACGCCCGACGAAGAGCTGGCGGATGACCGGCTCCGTCGGCTTGACGCTTTCGCCAAGGCCGGAGGGATCGACCGGCACGTCGCGCCAGCCGAGAAAGACCTGGCCTTCATCGACGACGGATTTCTCAATAATCGCCTCGACCTCGGCGCGGCCGGCGGGATCGCGCGGCAGAAAGAAGACGCCGATCGCATAATCGCCGGGCTCCGGCAGGCGAATGCCGAGTTTTTCGGTCTCCGCGGCAAAGAAGCGGTGCGGGATCTGGACGAGCATGCCGCAGCCGTCGCCCGCGCGGGGGTCCGCGCCGACTGCGCCACGATGATCGAGATTGAGCAGGATTTCGAGACCCTTACCGACGATCTCATGCGATTTGCGGTTATGAAGGTCGGCGACGAAGCCGACGCCGCAGGCATCATGCTCCCGGCCCGGCGCATAGAGACCTTGCGCCTGAGGCAGGCCCGGATCGAGAAACATTTTATCCGACATCGGCGAAAATCCTGCCACAAAAGACGCTGGGACAGAGCAAGGAAAAATACGTCTTGCGCGGTCGTTTTGGCCGCATCAGACGCGGTTGATCCTGCCCACTCATCTTCATATGTCCGCCCCCATATGCTCGTAACAAGCTTCGCGCTCGAAGCCCGCCGAAAAGCTCGCTTCCCAATGAAGCCAATCGCGCACAAACGTCAGCCATCGTTGAGCCGAAAGGCCAAGGCTCTGTATCGCTGTCGGGCGTCGACTAGGGAAAATGGCAGAAATATGCTTGATAGCAAATGGTCAGTAGCGCTGTCCTATCAACAGGGCGCACCATTACAGATTTCGTCAAAAACTCAAGCGTATTCTGACATCATTTCTCGACAAGGCGCGCAATGATGCGGCGCGGCATAAGCGAGTCCGTACCGCCTCGGTGACTTCGATCAAAGTCAGCTGAGCCCAACTGGGTAGAAGGCGAAGGAGACGCGAACCGCTCTTTCGCAGCTCCGCAACCGTCTCGACTGGAAGCAGCGATGGCCCTTCTTGAGAGCGAACAGACCCCGGCCTCAGAAACCGGCCTGAGCAGTGCAGAAGCCCGGGCCCGTCTCGTAGAGTTCGGCCCCAATGCCGTTGCGGAAGAGCAACAACACCCGCTCCGCAGGATCGCCGAGCAATTTTGGGCGCCGGTTCCCTGGATGTTGGAGGCCGCCATTCTGTTGCAGCTCGCTGTTGGCGAATCGGCCGAAGCCGCTTTCATCGCCCTGCTGCTAATTGTTAACGCAACGATCGGCTTCATTCAGGAGGATCGCGCCAGCCGCGCCTTGGCAGCGCTCAAATCCCACCTGACGCTAACCACATCGGCACGCCGCGACGGACAATGGTTTAGGCTCGCGAGCGACGGGCTCGTCCCTGGTGACATCGTCAAGATTTCTGTCGGGACGATCGTTCCCGCCGATCTGCGCCTCATCTCCGGTGCAGTGCTCGTCGATCAGTCGATGCTCACCGGCGAGTCCGTCCCGGTCGAAGCCGGCGCAGGTGCGGCGCTCTTTGCCGGCGGCATTATCCGTCGCGGCGAAGCCATAGCCGAAGTGACGGCGACGGGTGCACGAACCTATTTTGGCCGCACGGCGGAACTCGTCCGCATCGCACATCATGAGAGTGCGGAACAAAAAGCTATCTTCAGCCTCACGCGCAATCTTGCCGTTTTCAACGGCGCCGTCGTCGTACTCATGATTGCGTTCGCCAACCGCATCGGCATGCCGCCGAGTCATTTCATTGGGCTGGTGCTGACTGCCATACTGGCGTCCGTGCCGGTCACATTGCCGGCAACCTTCACGCTCGCGACCGCGCTCGCATCGCGCAAACTCGCCGCCCATGGCGTCCTCCCGACACGCCTAGCGGCCATCAATGAAATCGCTTCGATGGATGTGCTTTGTGCCGACAAGACAGGCACTTTGACGAAAAATACGTTGCGTGTTGATGCCATCCGCCCATTTGCGCCAACGACATCGGAGGACCTTCTGGTATTCGCCGCTCTTGCGAGTTCCGACGGCGGTCAGGATCCGGTCGATGAAGCGATCCGTACCGCGGCCAAAGACAGTCCCCTTCTCGCACGCTTCACTGTTGCGAATTTCGAACCCTTCGATCCCGCCTTGAAGCAAACGAGGGCCGTCATTCTCAACCAAATGCGGGAGCCGCGCACAATCGTCAAAGGCGCACCTCATGCGATTGCAGCGGAAGCCACGATTGACGCCGAGGCGCTGCGGACAGCCGACGAACTGGCGGCACAAGGCCACAGGGTTCTCGCGGTCGCGGCAGGCGCTCCGGGAAAGCTTGCCTGCATTGGCCTTATCGGCCTCAGTGATCCACCACGCGCGGACTCGGCCAGCCTCATCGCCGAGCTTCACCGCATGGGCGTAACCACGATCATGGTCACTGGCGACGCCCCGGCAACGGCGGCCGCTATTTCCGAGGCCATCGGGCTCGGTAACCGCATATGGCCCCTGCAGACATTTTCCACTGTCGCGCACCCTACGGAGTTCGACGTCTACGCCGGCGTGTTTCCGGAGGACAAATTCCGGCTCGTCAGCACATTGCAGCGCAATGGCCACACCGTTGGCATGTGCGGCGATGGTGCTAACGATGCGGCGGCGTTGCGACAAGCGCAGGTGGGTATTGCCGTCTCGACCGCAACTGATGTGGCCAAGGCGGCAGCAGCCATCGTCCTCACCACGCCAGGGCTCTCGGGAATCATCGAGGCCGTGAAACAAGGTCGGGCAACGGCGCAGCGCATATTAACCTATACGCTCAATGCTCTCCTGAAAAAGATCGAGACAGTCCTCTTTCTAGCCGCGGGCCTGGTGATGACACATCATGTCGTCATCACCCCGATGTTCATGGTTCTCTTCCTCGTGCTCAACGACATTCTGACCATGTCGCTCACGACGGATCGGACCTTCATCTCTGAACACCCTCTCGTCTGGAACCAGCCCTCGATCACCGTCATGGCGGTCATATTGGGTCTGTGCAAGCTCGCTTTCTCCACGGCCGTGCTCGCTGCCGGTAAATTCGTGCTCGGTCTCGATCTTGATCAGCTCCGCACACTCGCCTTCACCGTGCTCATTCTCGGTGGCCAAGCGACGATCTTTTCGATACGGGAAAAAGGCTGGCTTTGGCGCTCCCGTCCGAGTCTCTGGTTTCTTGCCTCTGCTGCGATGACCTTCATGATCGCCGTCGCTCTCGCCCTGGGCCATGTTCTGATGGCACCCCTGCCGTTTAAAGTCGTCGCCACAGTGCTAATCGCGACGGTTGCATTCGGCCTCGGCATGGATGCCGTCAAATTCACACTCTTCAAATGGCTCCGGCCAGCGTAATCGGTGGGCTTGAAGACTTCGACCGCCGTTCGGTATCAAAACAAACATCCGGTCCTACAACCAGCCTTGGCACCGGGCACTTATTCAACTGGCCCTTGGCTTGCCTTGACCTTCTCACGTGCGATAGTTCGCGCGACTCTGGAGCCCCGACCCGATGGATTTCGCCAGCGACAATATTGTCGGCGCCAGCGCCGAGATCCTGGCCGCAATTGCCGCCGCCAATGGCGGAACGGCGCATTCCTATGGCGCGGACCCTTGGACGGCCAAGGCCTGCGCGCAGATCGACGCCGTCTTCGAGAAGCAATGTGCGAGCTTTCTGGTGGCGACCGGCACAGCGGCCAATGCGCTGGCGCTCGCTGCGCTGACGCCGCCTTATGGCGCCGTCTTCTGCCATTCTGGCGCGCATGTGATGGAAGATGAATGCGGCGCGCCGGAGTTTTTCACCGCCGGCGCCAAGCTTGTCGGTATCGAATCTCCCGCCGGCAAAATCACGCCCGAGGCGTTGCGCGCCAAGCTCGCCGCCTTTCCGCGCGGCATGGTCACGCAAGTTCAGCCGGCAGCGCTATCTCTATCGCAAGCAACCGAATGCGGGACACTCTACACGCCCTCCGAGATCGCCGAGCTCGCGGCGATCGCGCATGAGGCCGGCGTCTTCGTGCATATGGACGGCGCCCGCTTCGCCAATGCGCTTGTCGCGCAAAATTGCACGCCGGCCGAGATGAGCTGGAAGGCCGGCATCGACATCCTTTCCTTCGGCGCAACGAAGAATGGCGCGCTCGCTTGCGAGGCCGTGATCTTCTTCGATCCGGCGCGCGCCGAGAATTTCGCCTATCAGCGCAAGCGCGGCGCCCATACGCTGTCGAAGGGCCGCTTTCTTGGAGCGCAGATGTCGGCCTATCTCGAAAACGACTATTGGCTCGGCCTCGCCCGTAAGGCGAATGCGCATGCGGCAAAGCTTTCGGCGGGGCTCGCCGAAGTGCCCGGCATACGCTTCGTCTGGCCCTGCGCCGCGAATGAGGTCTTCGTGCTTCTGCCGCGCGCCGTCGACGAAGCTCTGCGCGAGGCCGGCGCCTATTATTACGAATGGACCTTTCCGGCGATCGACCGCGCCCGCATGGCGCCGCGTGAAGACGAGATCTTCATCCGTCTCGTCACCTCATTTGCGACGGAGACGGACGATATCGCCCGCTTTCTCGATGTCGCAAAGGCCGCCGCGCCGCGGTAAATGCCACGGTATGGCCAGCATCCCGCTCTGGCCGCAATTGCTGCGGAATTTCGCCGAATTCCTTGCCAAAGCTTATACGCAGGCAAATCCTATACGATGACATGATCACGGGCGCTTCGATTCGAATTTTTCGCGAAGCCCGTTTGGGGGGACGTCGATGGAGACAGCAATGAATGGCTCCGACACCAGCGACAAAGATCGCCAAAATCGTTTGATGGCGCGCGGCGGCAAAGGCCGGGCGACGCTGACAATCTGCAGCCTTTTGGCCCTCGGCTTTGTGGCTGCGCTGCCGATGCCGGCGGCGCAGGCGCAATTCTTCCGGCGCTTCTGGGCACCGGACTATGACGGATATCCGCCGCCGGTCCCGCCGCGCGATGTCGGCCGCCGTCCAACCGCCTATATGCCGCCACCCGAAATGGCCCCGCCGGCCGGCGAAGCATCGCTGCCGGTTTCAATCACCGAGATCCGCCGCCACGCCACCGTTGCCGGCCTGAAACTGCTCGGGACGCCGCATCGCAAAGGCGATCTCTACATCGCCTTCGGCGAGGATTCGCATGGCCAGATGCATCATCTGACCTTCGATGCCTATGATGGCCGCATCATCGAAAACGAAGTATCGACGACCGCCATCAAAGCCGCTCCGCCGCATCCAGCTGCGACAGCCACCGCTCCCACACATCCGGCAGCGCCCGCGGCAACGGCCGCCATCTCACCAACGACTCCACCAACGACCCCAACCGCGGTTGCGCCGCATCTCGCATCACCGCATCCGACCTCGCCGGCCCAGGCCGGGACCTCGGCGGTCTCGTCCGACAAGACGCTTCCCGCGCCGTCCGTCACGGCGAAGGACGACGACCTCTCGCCGATCAAACCGCAGCCCGGCACACATGCAGTGCCGCATCTGCCGAACGGCGAGATCGACAAGGATTAAGTCGATAAAATTGAGGCCGACAAAAAAGGGCGCCCAAACGGGCGCCCTTCTTAATTCGTCTTTCAGAAAAGACCTTAGGCGGCCTTCGCCTGATCAACCACTTCCGGCTTCTTCGCAGCCGAGGTGGTAATATTGATCTGGCGCGGCTTCTGCGCTTCCGGCACCTCGCGGACGAGATCGACGTGAAGTAGGCCGTTCTCTAGGCTGGCGCCTTGCACCTGTACGTGATCGGCAAGTTGGAAGCGGCGCTCGAAGGCGCGGGCCGCGATGCCCTGATAGATCACTTCGCTCGTCGGCGCGCTGTCGCTATGGCTCTCCTTGGAGCCGCGAATCATCAGGCTGCCTTCCTTGACCTCGATCGATAGCTCCTTGTCCGAAAAGCCGGCGACCGCGACACTGATGCGATAGGCGTTTTCGGCGGTGCGTTCGATGTTATAGGGCGGATAGCTCGGCCCCGCCTCAAAGCCGGACGCGGCCTGATTGACGAGATTGAACAGACGATCGAAGCCCACGGTCGAACGGTAGAGCGGCGAGAGATCCATATGACGCATTGCATCCTCCTAAAATAAGCGAGTGGAAGACAGCGTAGGTTGCTGCGCCCTGGAGCCGCGCGTCACGCGCCGCCTCCGTCGCCCCACACTGTCCGTCGCGCGTCCGCTACGGCCCGCGCCACAGAGGATGTGGGTGCGATTTTTTGGCCTGCAAGACCCCTTCGATACGGATTTCGCGGCGCCGCTAGGCGTTCAGCTCTTCCGTTTCGCCGCGCGGCACGGCATAGAAAGTCTCTGCCTCAGGGGTCGGCATGGAACTCTACGTAACCGCGGATAATCCTGTTCCGGCAGGCGCCACCGTCACCCAGATCGTGACGCAGGACGGCGTCGCGCTACGCATCGCCCGCTGGTCCGCCGGCGAGGGCGCGCGCGGCACGGTCGCGGTCCTGCCTGGCCGCGCCGAATTCATCGAACGCTATTTCGAAGTCATCGCCGAACTGCTCGGGCGGCGGTTCGATGTCGTTGCCATGGACTGGCGCGGCCAAGGCCTCTCGCAACGCCAGCTGCGCGATCGCAGCAAAGGCCATGTCGACGATTTCGACCTGTTTCAGATCGATCTCGCGGCGCTCGCCGCGCAGGTGCTCGAACCTTTTTGTCCAAAGCCCTGGTTCGCGCTTGGCCATTCGATGGGCGGCGCCATCCTGCTTGCGAATGCGCGCTCGGGCCGCTCGCCCTTCGCCCGCATCATTTTGTCGGCGCCGATGATCGCGCTCGCCGGCTTGCGTTTCCCCAAGGCCGCGGCCTTCGGCGCCGAGGCGCTCGACATCTGCGGCTTCGGCGGCGCCTATATTCCCGGCGGCAGCGGCAAGCCATTTTTCTCGCGGCCCTTCTCCGAAGCGGCCCTCACATCGGATGACGTGCGCTATGGCCGCACCGCGGAGATCGTCGCCGCTGCACCCGATGTCGCAATCGGCGATCCGACGATCGGCTGGAGCAACGCTGCCTTCCGCCAGATGCGGCAATTCGAGAATCCCGATTATCCGCGCCGCACGCTGACGCCGATCCTGATCGTCGCGGCGGGCGCCGATCGCGTCGTCTCGACGCCCGCCGTCGAAGCCTTCGCGAGCCGGCTGAAGGTCGGGCGCTTTATCACGCTCCCCTATGCACGGCATGAGATCTTGATGGAACGCGATGTGTTCCGGGCGCAATTTTGGGCGGCCTTTGACGGCTTCATCCCCGGCGTCGAGGATCGTCTCGCGCAATCCGTCGCTGCGGCCATGGCTTCGCCGAAACGCAAGCGCCGCGGCTTCTGGCCGTGGTCGCGGCCGCAGGCACCAGCTTCGGAAAACGTCTAGGCGTTCAGCAGTTCCAGCACTTTCGCATGAATGCGGCGGTCGCCCGCCGCAATCACATTGCCGCCGCGCGCGCCGCTTGCGCCGCTCCAGTCGGTGACGATGCCGCCGGCGCCTTCGATGATCGGAATGAGCGGCGCCACATCATAGGGCTGCACGCCCGCCTCCATGACGATGTCCACATGGCCGGCAGCCAGCATGGCGAAGGCATAACAATCATAGCCATAGCGCGAGAGTCGCGTTGCGCTTTCGACGCGCCGCAAAGCTTCGAGCGGTCCGGGCGGATAAAGCAGCGGCGAGGTCGTCATCACGGTCGCTTCGCGCAGATCGGCGCAGCTGCGCGTCTTGAGCTTGCGCTCCTGCAGTGCTTGATCCGCGCCATGCCCACGCCAGCGCGCCATTTTGCAATCGCCGGTGAAATATTCGCGGGTGAAGGGCTGCACCATCATGCCGTAGATCGGCACGCCATTGTGCAAAAGCCCGATCAGCGTGCCCCAGGTCGGAATGCCGCAAATGAAGCTCTTGGTGCCGTCGATCGGATCGAGCACCCAGACATATTCCGCATCCGGCCGGTCATTACCGAACTCCTCGCCGATGATGCCATGATTGGCGAAGGTCCGGTTGATCAGATGGCGCATCGCCGATTCGGCGGCGCGATCGGCCTCCGTTACCGGATCGAACATGCCGGCGCCGCTGCTTTTGTCTTCGGCCCGCAGCGAAGTGCGGAAAAACGGCAGAAGCGTGCGCGCAGCCACATTGGCGAGCTCTTCGACAAATGCAGCGAAATCGACAGCTGTCATGAAGCAGCCTTCTGAGATGATTTGATGGGGGCGGGAAACGATCCGGAATACGCTTCGGTCTTCGACGCAATCCGCGGCGGAGGCAAGCAAATTCCTGCACCGGCCAGAGGCTGAAAACAAGCCGCGCCAGAATGCCGTGGTATACGCAGATTCTGAAAAAATATCAGGTGCTTATGCGGGCCGACTGCGGCCTGCCGACACAGGATGGGTAAAACCGGTCAGAAGGGCTTGCGCTTTGTGCGGCGCACGTGCATATTATTGCGGCGCGGCAACTTTGTTGTCGCCGATGCCCTCCTTGGGCGTTTCCTCCCT
>JBKQRA010000149.1:0-36995 GCA_052144065.1 Methylovirgula sp. | reverse complement strand
GTGGTGGCGCGCGTCTTCGATCCCTTCTTCACAACGAAGCCAGAAGGCATCGGCACCGGCCTCGGTCTCAGCCAAGTCTATGGCTTCGTCAAACAATCGCGCGGCCACATCAAGATCTATTCGGAGCTTGGCGCCGGAACGACGGTAAAAATCTATCTGCCGCGCTTCATCGGTGAGGCGGAAGAGGCGCAGCAAGAGATTGCGGCGCCGCTGCAGCGCTCGGCCAAGGGCGAGACGATCCTCGTCGTCGAAGACGATCCTTTGATGCGCAAACTCACGACCGAGGCGCTGCGCGACCTCGGCTATACCGTCATCGATTGCGAACGGGCCATGGAAGCGCTCGACGTGATCGGCCGCACGCCCGCGATCGCCTTGCTGCTCACCGATGTCGTCATGCCGGAAATGAACGGCAAAAAGCTCGCCGATGAAGCGCTGCGCCGGCGTCCCGAGCTCAAGGTGATCTTTACCACCGGCTACACGCCGAATGCCGTGGTGCATGGCGGCGTGCTCGATGCGGGGGTGCACTTCCTGGCTAAGCCCTTCACGCTGGAACAGCTCGCGAGCAAAGTGCGGAGTCTTCTCGAAACCGCATGAAGGAACGATGACGCCACGCCGATCTAATCGGTCTTGCGCGGCGCTGGCCTTTAGCAATGCGATTGGCTAATCTGCCGCCCTCTTTCCGATAGGGCTGCGACCACATGAGCTATGTGAAACACATATTGCAGCCGGGCGAAAATGTGCTCGTCGTCGGCCGCCTGCATTGGATCATCTATATGCCGGCGATCCTCTGGTTCTGCTGCGCCGCTGCTACGGCCTATGCCGCCTATCATTTCCGCGAGACGAATTATCTCTGGCTCGCAAGTCTCGCGGGAACGGCCCTTTTTCTTATTCTCGGCCTCGCTCAGCTGATCCATGCGTGGTGGCATGCCTTCACCACCGAGATCGCGGTGACCAATCATCGCGTCATCTACAAATGCGGCTTCATCAATCGCCATACGGATGAGATGAACATCGACAAGATCGAATCCGTCATCGTCGATCAGTCGATCCTCGGCCGCATCTTCGACTATGGCACGATCAACATCCGCGGCACCGGCGCCAGCATCGAGCGGCTGAAGCTCATTTCGCATGCGATCGAGCTGCGCAACGCCATCACATCACGATAGGACACACTCTCTTGCGGCGAGCAGCTTGTCGTTATTTGACGTAGACGAGCAGCTATAAGGGAGAGATCAGCACGAGATCAATAAAGACGAGGGCGCGACGCCTGTCGCCCCTCTCCCCGCTTGCGGGGGGAGGTAAGGTGAGGGGCTGGGGGATTAGCCGAAATCTTGAGAATTAAGGTCGCGCGCCGGTCCGATCGATCGAGCCAATCACCTTGCCCCTCACCCGGCCTCTCCCCGCAAGCGGGGAGAGGGGCGCAAACGATGAGCGTTATTCAATGCCCATTTCGAAGGCGCGCTTGTTCCAGCCCTTGCGGAAGCGTTCTTCGATGGTCACGCGATCCTTGAGACCGGGCTTGGCCGCTTCCATCGCGCCGCGTGCCACGGAGGCTTCTTCGGCGGTGAGGACCACAGGGCCGGCCCCATGAAGGCCGCGTTCGGCAGGGCGAACAGGATCGCTTCCTTGTTCGGGTGGGTCTTCACCTCTGTAAGGGTGTCGGCGACCGGGCGGCCGTCGATGCAGACGCCGCCATTGATGACTTCGATCTTGCGACCGTCGGACGTATTGCGAATGAAAACGGGTTCCATCTTTCGTTCCTCACGATGGCTGCTGGTTTTGTCTCCATGTTGTCGGACAGGAACAGCTCGTCCGACGCCGTGAGCCCGCAACGACCCGCTCGCGCCAATGAAAACGCGCGCGGCCTTCGCGAAACTCCTTGAATCGCATTCAATGCCGCAGAGCGGCTTTTCTGACAATAGGTTTTGCGTGTGCTTTCATCAGTCTCCGGCTGATGCGCGGGTCTGATGCGGGCCGTAGACGCGAAAACCCTGCCGCGCAGACGCGACAGGGTTTGCAGGACAAAGCGGCCGCGGCTGAAGCGCCGCAAGCAAAGATCCAGAAGCAGCCTTAGCTGCGCTTATTCAATACCCATTTCGAAAGCGCGCTTGTTCCAGCCCTTGCGGAAGCGCTCTTCGATGGTGATCCGATCGCCCGATTGCGGCTTGGCCGCCGCCATCGCGCCGCGTGCGACCGAAGCCTCTTCGGCCGTCAGCGCGACCGGGCCGGCCATGAACGCCGCGTTCGGCAGAGCGAACAGGATCGCTTCCTTGTTCGGATGGGTTTTGACCTCGACGAGGCTGTCGGCGACCGCGCGGCCATCGACGCAGACTTGGCCGTTGATGACTTCGATCTTGCGACCGTCCGAAGTGGTTCTAATGAATACAGGTTCCATCATTCTTCCTTTCGCCGGTTCACGCGTGGGCTTCGTCTTCCCGGGCCCAATTTTGCGAGACCGATGCCGGCTATGGGCCAAGCCCATCCGGCGGAAGAAATGCTAAATGCTAGTATCCGGTAGCGCAGAAGAGCGGCGCGATATCGTGCCGCGAAACGTAGCGCAAATCGGATACTTATAGACTTTCCGACGCACCGGCTTTCAATCAAAGTCGGTACTAGGCAACTCCTGCGGAGAGCGCCTCGATGACCGAGCCGCCGACCCTCTCCGTGGCGCCGAGATCCGCGAGCTTGTCGAGATAGCGGCGCGATTCATGACTCTCGTCGCGGCGCAGATGGATGAAGGCCAAAGCCTTCATCGTGTAGAGCGCGAAATGGCCCGGACCATTCACGTCGTCGGAAATCTGCTCCGCTTTCCAAACCTGCCAGTCGGGATCGAGACCCGCCTGGCGAATGGCTTCCGCCAGTCCGGCCTTGGCGATCGCCAGCGCCTCGTCGAGATTCCCCTGATAGGTATGAATCTTATAGAGGCACAAATAGGTCGGCAGCTGATCCGGCGCCAATTCGAGCGCCTCGCGGAAGGCCTTGTCGGCCGCCCCCGGGTCGCGCCGGTAAAGCCCGACGCCACGCTGCAAAATCTCATTCACCTCAGGCAGAACTTCGCCGAAATTAATGAGCTCTTCGGTGACGCGAATTTTGGGTGACGGGGTTTCGGACATTGTGTTCCGCTTGCCTGATGTCCGCTTGTCTGCGCGACTTTAGCTGAGCCAGCGGCCTACCGACCGCGGCTCAAGAAAGTAAGCAAGTTCAAGGCCACAGTTTCAACGGCTTCCCGTTTGTCAGTTTTGTCGCCGGAACAAAAAAAGAACTTGGCGGCTTGGAACAAATCAGGTACATTTTCTCAAGTTCATCGCAAGCCTCATCGACAAGTTCGCCGAAACGCCTGTGGGCAGCCGCCCTAAGCCGATCCATCCCTTGCCTTTTCATCTCGCCAATTTTTGGCGCCCATGCCAGAAGGAGCGTCCCAGTGAGCCAAGCCAATCTCCGCCTCGTGGAAGGAACATCCGTGGACAAGACCAAGGCGCTCGACGCCGCCTTGACCCAGATCGAACGGGCCTTCGGCAAGGGCTCGATCATGCGGCTTGGCAAAAACCAGAAGGTGGTCGAGATCGAGACGATTTCGACCGGCTCGCTGAGTCTCGACATCGCGCTGGGCGTCGGCGGCCTGCCCAAGGGCCGCGTGATCGAAATCTATGGGCCGGAATCTTCGGGCAAGACGACGATGACGCTGCATGTCATCGCCGAGGCGCAGAAGAAAGGCGGCGTCTGCGCCTTCATCGACGCCGAACATGCGCTCGATCCGGTCTATGCTCGAAAGCTCGGCGTCAATCTCGATGACCTTCTGATCTCGCAGCCAGACACCGGCGAGCAGGCGCTTGAAATCACCGACACTCTGGTGCGTTCCGGCGCCATCGATGTGCTGGTCATCGATTCGGTCGCAGCCCTCACTCCGCGCGCCGAGATTGACGGCGAGATGGGCGACAGTCAGCCGGGTCTCCAGGCGCGTTTAATGAGCCAGGCGCTGCGCAAGCTCACCGCCTCGATCTCCAAATCGCATACGATGGTGATCTTCATCAATCAGATCCGCATGAAGATCGGCGTGATGTATGGCAGCCCCGAAACGACGACTGGCGGCAATGCGCTGAAATTCTATGCTTCCGTCCGCCTCGACATCCGCCGCATCGGCTCGATCAAGGAGCGCGAGGAGGTTGTCGGCAACCAGACCCGCGTGAAGGTCGTCAAAAACAAAGTCGCGCCGCCGTTCAAACAGGTCGAATTCGACATCATGTATGGCGAAGGCATTTCGAAGCTCGGCGAATTGGTCGATCTCGGCGTGAAGGCCGGTGTCGTCGAGAAATCCGGCGCCTGGTTCTCCTATGACAGCCAGCGGCTCGGCCAGGGCCGCGAGAATGCCAAGACGTTCCTGCGCAACAATCCGGAGGCCGCCGCCCGCATCGAGCAGGCGATCCGCGAGAACGCCGGCCTCATCGCCCAAAAGATCCTCGATCCGGGCGAGGCCGAAGAGGACGACGGCTGAGCCACAGGCGTCCAAGAAGGCAGCCAAGCTTTCGGGCGTCCGCAAGGCGCCGCGAAACTGGCGGGCGAGGGGTCGATGTCATCTTCGGATGTGTAGCCCTTTGACCCCTCGCCCGCCGTTCCCGCATTTGCCTTTGCCCGGACTGCGTATCCGATCGAAAGCGCTGCGCCTGACCACTCGTCCGCTCGACAGGGCAGACGCTGCCCGCTAGAAGAAGCTTCCCCTGGATTTGATGGTTCGCTATCCCATCTCAGGCTGCGCCCACAGGCGGCGCGGCGGCCCATGATGGCTTCGCCAGGGCCAGAGCCAGACGAGCAGCGCCAAGATGAGCAGTGTCAGCGAGATTCGCACCGCCTTTCTCGATTTTTTTGGCCAGCGCGGCCATCAGATCGTTCCCTCCTCGCCGCTCGTACCGCGCAACGACCCCACCCTCATGTTCACCAATGCGGGCATGGTCCAGTTCAAGAACGTCTTCACCGGCGTCGAGAAGCGGCCCTATAGCCGCGCCACGACCGCGCAGAAATGCGTCCGCGCCGGCGGCAAGCACAATGATCTCGACAATGTCGGCTATACGGCGCGCCATCACACCTTCTTCGAGATGCTCGGGAATTTCTCTTTCGGCGATTATTTTAAAGCCGATGCGATCGAATTCGCCTGGACGCTGATCACCAAGGTGCTCGATCTGCCGAAGGATCATTTGCTCGTCACCGTCTACCACGATGACGATGAAGCGCATGGCCTGTGGAAGAAGATCGCGGGCTTCTCCGATTCGAAGATCATCCGCATTTCGACCTTGGATAATTTCTGGTCGATGGGCGATACCGGGCCCTGCGGCCCCTGCTCCGAAATCTTCTACGATCAAGGCGAGAAATTCGCCGGCGGCCCGCCCGGCAGCCCGGATGAAGACGGCGATCGATTCCTCGAATTCTGGAATCTCGTCTTCATGCAATATGAGCAGCTGGCGCCCGGCGAGCGCGTCGCGCTGCCGCGCCCCTCGATTGATACCGGCATGGGGATTGAGCGCATCGCCGCTCTGCTGCAAGGCGCGCCGTCGAATTACGACATCGATCTGATGCGCGCGATCATCCTCGCTGTCGCGTCAGCGACCGGCGTTGATCCCGATGGTCCGCAAAAAGCCAGCCATCGAGTCATCGCCGATCATTTGCGCGCCTCGTCCTTTCTTGTCGCCGATGGCGTGCTGCCCTCGAACGAAGGCCGCGGTTATGTTCTGCGCCGGATCATGCGGCGCGCCATGCGCCATGCGCAGATCCTCGGCGCCAAGGAACCACTCATGTGGCGGCTCGTGCCGGTGCTGATTCGCGAAATGGGCACGGCCTATCCCGAACTTGTGCGCGCCGAATCGCTGATCGTCGAAACGCTGCGGCTCGAGGAGACGCGGTTTCGCGTCACCCTGGCACGCGGCCTGTCGATTCTCGACGACGAAACGCGGGGCCTGCCGCAAGGCGGCACGCTGCCCGGCGCGGTCGCTTTTAAGCTTTATGACACTTACGGCTTTCCGCTCGATCTCACTCAGGATGCGCTGCGCGCCCGTCATCTCGGCGTTGATGTCGATGGCTTCAATGCGGCGATGGAGCTGCAACGCGCCGAGGCGCGCCGCGCTTGGTCCGGCTCGGGTGAGGCGGCAACCGAGAAGATCTGGTTCGAACTGCGCGAAAAGCTCGGGACGAGCGAGTTTCTGGGCTATGAGACGGAGACCGCCGAAGGCGTCGTCGTCGCGCTGCTGCAAGACGGCCATGAGGTCGAGAAGCTTGAGGCCGGCAGCACCGGACAGATCATTCTCAACCAGACGCCCTTCTACGGCGAGTCGGGCGGCCAGCAGGGCGACACGGGCGTGATGAAGGCGGCGGGCGTGATCTTCCGCGTCGCCAATACGCAGAAAAAGCTCAGCGAGCTCATCGTCCATGAGGGCACCGTCGAAGAGGGCACTCTCACGCGAGGTCTCCCACTTGAATTGAGCGTCGATCATGCGCGCCGCCGCGCGCTGCGCGCCAATCACTCCGCCACCCATTTGCTGCATGAAGCTCTGCGGCAGGTGCTCGGCGATCATGTCGCGCAAAAGGGCTCGCTCGTTGCGCCCGATCGTCTGCGCTTCGACTTCGCGCATCCGAAGCCCATTTCGGCCGAGGAGTTGAGCCGCATCGAAGACATTGCCAATCGCGCCGTGCTCGCCAATACGCCCGTCTCGACACGCGTCATGGACATCGAAGACGCGATCGCGTCGGGCGCACGCGCGCTCTTCGGCGAGAAATATGGCGATCAGGTCCGCGTCGTCAGCATGGGCGATGCGGATGAGGTGCTCGAAGATGTGTCCGCACCTTTGACCGCGCCCTTCTCGATCGAACTCTGCGGCGGCACGCATGTGGGCCGCACTGGCGATATCGGCCTCATCACCGTTGTCTCGGAATCGCCTGTTGCCGCCGGCGTCCGTCGTCTCGAAGCAAAGACCGGCGCCGAGGCGCGGCATTATCTCAATACGCAGTCCGAGCGGCTGCACGAGCTTGCGCAGCTCTTGAAGGCGCCGGAAGCCGAGACGACCGAACGATTGACGCAGATCCTCGAAGACCGGCGCAAACTCGAACGCGATGTCACCGAAGCGCGGAAAAAACTCGCGATGGGCGGCGGTGGCGATCGCGCGCAAACGATCGAAGAGATTGCCGGCGTCAAATTCTTCGGCCGCACCGTTTCCGGTATTGAGATGAAGGATCTGAAATCGCTCGCCGATGAAGCCAAGGAAAGCGTCGGCTCGGGCGTAGTCGCAATCGTCGGTGTTGGCACGGACGGCAAGGCCGGCGTGGTCGTCGGCGTGACCGATGATCTGACGCCGCGCTTCGATGCGGTTGCGCTGGTGCGCGCCGCCTCGGCGAAACTTGGCGGCAAGGGCGGCGGCGGCCGCCGCGACATGGCGCAGGCAGGCGGACCTGATGGCGCCGCGGCAGAGTCGGCGCTGACTGCCGTCAGCGATGCTTTGCGGGAGACCGCGAGTGCGGCTTGAGCATTTTCTGCGACAGTTGCGTGACGTCCGGCTGACGGTCAGACGTCACCTCTCTCTCGCCAGATTTCTTTTGACCGGCCGTCGGCCTTTTGCTCCAATCCTTGGGAAGGCGGCGGCCTGCGACGATGAAGCTCGGTCCGAATCGTAATTCGATTGATCGGAGTCATGCGTCCGGCCATCGGGCGTTCTACGTTGAAATACTTGGAATAGGCCGCTGATAGAAAGTCCTTCGGAAACTGGTTGAGGTTTGAGCGTGGAGAGGCCGCGTCCCGCGAAATCTTTCGCGGCGGCCGATAACAAGAGGGATCACGGCAATGCAGCACGAGCAGAGTTTTGCAGCAGGTGCGACATCCGACCCCCACATTGTGCCGACGCTCGTGTCTCCAATGACATCGCAATTCGCGCTTGTTGCCGGCGACTTTCCAGCCGCCGCCGAGAACATGCGCCGCTTGGCCGGCACTTTCGCCGATCTCTCCGCCACATCATTGGAACGGACGCGTTGTCTCTTCGAGGATGTGCGCGGTGCGCGGCACATGAACGACCTCGTGGCCATTCAAGCGAAATATGTGACGGCCATGCTCCAATCTTTTACCGAAGGCTCGCGCCGTATCGGCTCCTTGCTCGCCGATCTGCCGCGCGATATGACGCAAGCTAGCTGCGACATGTTCGAAGCCAGTGTCGAAGCCGCACACGACGTCGCCGATATCGCGACAACGACTCTTGCCGCGGCCAATGTCGCCAACCAGATCGATCCGATTGACGTGAAGTAATTTCGAGCGCGCCCAAGCGTTGGCCGGGCACTTCCGCAACGCAAAGTTTTTGCGTTGCGCGGCGCACCGCATGAGGCGATGGACGCGCAAAGACACAGCGGGAAAATAGCGTCGCCGCCGCCGTATTCGGGCTGTTGACTTTCCGTGCAGTCTAGTTTTAGAATAATTCTAAGCTGGTGATGGCTAGGCTTTAAGCGTTTGTTTCATCGGCTTGCGGTGAGCAGAATTTGCTTATCAGGATTTGCATGGGAGTGTGACATGGCTGAACTCAAAGGCAGCAAGACGGAAGGCAATTTGAAGGACGCCTTCGCCGGTGAATCGCAGGCGAACCGTCGCTATCTCTATTTCGCACAAAAGGCCGACGTCGAAGGCTACAATGACGTGGCGGCTGTGTTCCGTTCGACCGCCGAAGGCGAGACGGGCCACGCGCACGGTCATCTCGAATTCCTCGAGGCTGTCGGTGATCCCGCCACCGGCCTGCCGATCGGCGGCACCTCCAACAATCTGAAGGCTTCGGTCGCTGGCGAGACGCACGAATACACCGACATGTATCCGGGCATGGCGCGCACGGCGCGCGAAGAAGGCTTCGGCGAGATCGCCGATTGGTTCGAGACGCTCGCCAAGGCTGAGCGTTCGCATGCCGGCCGCTTCCAGAAAGCGCTCGACGAACTCAAGTAAGATGTTGCAAACGGCCTCGTGGCGCATGCCATGGGGCCGTCTTCTTTAAGACGGTGTTCGACATCGAATCGCCGATGTGGATCGCCAATGTCTCTCCTCTACTCAACCGGAAGAGCCGATCATGAGGGAAGGCGGCCTTGCTGCGCCGACCAGGCATCCCATTGCCTGGGAAGATCCGGATTTTTACGATGAGGCAAAGCTCGATACCGAGCTGCGGCGTGTCTTCGACATCTGCCACACCTGCCGGCGCTGCTTCAATCTCTGCGATTCCTTCCCACGCCTCTTCGATCTGATCGATGAATCGAAAACCGGCGAACTCGACTCGGTGCCGAGCGAAAGTTTCAAGCCGGTCATCGACGCCTGCACATTGTGCGACATGTGTTTCATGACGAAATGTCCCTATGTGCCGCCGCATCCTTTCGATCTCGACTTTCCGCATCTGATGCTGCGCGCCCGCGCCGTCGAGCAGAAGAAGGGCGAGATCCAGCTCTCCGAACGCGAGCTCGCCAAGACCGACCGCAACGGCAAGCTCGCCGCCTATGTCGCGCCGCTCGCCAATTGGGCTACGAGCGCCGGCAACAAGCTCATGCGCGGCGTGCTCGAAAAGACCGCCGACCTGCATCACGAAGCTCATCTGCCGAAATACCAGTCGAAAAGCTTTGAAGAGCTGACGCGCAAGAATCCGCCCGTCGTCGACAAGGCTGCGCCAGCCGCCGGCCGCAAGGCGGTGCTCTACGCGACCTGCTTTACAAATTACAACGATCCGCAGGTCGGCCTTGCCGCCCGCGCCGTGCTCGCCAAGAATGGCGTCGAGACGGAGATCGTCTATCCGCATTGCTGCGGCATGCCGATGCTGGAGCAAGGCAATATCGCTGCGGTTGCCGAAGCCGCAAAGATCGTTGCCGCCGCGATGCAGCCCTGGATCGCCAAAGGCTATGACATCATCGCCTCGGTACCCTCTTGCGCCTTGATGCTGAAATTCGAATGGCCGCTCATCCTGCCGAAGGACGAGGCCGTCCAAACTTTGTCGAAGGCCACGTTCGATCTCAGCGAATATATCGTCGATATCGCTCGCAAGGAGGGCATGGCGCCAGGTCTGCAGCCGATCGACACTTCCGTTGCGCTGCATATCTCCTGTCATTCGCGGGCGCAGAACATGGGACAAAAAGCGGCCGAAATGCTGCGTCTTATCCCGAGCGCAGATCTGCAGGTGATCGAGCGCTGCTCGGGCCATGGCGGCTCCTGGGGCTATCGCACGGAGAACTTCGAGACGGCGCTGAAAGTCGGCCGCCCGGTGGCGCAGCAGGCGCATGACGGCAAGAAGGCCAGCCTCAGCTCCGAATGTCCGCTGGCAGGCATTCATATCGCGCAAGGCATCGAGAAGCTCGACGGCGCGGCGAAGGTCCCTGCTCTTACGACCCACCCGATCGAACTTCTCGCCCGGGCCTACGGGCTCGGTTTTTGAATGTCAGCGTAGCGGAGATGCAAGAACATGGAGAAGCGTAGCCTCACCATGGCCGATATTCTGCCGATAGCGGAATATGGCAGTATCCGCAAGGATAAGCGGCGCGAGATGTCGGAGAAGAAGCGCTTCCGCCGCGTCGAGGTCGGGCCCTTCGCGACGTTCTATTTCGAGAACTTCGACACGATGTGGATGCAGGTGCATGAAATGCTCTACATCGAAAAGGGCGGCGAAGAGCAGGCCAAGGACGAGCTTGCTGCCTATAATCCGCTGATCCCGAACGGTCAGGAACTTGTCGCGACATTCATGATCGAGATCGACGATCCGCTGCGCCGGGCGCGCGTGCTCGCAGGCCTCGGCGGCATCGAGAACGCAGCCTTTCTCTCCTTCGCTGGCGAGAAGATCGTAGGTGTCGCCGAGCAGGATCAGGACCGCACGACGGAGGAAGGCAAAGCCTCATCCGTGCAATTCGTGCATTTCCCTTTCACGAAAGAGCAGATCGAGGCATTCCGCAAGGCCGATACGCAGGTGATCCTCGGCTTCTCGCATCCGGCCTATAGCCATATGGCGGTGCTGCCGGAAGATGTGCGCAAGGCGCTCGCAGCCGATTTCGCCTGACGCGAGCGCGTCACGCACCGGCGACGCCCTTGCCGGTCATGTCGCGCGGCCGGACATGACGGTCGAATGTCTCCGCGTCGACATAGCCGGACTTGAGTGCCGCCTCCTTGAGCGTCAGGCCTTCTTCCGACGCCATATGCGCGATCTTGGAAGCCTTGTCATAGCCGATCAGCGGGCTCAACGCCGTGACGAGCATGACGGAGCTCTCTACATAATCGGTGATGCGCTTTGTGTTGAGCCGCGTGCCTTCCACCGAGAAGATTCGGAACATTTCGGCTCCGCCAGCCAGAATGCCGGCGGAATGCAAGAAATTGCCGATGATCAGCGGGCGCATGACATTCAGCTCGAAATTGCCCTGGCTGCCGGCAAAGGCAATGGCCGTGTCTTCGCCGATCACCTGAATAGCGATCATCACGAGCGCTTCGCATTGGCTCGGATTGACCTTGCCCGGCATGATCGAACTGCCGGGCTCATTCTGCGGCAGCTCCAGTTCGCCAAGGCCGCAGCGCGGCCCTGAGGCGAGCCAACGCATGTCATTGGCAATCTTCATCAGCGCGACCGCCACGCCGCGCAAAGCGGCGCTCGCCCGCACCATGGAATCGAGCGAAGCCAGCGCCGCGAATTTGTTGGGCGCGGTGACGAAAGGAACGCCGGTCAGCTCGGCGATCTTTTCCGCCATCTGCAGGCTGAAGCCCGGCGGCGCATTAAGACCGGTGCCGACAGCCGTTCCGCCGATGGCTAGTTCCAGCAAGCCCTTGCGCGCGTGTAAAACCTCGCCGAGGGCATCGCGCAATTGCTGCGCATAGCCGGACCATTCCTGACCGACGGTCAAAGGTACGGCATCTTGCAAATGCGTCCGGCCGATCTTGACGACGTCGCGCCAGTCTTCGGCCTTGCGCTCTATGGCATCCGCCAAGGCTTCCAGCTGCGGCAGAAGCCGATGATCGAGCGCAGCGATCGAGGCGATATGCATGGCAGTGGGAAATGTATCGTTGCTCGACTGACCCTTGTTCACATCATCGTTTGGATGGATCGGTGCATTTTGACCCGGCTTGCCGCCCAAAAGATGATTGGCGCGGTTGGCGATCACCTCGTTGATATTCATGTTGGTGTGCGTGCCGGAACCGCTCTGCCAAAGCCGCAAGGGGAAGTGATCGTCGAGCCTGCCGGCGACGATCTCATCCGCAACCTTGATGATCGCCTCTGCTTTCCAGGCCTCCATATCGCCTGTCGCGACATGGACGAGCGCGGCAGCCTTCTTGATGATGCCATAGGCATGATAGACGGCCTTCGGCATCAGATCGCTGCCGATTGCGAAATGATGCAGGCTGCGTTGCGTCTGCGCGCCCCAATAGCGATGCGCCGGCACCGCGACATCGCCGAGCGAATCTTTTTCGCTGCGGTGGCCCTCGCCCGCAAGCTCGACCGGCAAATCCATCAATTGCGGCGGGTTGCTCGGAGAGTCATTGTTGCCGGCCATGCGCATGCTCTCGGGTTGGAGCTTTGGCGCTAATGCCTCGCAATGAGCTGCGCCACCACGATCACGACGATAATGCCGATCAGGCCGCAGATGAAGACCACACGCTGCCAGCGTTTGCGCAGAATAATCTCGCCCTGCCGCGCCTTTTCAGCGGAAACCGCGATCGGCGTATCGCGATCTTGGGCCTTGCGACACCTCCTCCCATCGCGCCGCTAACCTGCGCCGGGACGAAATGTTCCAAAAGGGAGCCACGGCTTGGCTTTAGCGAACGCCTATTCGATGATGCGATAAGGCAGCACGCCGCGCTCGGCATTGCCGACATCGAGCGAGCGTCCGAGCGGCGGCACGGCGCGGTGGCGGCAATCGCCGCGCTCGCAGGTCCGACATCCCGGCCCGATCGGATCGGCGGCATCCGGATCATCGAGGTTAAGCCCGATCGAATAGACCGTCTGGCGCGCATAATCGATCTCGCAGCCAAGACCGATCGCAACGGCACGCGGCCGACTCAAAAAGGAGTTGCCGCTCGGCCCGACGGTGCGCGCGATGCTGAGATAGGTGACGCCGTCCGGCGTCCGAGCGAGCTGCACGGAAACACGGCCCGGCTGGGCAAAGGCATGATAAACATTCCACAGTGGACAAGCGCCGCCGAAGCGCGCGAATTGAAACCGTGTCGCGCTGCTGCGCTTCAAGACATTGCCGGCAATGTCCGTCTTCAAAAACCAGAAGGGAATACCCGAAGCGCGCGGCCGTTGCAGCGTACTCAACCGATGGCAGATCTGTTCGAAGGTGACGCCGAACCGGCTCTGCAAACGCTCGATGTCATAGCGCGCCACCTGCGCCTCACTCAAAAAATGCCGGTAGGGCAGCATCAAAGCGCCAGCGAAATAATTGGCGAGCCCGACGCGTGCCAGGGCGCGCGCCTCTTCGCTGCCGAGACCTGCACTTTGAATGAGCCTCCCGATCTGCATCTTCTGCTCGATCAGCCCGATGACATGGGCGAGCGCGAAAGCTTGCCGTTCGGAGGCCGGCTCCGCCGCGAGGAAGAGCTTGCGCGGGCCGCGGTCGAGCCGCCACAACAAACCATGCTCCAGCAGCCCGGAAACACGTTCGACGTCGATCCCATGCTTCGTGCGCAGGTAGCTTGCGAGCTCATCACGCAGATTGTCGTGGCCGAAATTCTGCGCTTCGGCCAGCTCTTCGGCGGCGCGATCGAGGCCGTCGAAATAATTGCGGCGCGATTGCACCCAATCGCGCACATCGTCATAGGGCAGACGCGAGGGCGCCGGCTCCTCATCGGAAACGCTTTGCTCTTTGCTGCGCGACACCGCCTGCTCTTCATTGACCGCGCGCCAGGCGCGATATAGCTGCATGAATCGCTGCACGACCTGCGGCGCGGCGCGGACCGCCGCCTCTGCTTCCGCATGCGAAATCAGCCTGTCGCCGAACATCGGATCGCCGCTCGCCTCGCGCAGATCAGCGGCGTGGCGCACATCCTCGACATCGGAGAAATATTCCGGCTCGACGCCGAAGAGATCGCAGAGCCGCGGCAGGATCGCGGCTGCGAGCGGCCGATGATCATTCTCGATCTGATTGAGATAGCTGGACGAAAGGCCGAGACGCCGCGCTAGCTCCGCCTGGCTCAGGCGGCGACTGTCGCGCAACCGCCGCAACCGTTCGCCGGCAAAGATCTTCTTGGGCCTTGCTGAACGCATTTGATTTGCAAACTTTGCAAATAGCTAGACGAGATATAACCAGCTTTGACAGTTTTATGCGTAGCATTGGCATGTGTTATTCGCAACTATAACAAGAAAGGGAGGGCCCGCCGATGCAGACCTATGACATCACCGTCCATCGCGAAAGCGAACGCCTACCGCGCGCAGAGCAGCTTGCCTGGAAGATCGCCGAAGTCGCCAGCGACCCGGTCGCGGTGCCAGCCGATGTCGCCGAGATGATCATCAACCGGATCATCGACAATGCGTCTGTCGCCATCGCCTCGCTCAACCGCCATCCGATCATCACGGCGCGCGATCAAGCGCTGGCGCATCCGCGCGCCAATGGTGCGACGCTCTTCGGCGTCGCCGGAGATACTCGCGTTCATGCGGAATGGGCGGCCTGGGCGAACGGCGTCGCCGTCCGCGAACTCGATTATCACGACACTTTTCTTGCCGCGGACTACAGCCATCCCGGCGATAATATCCCGCCGGTTCTCGCCGTCGCGCAGCAGATGCGCTGCGACGGGCATCAGCTTCTGCGCGGCATCGCGACTGGCTATGAAATCCAGGTCAATCTGACCCGCGCCATCTGCCTGCATGAACATAAGATCGATCATGTCGCGCATTTGGGGCCCTCCGCCGCGGCGGGGCTCGGCACGCTGCTCGGCCTGCCGACGGAGATCATTTATCAATCCGTGCAGCACGCTCTGCATGTCACGATGGCAACGCGCCAAAGCCGCAAAGGCGAGATCAGCTCTTGGAAAGCGTTCGCTCCCGCCCATGCCGGCAAGCTCGCGATCGAAGCCGTCGACCGCGCCATGCGCGGCGAAGGCGCGCCGAGCCCGATCTACGAGGGCGAGGACAGCGTCATCGCCTGGATGCTCGGCGGCCCGAAGGCGCTTTATCATGTTTTGCTTCCGGGTCCGGGCGAAGCCAAACGCGCCATTCTCGAAAGCTATACCAAGGAACATTCGGCCGAATATCAAAGCCAGGCGCTGATCGATCTCGCCTTCCGTCTCGGCCAGAAGATCAGCGATTGGGACGCCGTCGAGGAGATCGTCGTCGAGACGAGCCACCACACCCATTATGTGATCGGCACAGGCTCGAACGATCCGCAGAAATTCGATCCGCGGGCCTCGCGCGAGACGCTCGATCATTCGATCATGTATATTCTCGCCGTCGCCCTGCAGGACGGCACATGGCATCATGTGCGCTCCTATCTGCCGGAGCGGGCGCAGCGGCCGGACACGGTGCGGCTGTGGCAGAAGATCAGGACGGTGGAAGATCCGCGCTGGACCGAGCGCTATCATACGCCGGATCCGGTACGAAAGGCCTTCGGCGGCCGGATCACCATCCGCCTGAAGAATGGAACGGAATTTTCAGACGAGCTGGCGGTTGCCAATGCACATCCGCTTGGCGCCATACCCTGGACACGGCCCAACTATATTCAGAAATTCGAGACCCTGACAAAGGATCTGCTTGAACCCGCAGAAATGAAGCGCTTCCTTGACGTCGTCCAGCGGCTGCCCTCGCTGAAAGCCAGCGAGCTGGCAGGGCTCAATATCACTGTGACGCCCGACGCGTTGAAGAAGGGCCTGCCTGGACTGTTCTAAAATATTGCAGCGAACATCGGTTTGAAACGATCATTGAAGAGAGACAGCCCATGAATGCGGAAGCCCCAAAGCCGGCCGGTCCGGCGCCGAAGAAATCCGTCGCGCTCTCGGGCGTTGTCGCCGGCAACACCGCGCTCTGCACGGTCGGCCACAGCGGCAACGATCTACACTATCGCGGCTATGACATTCTCGACATAGCGGAAAGCTGCCAGTTCGAAGAGATTTCCCATCTCCTCGTCCATGGCACGCTGCCCGATGCTGCGGAGCTTTTGGCCTATAAGGCGAAGCTTCAATCTTTGCGCGGCCTGCCGCATGCCGTGCAGACGATTCTTGAAGCCTTGCCGGCGGCGACCCATCCCATGGATGTCATGCGCAGCGGAGTTTCAGCTCTCGGTTGCGTGCTGCCGGAAGAGGCCGGCCATTCCGCCGCTGGCGCCCGTGACATTGCCGATCAGCTCATCGCAAGCCTCGGCTCAATGCTGCTCTATTGGTATCATTGGTCGCATCACGGCAAGCGCATCGATGTCGAAACCGAAGACGACACAGTCGGCGGCCACTTCCTGCATCTCCTGCATGGCAAGTCGCCAGTACCGGATACGGTCCGGGCGATGCACACATCGCTCAATCTCTATGCCGAGCATGAATTCAATGCCTCCACCTTTACCGCGCGCGTCGTCGCCGGCACGGGCTCTGACATTTATTCAGCGATCACCGCCGCCATCGGCGCGCTGCGCGGGCCAAAGCATGGCGGCGCCAACGAGGTCGCGCTGGAGATCCAGCGCCGCTATGCGACGGCGGACGAAGCCGAAGCCGACATCAAGCGGCGGCTGGAGGCGAAGGAAGTCGTGATCGGCTTCGGCCATCCGGTCTATACGATCGCCGATCCGCGCAATGAGGTGATCAAACGCGTCGCACGAAGCCTGTCGGCTTCGGTCGGCTCGCAGATCCAATATGAGATCGCCGAGCGCATCGAAAAAGTCATGCATGACGGCAAGAAGATGTTCGCCAATCTCGACTGGTTTAGCGCCGTCTCCTATCATCTGATGGGTGTGCCAACGGCAATGTTCACGCCGCTCTTCGTCATTGCGCGGACGACCGGCTGGGCGGCGCATGTGATCGAGCAGCGCGCCGATGGCAAGATCATCCGGCCGACAGCCAATTATACCGGGCCCGAGCCGCGGCCCTTCACGCCGCTTGCGCAGCGGCGCACGTCCGATGTGAAGGCCGCATAAGGATACTTAGATCATGACCTATCTCGTCGGCAGCGATCTGCCAGATGAACCCGCCGGGGCGCGCTTTTGCGCCCTTCTCAATCGCCCGCAGATCCTGCAATTGCCCGGCGCCTATAATGGTCTTGCCGCCGCGCAGGCGCGCGATGCCGGCTTCGAGAGTCTCTATCTGTCGGGCGCTGCGATGACCGCCTCCATGGGTCTGCCAGATCTTGGAATCATCACTGTCGATGAAGTCGCCTTCTTTATCCGGCAGGTCGCGCGCTCGTCCAATCTCCCGGTGCTCGTCGATGGCGATACCGGCTATGGCGAAGTGCTGAACGTGATGCACATGGTCCGCACTTTCGAGGATGCGGGCGCCGCGGCTGTTCATATCGAGGATCAGCTGCTGCCGAAGAAATGCGGCCATCTCAACGACAAGAAGCTCGCCGATCCGCGCGACATGGCGGCCAAAATCGCAGCCGCCGTCAAGGCGCGGCGCAATCTCGTTATCATTGCGCGCACCGATGCCGCGGCGAGCGAAGGCCTCGATGGTGCGGTCGCGCGCGCCAAACTCTATCTCGATGCCGGCGCCGACGCGATCTTCCCCGAAGCGCTTTATGATGCGAAGATGTTCAAGGAATTCGCGCGGCGTCTGCCCGGCGTCAAACTGCTCGCCAATATGACGGAATTCGGCAAGACGCCCTTCTTTACCGCGGCCGAATTCGAAGCGATGGGCTATGCCATGGTGATCTGGCCGGTCAGCGCGCTGCGCGCCGCCGCCAAGGCGCATGAACATCTCTATGCGGCGATCAAGCGTGACGGCGGCACGCAAAATGAGCTGGAGCGCATGCAGACGCGCGTCGAGCTCTATGCCACGATCCATTACCACGATTATGAGAAGCTCGACGCGTCGATCGTCGAGACGATCACGCCAGAGGGCGTGCGCTAGCGGCGTGTGACATTTCCTAGATCGCCATGCAGCTATCACATGACGTCAACTGATGTATCAGATCGCATCGGTTGCACAGCAGTAAGTTGTTAAATTCTCCACAAACTCTTGCGTGAATACTTACGGCTCCGCTTGACGACACAAGATTCTTTAGGCCGAGTCGATCTCCACAAAAATATTTTGCGCCAACGAGCGAAATGTCGGGTCCGGAGGAAATCCGATGATGTCAGTTGCTGAGTGTGCAGAACATACGGGGTTGACCTCAAGCGAGCTCATTTTGGGGCCAGCGCTTGGGCCGAAGCATCACGCGCTGCTTGCGACCTATATGCAATATATCGCTGAAGGCGCCGCGAAAGTCAGAGATCTGATCTGCGCCGATTTGAAATCGGCCCTTGCGCTCGACCTGAATGGTCGTGCCGCGGATCTGTTGCTCGTCTTGCGCCTGTTCCTCACGGAACACCCGCGCGAAACCTATTTCGCCCTGCTCGATGTCGCCGCTTCGGCCGAAGCAGCCATCGACCACGATCGGATCGCTTATCTGCCCTTGCCGCGCGCCCTCGCCCGCTAGCAGCGGCACCCTCGCCAGAAATAAATCTACGGCACGATGAACCTCGCCGCGCGTCTCCCCGACGAAGGGAGGAAGGCTTCGCAGATTCGCGACGCCCATTTTGGCGAGGGACATTACAATGCTCGATCAATTCGCTTCCGGTGGCAGCGCTCTACTGCCCGACAACACCAAGACGGCCGAAACGCGAACCAGCGCCCCGCCGACCACCGAGACTCCCGTTCTCGACGGCGGCCCGATTGAAATTTGGGAGTCGGAGCACACACGCCCGCCCTATTTCTCCGTCAGCGGCGAGATGACGACGAGCCTCAACGAGGCCTTCGACGCCTATATCGGCCCCTGCATGCAGCATCCTTTCCTGCCGCAAGCGCAGATCCAGCTGAAGCAATTCGCCCGCATCAAATATCTGGTCGAAATGGCCTATGCGGACATTCCGGTCTATCGCGAGAAATATCAGGCGGCCGGCTTTCATCCGTCGGATCTGAAGACGCCGGATGACATCAATCTCATCCCGATCATCACCAAGAGCGAACTCGTCGCCGCTTTTCCGGGACGCTGTGTCAATCCGAATTACAAAATGGAAGATCTCTTCCCGACGCGCTCTTCCGGCTCATCCGGGCAGACGCTGCTGATCCGCGTCGATCCCGATGCGATCGTCACCGACACGATCCAGGGCGTGCGCCAGTTCGCGCTGCAGAGCGGCTTGAAATATGGCCCCGCCGATCTCTTGACGCATGTCTATACGGTGCCGTGGTGGTTCCCGTCGATCGGCAAGGATTATGTCGGCGCCTTCATTTCGAGCGTCATTCCGCCGGAGCGTGTGGCACAGCATCTGAAAGCACTCGCGCCGAAAATTCTGTCCTGCTATCCGTCGAATCTCGAAGCACTGCTGCCCTATGCGGATCAGTTCGGCTCTTCGCTCACTCTCGCGGTGACACACTCCGAATATTCGGCGAAGGCGTCGCGGCAGGAATGGTCGAAGAAGCTCGGCATTCCGGTGCTCGATGAATATAGCTCTGAAGAAGCGACGCGCATCGCGCTCGAACTGCCCTGCGGCCATTATCATGTCTGCGAGGATTCGGTCAGGCTCGACGACGTCGATCCGGTGACGCTCGCGCCGCAGATCAAGGGCACGTCCGGACTGGCGGTGATCACCAATCTCCTCAATGAGGCGATGCCCTTCATCCGCTACATGCAGGGCGATCTGATCACCGAACCGGCGGAGCCGGATGGCTGCGGCATCAGCTGGAAGCAGCTGGAGAGCATCGATGGGCGCATGAATGACGCCTTCATCAATGCCTATGGGCGCATGGTGCCGGCCGGCAGCATCCTCGACATCACCTATCGCTGGATGTTCGACTGCAACATCAATCTGCAGCAGTTCGAGATCATCCAGAAGGCGCATGACGTGGTCGAGGCGCGTTTCATCCTGGGCGCCGGCATTTCGGAAGCGAAGATCCTCGCCTCTGTCGGTCATCTTGAGCAGCTCTTGGGCCTCTGCCTCGAGCATAGAGTGAAGGCGCAAGCGAAAGTCCTGTCGGAATTTCCTGCGAAGACCGGCAAGCGGCGGCCGATCCGCCGCGAGATGGCGAGCTGAGGCGGCACGTTGCGAGAGACTCGTGCCGCCCCTTCTCGGAGCAGGATGCGGCGGGGATAGCCCGTTGGCTTCCCATGCGGTCGCCGCGCCCCCCGGTGAGCGATCCGCCCATCCTGCTCCGAGTCCCTATTTTCGAGCTTGAGGACAACCACCATGACCGGATCGGCAAGCCGTATCGGTGCCGTTGTGCTGCGCCATTGCTATCTGCTGCAGACGTCCTGGCCGCGGCTTCTCGAACTCGTCTATTGGCCGGTGATGCAGATGCTCGTCTGGGGCTTTCTGCAGCTCTTCCTATCGCAGGATCACTCGTCCTTCGCGATGGTCTCCGGCACATTCGTCGGCGCCGTCCTGCTGTGGGATGTGCTGTTTCGCGGCCAGCTCGGATTCTCGATCTCCTTTCTCGAGGAGATCTGGTCGCGCAACATCGGCAATCTCATGATGAGCCCGCTGCGACCGATCGAACTCGTCGCCGCGCTCATGCTCGTCAGCCTGCTGCGCCTCATGATCGGCATCGTGCCGGTGACGGCCTTCGCCTTTCTGCTCTTCCATTTCAACATCTACGCGCTTGGCCTCGCGCTCGCGATGTTTTTCGTCAGCCTCATCCTCACCGCTTGGGCGATCGGGCTCGCGGTCTGCGGTCTCGTGCTGCGCTATGGGATGGGCGCGGAGAGCCTCGCCTGGTCGCTCGTCATGCTGCTACTGCCGCTCTGCTGCGTCTATTATCCCGTCTGGATCTTGCCGCATTGGCTGCAACCGATCTCCTGGATGCTGTCGCCGACTTACGTCTTCGAAGGACTGCGCGACGCAATCCTCGACGGCGCGTTCCGTGGCGATCTCATGCTGAAAAGCTTTGGCCTCGACGCCGCCTATCTGGCCGCCGCCGTCGGCACCTTCATCTTCCTGCTGCGTGATGCGCGAAAGCGCGGCGCCCTTGTCGCCTTCGGCGATTGATTTTCTTGATTTTGAAAGACCATGGCCATGCAAACGAACAGCGCACAAATCATCGCATTGAAAGGCGCGGCCGAAGGGCCCGCCGCCGGCACAGCGCCACAGACCACCGCCGTCGCTCTCAAAAGCGTGGTGAAGGATTATAAGAGCATCCGCGCGCTCGACGACATCAGCCTGACCATTCCCGAAAGCGCGACAGTCGGCTTCATCGGCTGCAATGGCGCCGGCAAGACCACGACGATCTTCACCATCATGGGTCTTATCGCGCCCTCAAGCGGCTCAGTGAGCGTCTTCGGCGCCGACATTGTGCGGGAGCCCTACAAGGTGCTGCATCGGATGAATTTCGCAAGCCCCTATCTGAACATGCCGGCGCGCCTCAGCGTCCGGCGGAATCTCCTGGTCTTCGCGCGGCTCTATGGCGTCAAGGACGCCAAACATCGCCTCGCCCAGCTCGCGCATGAATTCGAGCTCGGCGACATCATGGATCGGGCGTTCGGCACGCTGTCGTCCGGACAGAAAACCCGCGTCGCCATCGCCAAGGCGCTGCTCAACGAGCCCGATCTTCTTCTGCTCGATGAGCCGACCGCCTCGCTCGACCCCGATCGCGCCGCTTTCATTCATCAGCGGCTCGAAGCCTATCGGGAGAAACATCATGCGACGATCCTGCTGACCTCGCATAATCTCACCGAGGTCGAGCGCCTCTGCGATCTTGTGGTCGTCATGCGTTTCGGCCGCATTGTCGAGCAAGGATCGCCGGAAGATCTCAAGACACGCTATGGCGGCACGACGCTCTATGAAGCCGTCATGGAGATCTAGGAGGCGTGACCAGTTGCTACATCGTTACACAGCGGCGGTATTGCTTAGCTGAAATCTGACCCATAGGAGATTTCATAATTGCCGCCATAGCGGGGGCGTTCTACGAGGATACGCGCCATATCATGTCGCATGGCTAAATTCCTTTATGTGAAGAGCCACGCAGGCACAAAAGCCCGCGCGACCGGAGGTCGGCGGGTGAATAGGTCCAATAATGTCGGAAAGACGCGGCACGCGGGTCTGTCACGCGGCTGTCATGGGACAATCCGATCAAGCGCTTTAACAAAGGGTGCGTGGCGATGGATTTCTTCAGACGTTTCACTTTTCTGGTCTGCGTACCCGGCTTCGACGCCGACGACCTCGAAGGTGCGCGCCTTCAGAGAATCATCGCAGCCGTAGAGGATGACGGGTTCCAGGTCGTTAAGGCGAGGCGCGTTGAGGATGCCGAGATGGCAGTCCAGACCGACGCCGCGATCGGCTGCATGGTGGTCGACTGGGGCAAGCGCGGGCTCGAAGGAAAGACGGCGGCGCTGATCAATCTGATGCGCGGCCGCGGCCTCGAGATGCCGATCGTGATCCTCGTCCGCCGCAAGCGCCTCGAAGACATCCCGGTCGAGGTGCTTGATTTTATCGACGGCTACATTTTCCTCTCGGAGGAGACGCCGGAGTTCATTGCGCGCAACCTGATCAGTCGCCTGAAGCAATATGCGGCAACATTGAAGACGCCCTTCTTCGGTGCGCTCGTCGATTACGCCGAGGAAGGCAACCAACTCTGGACCTGCCCGGGGCATAACGGCGGCATCTTCTATAGCCGCAGCCCGATCGGGCGGATTTTCGTCGAACACCTTGGCGAGGCGGTGTTCCGCGATGACCTCGACAATTCGGTTCTTGAGCTTGGCGACTTGCTCACGCATGAGGGACCGGCCCTCAAGGCTCAGCAAGAGGCCGCCGCAATCTTCGGCGCGGAGAAGACCTATTTCGTCCTGAACGGGACGTCCTCATCCAATAAGGTGGTGCTGGGCGCCCTGGTGGCCGAGGGCGACCTCGTCCTGTTCGACCGCAACAATCACAAGGCCGCCCACCACGGTGCGCTGCTGATCAGCGGCGGCATTCCCATCTACCTGGAAACGGACCGCAACTGCTACGGGTTAATCGGGCCGATCTACAGTGAGGCGTTGGACGAAGCGGCGATCCGGGAGAAGATCCGGCTGAACCCCCATGTGACCGATCCCGAGGCGTGGCAAAAGCCGCGGCCCTTCCGGGTCGCGGTCATCGAACAGTGCACCTATGACGGAACGATCTACAGCGCGGAGATGATCCTCGCCCGGATCGGCCACCTCTGCGACTACGTGCTCTTCGACGAGGCATGGGCTGGCTTCATGAAGTTCCACCCGCTCTATGCCGGCCGCTTTGCCATGGGCCTGAAAGAACTCGGGGAGGGCTCGCCGGGCATCGTCGCGACGCAGTCGACGCACAAGCAACTCGCAGGCTTCTCCCAAGCCTCGCAGATCCATGTCAGGGACCGGCACATCAAGGGCCAGCGCCGCAGGGTAGAGCACCGCCGCTTCAACGAGAGCTTCATGCAGCACGCCTCGACCTCGCCCTTCTATCCTATTTTCGCGTCGCTCGACGTCGGCGCGCAGATGATGAAGGGCCGCTCCGGAATGATCCTCTGGGATGATACGGTCCGGCTCGGCATAGAGATACGCAAAAAGCTGCGCGCGATCCGCCGCGAATATGAACAGAAGGAATCCGACCCGGCGCGACGTTGGTTCTTCGAACCTTTCGTTCCTGATGTCGTCAGCGTCCCGGGGTCTGGACCCGACGATCCGGCGTGCGAGGTGCCATGGGAGAGCCTCACCACCGACGAACTCGCCAGCGACGCCCGACATTGGGCCATTATGCCGGGCGCGGCGTGGCACGGCTTCGGCCATGTGACGGCAGGCTTTGCCATGACCGATCCCAGCAAACTGATCATCCTGACGCCGGGGTTCGACAGGCGAACGGGTGCCTATGCCGACCACGGCATCCCGGCGCCTGTCGTCGCTCAATATCTCCGCGAGAACCGCGTCGTCGCGGAGAAGAACGATCTCAACTCGCTGCTTTTCCTGCTGACGCCCGGCGTCGAGTCCAGCAAGGCCGGCACGCTGCTCAGCGCCCTCGCGGCATTTAAGCGTTTGCACGACGACAACGCTCTGCTTGAGGAAGTCATGCCGGAGTTCGTCGTCCGTCGGCCCGTGCGGTACCGCGATATGCGTCTGCGGGACCTCTGCGCCCAGATGCATGCCTTCTATCGTGGCGCCAACGTCAGCACGCTCCAGCGGCAGCAGTTCGAGCCCGCGCACCTACCCGAGATGGTCGTGCCGCCACATGAGGCCGCGCGCAGCCTCGTGCGCAACAAAGTCGACTATCTGCCGATCAGCGCGATCACGGACCGCGTTGCGACCACGCTGTTCGTTGTCTATCCGCCAGGCATCGCGACGATCGTACCAGGCGAGCGTCTCGGTGCGCGGGCCAAGCCGATGCTGGACTACCTCAAGATGTTCGAACAGAGCGCCAACCTGTTTCCCGGATTCGAAGCCGAGGTGCAAGGCCTCTTCCGCGAGGTCGAACCGGACGGATCAATCCGCTTCTACACCTATGTGATGCAGGAGTGAGCTTTCCAGGGCGCCTGTCACTAAGGAGCGGTTTCGAGCATCCGCTGACCGGCTTGCGCCCAGAGCTGTCGGAAGACCTGACGCCGCCGCTCAAATGTTTATCTTTAGCTTACTACGGTGAATAGCCTTCCAGGCCATTTCATCAAAAACAGACGTTTTCTGAGCAAAATTTAATGTAGCCAGTTCCGTCCAAACAAATCGCCCTTCGGTCATTGTGATCCGGCTTTCCCCGACGGGTCAGCCAGGCTCTCCTGTTCGATATCCAGGAAGACCCGATAGGCGTTGCCGCGATTGCTGGCCTCGAATGCTGGAAGTCCGCGATAGAGCGACCAGTCGACGGCTTGGTAGGCGGCATCGAATTCGGTCCATTGCTTCACCGCGCCCCCCATGGCCTGCCGCAAAAAGCGGATGTAATCGCGGGTGAAGGTGATGGCATCGGTGGCGCTGGTCGATGTCCGCCCATGTCCAGGAATAATGAAGCGCGGATCAAGCGTCGCCACCTTGTCGAGACCTTTGAGCCAATTGCGCGTATCGACGGCGGCGCTCGCCATATAAGGAATGCGGCCGTTTTGGACGATGTCACCGGCAAACAGCACGCGCTCGGGGAGTATAAGCATCATGATGTCGCTCATCGAATGCGCTGGCCCCGCATAGATGAGCTGCAATTGCTGTTGACCGAGCCTGATTTCGGCGGCGATCTGAAAGGCGACATCCGGCAGAACGATGCGCGTGTCCTGATTGACCCAAGGCGCCAGAGCCGCGCGTCTTTGCGCAAGACGCGGCGCGGCCGCTTCATCATCGAGATTGCCGGCAGCGGTGTAATTCAGAGCCTCCATCTGAGCCAGGATCACCGCATCCGTATGATCGCGAAACGCCTGCAGCCCATAAATGTGATCGGCATGGTAATGGCTGAGCACCACATATTTGACGGGCTTATTCGTGACACCACGGATCTTCTGCAAGAGCGCCCAGCCGAGACTCGGCGTGCCGAGCGCATCGAAGACCACGACGCCTTCGTCGGTAACAACGAAGCCGGCATTCGACGTGTGTCCTGCATTCTGCACGACCGGAACGCCGGCATGGCCGAGAACATAATAGATCGAAGTGCCTTGCACCTGCTGAACGATGAGATCTTCCGGCAGCGGCGCATAAGCCTCGGCTCTCGCCTTATTCGGCATAAGAGCGAAGGCCGGCGACGCCGCAAGGCAGGTCATGAGGCTGCGGCGCGTGATCTGGCCAGGCAGTTTCAGACGATGCGCATTTGTCTCGACGGGGCCGCAGCAATCGTGCGGCGCGGGCAGAGGTTCGTCCGGCTGGATGACGCGGAGTTCAATGGGCAATGCGCTGAAAGCCATAGGGTTGAAGCGCGGCATAGGCCGCGTCGGTACGAAGAAAGGCGAGCCATGCGCGCGCGGCATCCGGATGCGGTGCTTGCGTCACCATAGCAGCGCTATAGATCGCGCGCGTATTCTGTTCCGGCGGGATTTCGACATGTGAAATCTTGTGGCCGATCTTCTCCTGAAAGATCGCTTCCGACGTCCATGTGACGCCCGCCGTGCCGATGCCTTGCATGAGAAAGAGCGGCGTCTGGCGATGATGAATGCGGGTCAAGATCGTCGTGCCCGCTTTGACGTTGGTTTCGTAGACTTGCCGCGCCAAATCTTCACCGCCCGCCTTAACGAGCGAGGCGCGGATCTGTTTGGCAACACCTTCAAAGGCCGGATTCGGCATGACCAATATCAGATCGCTGCGGGCCAGATCCTTCAGGCCGGTGATATGCGCCGGATTACCAGCAGTCACCATGATGGTCAGATCATTCGTCGCGAAGGAGACGACCGGCGCAGCCAACCGTCCGTCCTTGACCAGCGCTTGGCTGGCACGCTCCTCGGCCATGTAAACATCGGCCGGAACAGTGAAGGTCATATTGCCGGACGTGACCGTTCCATGTGCGGCCATCTGCTTCAGCAGAAGGCCGGGCGGCAGAGTTTCATAGAAGATCTTGCCGCGGTAGGCAGGATTTGCCGCCTCGAAGGCGCGCACGAGATCCTTCATGGCGAAGAAATAATTGCCCGAAGCGTAAAGTACCAAGGCCGGCTGATCGACGCTGCCGTGAAAATCGACCATGACATCGACTGGCGGAACGCTGAATTCGAGCCCTTTCGCTACGGCATCATTGTTGTCGCCGCCCTGCCAAGGCGGATAGAGCGCTTCGAGCGCCTTGAGCCGCGCCGCGGGTGATGCCTGGTCGGCATCGGCCGCCAATGCAACCGCAGCACCCATCGTCAAGATCAGCGCAAACACGGCGCCCAATTGCTTTATTTTCATCGCGCGTAAGCGAAGCCTTCCCGCTGGAGCTCGACCAATGTGCCGACGGCTCCAGGCGTCAAGATCGTGCCAGGGATCAGATGATTGGTGAGTTCGGCGCAGAGCGTCTCGGTCGTGCGCTTATCCGGATTGATTCCGGTCGCGACCAATTTCTCCGACAATTCCCAGATCGCATTGTGGCAGGCGAGGAAGAGAGCGCCGCGCCGTTGCAAACCGCTGATGCTGTTTGCAGCTGGCGCGAAGGGGCCGTCCTTGGCTTCGAAGGCAGCCGGATCGTGCATCGTCGCCGGTGGCGCCGCGACGAAATGGTTCTTCATCACAGTTGGACCGGCGAGCTTCGCCAATTGATATTTCTCCCACATGGCATCGTCATAGAGCGCCAGCTGCGCGCTGCCATGGGTGACCGAAATGCAGAGGAAATCCGGATGTTTGAACGCCCAGATCTCGACATTCAATGCATTGCGCATGACGTTGAGCCAGGGCCCCGTGAGCTCTGTATTGTCCCAGCTCTGCTTCGGTCCGCCCGCATAAGACAAAACCGCATCGAGTGCCTCCGCGTCCCATTGATCGCGCGAGTCGAGGATCATCGGCACGGATTCAAAGTTACGGCGACGCGGCAGTTTCTCAAGATGCGCGTTGAGCGCGTCAAGCGTCCGGGCGCCTTTCGGGATCAGCGGCGCCACCGGGATTGCGGCCGCCGGCGTCGCAAAGCCAGCCAAGAACGCGAGGCCTAGCCCTTTTAAACCATTGCGGCGTTCGATTAGCATTCAGCAACTCCTCACAGAACCGTCACGGTCGCACGGTGATATAGCCATGCTCTGCCAAGGTAACGATCCGCTCGACGCCGGCAGACACACGCCGCGCATGGGGATTGAGCGGAAAAGGTTTGCCTGTCTTGCGCTCGAAAGTCGCGATCGTGTTCATGCAGGCGTCGAAGCGCACGCCCTGGACGATGAGGCTTTCGATAAGCGCCTTGTTGGGATTGTCGTCACGCAACAATTCAATGCCGGGGCCGAAGGCGACCACTTCGATCGCGACTTTGTCGGGTCCATAGGACTTCAGCATATTGGCCGCGACGCTGAGCACGAGAGACTGCTTTTCCGGAGTTGCATCGGAGAGCTGGAGTGTCAACCGATGCTCCGCAAAGACCGGCTCCCCAGCGACGCCGGCTTGCGGTGTTTGGGCGTGCGCTGAAGCCGCTGCGAGACAAAGCGCCACCGCGAGCAAGAGGGGGCGAAGGCTCATGCGGCATATCCCGGATTGCCGGTGACACCCTCGATCTTCACACGGCTCGGCTTCTCGAGTTTGACAGTGCCTTGCTGGCGCAAATAGGTAGCGACGACATCCCAGACGGGTCTGCCGTCCTGCGGCAGGTTGACGGAAGCCCAGCCGGCCACGCGATAGCTCTTGCCGGCCTCGATCTTCGTCCCGTCCGGCAAAGCCATATCGGAGATCCGCTGACCCACGGCTGCTGCCGGCGTGCAGACATAATCGAGGCCGCCCATGCGCATCATGTCGCCGCCCTGCTGCACGTAAGGATCGGGATTGAAGAGATTGTCGCAGACATCCTCCATCACCGTCTTGATCTGCGCGCCGGTCATCTCCTGAACATAGACGTCCGGATAGGTGATCGCCGTATGCGCATAGACGAAGTCCATCGTGATCGCGTCGCCGGTCAGCAGGCTCGGTCCCCAGCGAAATCCCGGCGAAAAGGATATCTGCGCATCTAGCTCGTGACGCAACGCATCACAAATCACCTGGTCCATCGTGCCGGCGAAATTGCCTCGCCGATAAAGCAGCTCGCCCGCTGACGCGAGCTTTTCGTCGAGCATCGTCGCGTCGCCGGCGCGCATCTCCGAGATTTTGGCGGCAACCGCCGCGTCGGGCGGCAAGAGATTCGAGAAGACCGGCAATAAATTATAACGGACGTCCGTCACCCGTCCCGCCGCGACTGTCAAATCGAGAACGCCGACGAATTTGCCGTTCGAGCCGCCATTGGTAACGATTGTGCGGCCGCCCGGATTGCTCACCACGGTCGGCACGACCACGCCATCATGCGTATGACCGCCGAGAATGACATCGATGCCGGTGACCCGGCCCGCGAGCTTCAAATCGACATCCATGCCGTTGTGCGACAGAAGTACCACGGCGTCGGCGTGCTCCTTGCTGCGCACGCTATCGACGACCTTCTGCAGTTCCGCTTCTCGAATGCCGAAGGTCCAGTTCTCGACGAAGCGACGCGGATGCGCGATCGGCTGATAGGGAAAGCATTGGCCGATGACGGCGATGCGATGACCGCCGACGTCGCGCATGACATAAGGGCTGAAGACGCGGCCGCTCGCCGTGTCCAAGGCCTCGGCACCGGCGAAGGCCGCTTCATCCGTCAAGAAGACGTTCTGCGCGATGAAGGTGCCATGGAAGTCCACCAGATTCTGCCGCAGCACCTTCTCGCCATAGGTCATTTCCCAATGCGAGGTCATCGCATCGACGCCGAGCATATTGGCAAGCGTCACCATCGCCGCGCCTTGCGTCTTATGCGCAACGAAGGAGCCCTGCCAGGCGTCGCCGCCGTCGAGTAGGAGCGTATTCGCCGGCCCGGCCTCGGCCCGCAGCCGTGCGACTAGACTCGCAATATGCGCATAGCCGCCCATCATTCCGTAGCGATGCGACGCTTCCTCGAAATCGAGATAAGTGAAGGCATGCGCGCGAGCGCTGCCCGGCGCGAGTTTGAAGAAATCGAGGAATGGCTTGCCGACGAGATGCGGCGGATGGCCGGTCGCCGTGCCAATTCCGATGTTGACGCTCGGCTCACGAAACCGCACCGGCGCAATCTGTCCATGCGTATCGGTGATATGCAATATGCGGACATTGCCGCTATGGCCGATCTCATAGAGATCTTCCCGCGCTTGTGCCAAACTCGGCCAGGGCATCAGTCCGGATGCTGCCGCAAGCGACATGGCCTTCAAAAGATCGCGACGCGTGCGCGGCATCTTCAGCTCCTTCAAAGACAGGATGTCATCGGATGACCGCGGCGTGCCACGCGGCCTGTTGTTCTTTGGCCTGGGCGATCGAGACCAGCGCCAAGGCGCGCGCTTCGGCTGCAAGCGCCGCCGCTTCGTCCCATTTGCCGGCTTCGATCGATTTTTGCGCCGCCTTCAATGCGGTTTCGGTCGGCACCCAGCGATTGCCGAGTTTCGCCGCTTCCGCTTCGGCGGCCTTGGCATCTTTCAAAGCTGCTTCGGCTTCCTGTTGCGACGCCGCTTGCGCGGCACCACTCACGACCATGGCGATCGCGACGAGACAAAGCATCTTCATTTTCATTTTCATCTTCATGGCCGCGTTCCCGGACCGGCGATCGGCACGCCATTGCTCATGTAAGACAGAAAATATTCGAGATCGCGATAGGCGGGGTCTTGCGGCGGCAGAGGCTCCGACCGCATTTGCGCGCTGCAGCTCGTGAAGCGCCGATCAATCGTGCCCATGCTGCCCCAGTCCGATCGATAGATCGGAAAGGACGCGAGAATGCCGAGGGCCGGCGCGAGAATATCGCCGCGCAGCCGCTGGCCGGATCCTGTGACATGACAGCTCGCGCAGGAGAAATTGAGCTGGCCCCGGCGCGAATAGAAATATTGCTTGCCAGCCTCATAGGCCGCGCGCGCCCGCGGATCGTCGGGAATCTTGATATCGAAAGGCTTGCCGCGCGAGGTGTCCGACATATAGGCGGTGATCGACGCCATCATGCCGGTCTGATAGGGCAAGGGCTTCTCGCCGTTAGCGACACGGCATCGGTTGATCGCCAGATCGAGCGTGACGACTTCGCCGGCTTTCGTATCGAAATAGGGAAAAGTCTGTCGGACTCCGAGACCCCGGCTGGGGAAGCAATCCACATAGCTCTTGCCATTCGCAAAGGGGGTCTCGAAAGCCGTCTTGCCTTCGTCGACAGCGAAATCATAGGGCGGAAATTGCATGATTTCCTCCCATTGCTTGCGCATATCGGCATTGACCGCATAGGGGCCGTTGGCGAAATCGGCGAATTTGACTTCGGGAAAGCGCTTGCGGAAATAGGTTTGAAACGCCCGCATATCGGCATCCGGTGTTTCAGCCACAGCCGGCGTCGCGCCAAGCGCCGAATCTGCCGCCTGCGCGCTGCCGCCTGCACCGAACGTCATCGCCGTGGACATCATCAACGCTGCGAAGATGATGAGTGGGATCGGTCTCATGCGATCTTGGCCGTGACAGTGTCGGTCTTGCCGAGATTATCGACCCAAGTGACTTTGAGATCGTCGCCCTTGGCGCCGCCCTTGAAGCCGAATTTGATGTAAGGGTCCTTCGAGACGGCCGGTCCCCAATAGGCTGTCAGGACGAGCTTGCCGGCGTGCTCGAAACTCACCGTCTCGATATAATGCGGCGGGATGAGCACGCCTTTTGAGTCCTTCACGAAGCCTGAATCCATAGGATGCTGGATGAGGGCCTGGACATTGGTCGCATCGGTCGAGGCCTGAGCGCGAACACGGATAGTCGGTGCCATGCGAAATCTCCTGTAACTAGCCGCCGCAGCCGCCGAGCGTGACTTTCACTTGTTTCGATGTCGAGTAGAGCTTGTCACCGGCCTCGACCACGGCGATCACGCCGGTCGTTTTGGCCATTTTCAAGCGACAACCGATCGATGGCAGGCTGACATCCGTCAGCTTGTAGGAGGCCGCGACGGTGAAGGGATTTTCCTCAACCAGGATCGAGATCGACGTCACATTGGGAAGCGTCGTGCTGACCGAGACTGGAACAACCGCGCCGTTCTCGGCGATTTCCGGCACTTCAAGCATCACCTTGTCGGACGTCTCCAACGGCTTTCCGTAAAGTGCGCGGACAGCATCATCCTTGCTCTTCTGCTTAAACGCAGCTTCCGGCCAGCCGGGCGCAACAGCCGCCCAGGCCTTGCCGATGAGGCCCATCAATCCCGCGGACGCCAATAGGCCCAGCGTCGCTCGCCGTGTGGTCGGCGGTAGCTTCGATTCTGTCGGTCGAGACATAGTGGTCAGCCCTCGCAGCTAGAGTGTGTAAAGAAAGGCGACGATGAGATCGATCTCATGCGGCGTAAGAATAAGGTTGCGACCGAAGGGCGGCATGACCGTCTGCGGATTGCGCTGCGTTTCATCGGTCAATATGGCGATAAGATCGGCCTTGTTGGGATAGCGTGTCTTCATATTTTCAAGCATCGGTCCGACATTGCTTGGCACGTCGCTGCCGCGCATCGTGTGGCAGGCGAGACAATTGCCCTTGAGCCGATCGAATGCGATGGCTTGGCCTTGCGCTGCGTCGGGCGACAGCGTGGGTGACTGCGCGTGCGCGCCAAGCGGTACGACCGTCAGTCCAATCAAGAGAGCGGCGAGCCGATAGATCGCGTTCATTGCGGCATGTCCGTATCAAGTGGGCCGGTCGTGCGCGGCGTCAGCGGCTTGCCTTCGGCCGTCGATGTGATCTTTATATCCGATGGCGCACGGCAATTACTCATGCATTCTGTGTCATGCGTATCCGGCCGCGGATCTTTCCAATTAAAGCCGTTGCGATTCGGCATGACGACCTTCGGCAGGCTGTCGCGATCGGCGACGAAATCATTGCCGACGAGGTTGTTGAGATTGAGCACATAGGCCGTGATCGCATAGACCTGATCGGCAGGAAGGCTATGCGGCGCCGGAAACGGCATGGCGCGGTTGATATAATCGAAGAGCGTCGTCGCATAAGGCCAATAGGTCTGAACCGTCTGCTCTGGCCGGTCGCCGGTGAGCGAACCCTCGCCCGCGATGCGTGGATAGCGGCCGCTGCCTTCGCCAAAGGTGCCATGGCACATGGAGCAATTGGTCTCGAAGAGACCCTGACCGTCGGAGACCGAGCCCTTGCCCGGCGGCAGTCCTTGACCATCGGGACGAACTGCGATGGCCCAACCCGAAATCTGTGCCGGCGTCGGCGTCACGCCCAAATCATAAGGACCCACCTCCGCGCTCAGCGCGGGCGCCGTTGGCAATAGGCCAACAAAGGCCAGGCCGACAGCGGCTTTAGCCCAATTGAACATTGAACACGCTCCCATCCGCTTTGAGCTGCCAGGTCTGGATGGAATTATTGTTATAGACCGCATTGGTGCCGCGAATGCTGCGCAGTTCCGCGAGCGTCGGCTGCACGAAGCCTGTCTCATCGATAGCGCGCGACTGCAACATAGCGGGGCGACCGTCCCAGCGCCATTCCATCGTGAATTTCGTCAGCGCCTTCGGCAGGGCCGGATCATGCAAACGCGCACGCGCCCAGTTGATGCCGCCATCGAGACTGATATCGACCTGCTTGATACGGCCGAGGCCCGACCAGGCCAACCCGCGAATTTCATAGATGCCCGGTCCTTTCGGTGGCATTTCCGGACAGGGGAAGGTGATCACCGATTTCGCGTAAATGGGCCAAGTAAAGCCGCGCGCCTTACCATCCGGCATCAGTTCGGTATATTTGGATGTCTCCTCGCGCGTGAACCAAGGCCGATCGCCGAGCTCGAGACGGCGAAGCCATTTGATGTTCACATTGCCCTGCCAGCCGGGCACGACGAGACGCAACGGATAGCCTTGCTCCGGCCGCAGCGCCTCGCCGTTCTGGCCATAGACGAGCAAAACATCGTCGAGACATTTCTCAAGCGGCAGAGAGCGCGCCATATGCGCGCCGTCAGCGCCTTCCGCGAGAATCCATTTCGCGGTCGGCTTGATGCCTGTCTCTTGCAGAATCGTCGACAGCTTCACTCCTGTCCATTCGGCGCAGCTGATCATTCCATGCGTGAATTGCAATGAATTGAGCTGCGCGGCGCGCCATTCCATGCCGCCGTTTGCCGGACATTCGATGAAATGGATCCGGGATTCGCTCGGAAAGCGGTGGATATCCTCCATTGTCAGAAGCAGCGGACGATCGACCAGGCCGTGAATCATCAGCCGGTGCCGCTTCGGATCGACCGTTGGCCGACCGGCATGATAGCGCTCGAAGAAGACGCCACTCGGCGTGATGATGCCTTGCTGATATTGCAACGGCGAGAAACTGATCGAGGATTCAGGGCTGGCCGTCAGCCAAGGAACCGTGCGCCGGATCATATTGGCTTCGAATTGCGACGGACGGCCATAGACGCGATCGCCGACTCCCGGTCCTAACGAGCGCGACCAATCGGGGTCAGCGGGCGGAGCGGCAGAATTCGCGCTGTCGGCTTTTGCAGATGCGAAGGCGAGCGAGCCACTCAAGGCCAAGCCGCCCTTCAGCAGGGAGCGGCGCGCGACAGATCGCAGGCGCACATCTGGTGCAATATGCTTTTCCATTTGGGCGTCCTGTCCTGATAATTTTCTTTTTGTGCCGTTAGACCATCCGGCGGAAGCATCTATTGCGCGCAGCGCTTATCCTTGCGATTAAATTCGATGACATAAACAAAGAGCTATAAAGAAAAGAATATTGGAGGAGAACGATGAGTGCGGTCCTGGTGATCGAGGATGCGCGCGACACAGCGACGGAGATCGGCGCTGAACTGACACGTTTGGGTTTTTCGGTTGGCATCGTGGCCGACGGCGCCGAAGGTCTCGAGCGCGCTGTTAGCGAAAAATGGGATGCCCTCATCGTCGATCGAATGCTGCCCTCGATCGATGGGCTATCATTGGTGCGCGCTTTGCGCGCCCGAAATGTTACGACACCGGCGCTGATCCTGAGCGCTTTGGATCAAGTCGGCGATCGCATCAACGGTCTGCGGGCGGGCGGCGATGATTATCTCGTGAAGCCTTTTGCCTTGGGCGAATTGGCGGCGCGCCTCGAAGCGCTTTTGCGGCGCCCGCTCGACGGCAAGCAGACAACGCTGCATATTGGAACTTTGGAGCTGGATCTCGTGGAGCGCAAGGCTAGGCGCGGCTGCCGCATGCTCGATCTGCTGGCCCGCGAATTTCAACTGCTCGAATATATGGCACGGCGCGCCGAGCAGACCGTGACGCGCGAGATGATCCTTGCCGATGTGTTCGGCTATCGGTTCGAGCTGAAATCCAATCTCGTCGACGTGCATATGGGCCGGCTTAGGCGCAAGCTCGACCTTCCCGGCGACAGCCCTTCGCTCGTCAATATCCGAGGTGTCGGCTTTGTCCTCCGCGCCCCTGAATGATCTTTCGGTGATCTGGAAGCGCAGCGGACCGCGCTGGGGCATGGCTGTCGCCCTTCTGCTCAGCGGCAGCCTTTTGGCGACGGCCACGCTGATGTATTGGCGGACGAGCGCGATGCTGTTCAACACGATCGATCAATCGGTCGTCGAGCAACTCGAATTGCTCAGCGCGAGACCGCCCGATCTTTTGCCATTCATGATCACCTCGCGCCTGCAGCGTCACCCGCCCGTGATCACGCAGGTTGGGCTGTTTGGGGTCGATCATGCGCTCATCGTCGGCGACGTCGAAGAGATCCCTGACGGGCTGACGCTGGACGGCTCGGCGCATGACGTCAACGCGCCGCTTCCCAATCTTCATTGGCGCGCCGCCGGACGCAGGCTGCATGACGGCCGGATCTTGATCGTCGCACGAAGCGCCGACGAAATCATCGAAGTGCAAGCGGGCTTGTTGCGCTATGTCGGCCTCATCCTGACCCCCGGCATTTTATTGAGCCTCGCGGCCGGAGCCGCCATCGGCATCAATTCGGAGCGGCGTCTGCGGCGGATCAACATGATCGCCGAATGGATCATGGAAGGCGATTTGACCCAGCGCTTGCCAGTCAGTCGGCGCGGCGACGAACTCGATCGGCTCTGCATGATCGTCAACCGGATTTTGGTTCGTCTTGAAAGAGGCGTCGAAGCGCTGTCATCCGTCGGCGAAAACATTGCGCATGATCTTCGCACGCCTTTGACGTCTGTCCGCACGCGCATCGAGCGTTCGCGCGATATGAGCGAGGCCGGGACACCGCTCGAACAGACACTCGACCAATCGCTCAAAGGAATCGATCAGGCCTTGTCGATCGTCACCGCCTTGCTGCGGATCGCCAATATCCAACATGGAACACGCGCCTCGGCATTCCGGGAATTCGATCTCGCCGAAGTCGTCACGGAAACGGCGGAGATTTTCGGCCCCGTGGCGGAAAGCAAATCGATCACGCTGAAAGCCAACGCCAGAGAAGCGCGAAAGGTAATCGGCGACCGCGAGCTCATAACGGAAGCCCTCGTCAATCTCGTCGACAATGCGATCAAATTCACGCCTGAGAACGGGAGGGTCGAGATCAGCCTAACAGGCTCAGTGCAACGGCCGGTGCTCACAGTCGCAGATACCGGCATCGGAATTCCGCCCGAGCATCAAAGCGCTGTCTTTCAAAAATTCTATCGTATCGAAGAGAGCCGCACTACGGCCGGGACCGGATTGGGGTTGAGCCTTGTGGCGGCGATTGCCGAACTGCACCGGTTCGAGCTTTCGATCGCGGGAGGCTCGTCGGGTTGCCGCGTGACGATGAAGTGCTGGCCGCATAGCCCAGTCGATAAGGCGCAACACGCCGATCTGGACGCGTCCGAAGCGGAGCGGCCGGAGGTCTTACAAGATTTATGAACCGGCAGCTGGCCGAGCTGCCTCGCGCCAAGCTAATGAAAACCCGCCGCACATCGAAGAAAATCTATTATCGATTCGCCGATGACAAGTGTTCTGCTTTGCGTTGAAGCGATCGACGCGACTGAGCAGCAACGCTTAAATGCTGCCTGAAAATCCCGCCCTGAAGACGTAGGCGGATGCTGCAAGCTTCGGCTTCGCGCCCATGGCTGCCGTTTAGATGAACATCCGCTCCGCCAGAAAGCGGAGATCACGCTGCATCATTTATGGTGCATCTGAATCAGGCATGAGCATCTTCGCTCTAGTATGGGCGATCACGAAGGTGCAGGTGGAACATCATATGCGAAAGAACCACGGCGCCGAGAAAGAAAATCGCAGTGCACACGGCGATGTCCAGAGCTGTCAAAGACAGGAGCTGACGGCAAGCAAGCAGCGGCAAGAGGGATTCTGGAATTTGATCCAGGCCGGCCGCTTTGGCCCCTGACGGCAATCCGAAGCGCCGCTTCACGAAGCTTGAAAGCAGATCGCC
>JBKQRA010000148.1:0-3319 GCA_052144065.1 Methylovirgula sp. | reverse complement strand
TGAGGCGTTCCTTCTGCATTCACGGCTCGTGCGGCTGGGATCGGGAGGGCTGGTCGGCACCCCGACGGACCGGAGGCGCGAGGGACGGCAGCGCGGGCCGGCAGCAGCGCGCCGCGCGAGGCCCTGTGGCTGAGAGAACTAGGTGATTTTGCCGCGCGACGCCACCCGGGAATCTGCCGTTTCCCGGCCGAACAGGCATGCGAAGTGCCTGATTTTGCGGGTTCGGCCGGCTTGCAGCCATGCTGCCCGGCCCTGCCCATGAGCCATCCCATGAGCCATCCCATGAGCCAAGCGCAAAAAGCGCGCCAAGCCAGGCCCATGACCCTTTGATTCGTCACGTTCCCATGCTATCGACCACCGCCAACCCTAAAGCAGGGCATCGAATCGAGCGTGGCAGTGCCGCCGGGCGATGATGCTTTTTTTGAGGTACCGCGGCGCGCGCGCCGCCACACGGAGTTGGCAATGGCTGAAATTCAGCGTTCCGTATTGCAAGAAGCCTATACATTCGACGATGTGCTGCTGAAGCCCGGCCTGTCGGAAATCATGCCGTCCGAGGCGGACGTCCAGACCTTCCTGACCAAGACCATCCCGCTGAACATTCCGCTCATGGCCTCGGCCATGGACACGGTGACGGAAGCGCGGATGGCGATCGCCATGGCGCAGGCCGGCGGCATCGGCGTCATTCACCGCAACTTCGACGGCGACGGGCAGGCCGCGCAGGTCCGCCAGGTCAAGAAGTTCGAATCCGGCATGGTGGTCAACCCGCTGACCATCGGCCCCGATTCGGTGCTCGCCGACGCGCTGACGCTGATGAAGGACAACGGCATTTCCGGCATCCCGGTGGTGACCGGCGCCGAAGCGGGCCGGCCCGGCCGGCTGGTCGGCATTCTCACCAACCGCGACGTCCGCTTCGCCACCGATCCGCGCCAGAAGGTGTCGGACCTGATGACGCACGAGAACCTCGTCACCGTGCGCGAGAGCGTCGGCCAGGCCGAAGCCAAGCGGCTCCTGCACCAGCACCGGATCGAGAAGCTCCTCGTGGTCGATGATCAGTATCGCTGCGTCGGCCTGATCACGGTGAAGGATATCGAGAAGGCGGTGGCATATCCGCTGGCCTCGAAAGACGAGCAGGGGCGGCTGCGGGTCGCCGCGGCGACCACCGTCGGCGACACCGGCTACGAGCGCACCGAGCGGCTGATCGACGTCGGCGTCGACGTCATCGTGGTGGACACCGCGCACGGGCATTCGGCCCGGGTGCTCGACGCGGTCCGGCGCATCAAGCGGCTGTCGAACGCGGTCCAGGTCATCGCCGGCAATGTCGCTACCCGCGAGGGCGCCCAGGCGCTGATCGATTGCGGCGCCGACGCCATCAAGGTCGGCATCGGTCCCGGCTCGATCTGCACGACGCGGATTGTCGCCGGCGTCGGCGTGCCGCAGCTCACCGCGATTCTCGAAGCCTCCGCGGAGGCCCGCAAGGCCGGCGTGCCGGTGATCGCCGACGGCGGCGTCAAAAATTCGGGCGATCTCGCCAAGGCCATCGCGGCGGGCGCCGACGTGGTGATGGTCGGCTCGCTTTTGGCCGGCTCCGAGGAATCGCCGGGCGAGGTGTTTTTATATCAGGGCCGCTCGTTCAAATCCTATCGCGGCATGGGCTCGGTCGGCGCGATGGCGGCGGGTTCGGCGACGCGCTACTTCCAGGGGGACGTCAAGGATCAGCTGAAACTCGTGCCGGAGGGCGTCGAGGGCCAGGTGCCCTATCGCGGCCCGGTCGCGCCCATCCTCTACCAACTCGCCGGCGGTTTGCGCGCGTCCATGGGCTATGTCGGCGCGCCGACGATCCCCGAGTTCCAGAGCAGAGCGACTTTCGTGCGCATCACCAACGCCGGCCTGCGCGAGAGCCATGTCCACGACGTGACGATCACGCGAGAGAGCCCGAATTATCCGACCGGAAGGTAGGGGCGGTATAAGCTGCATTCGGCGGACGCTGGAACACCTCACCTATCCTGGAGCCATTAGCTAGCAAATACCCTGAGTATGCAACGGGCTGGAGGACGCAGGTAATTGTCAACAGGACGATCCAGAACTACACCTTGCAACCATTTGCGGCATCGACGCCATGACCGACATAGAGATAGTTAAAAAAGATTTTCTCAACCAGACGCGGGAGCTGCTCAGCAACCATCCAAAAGAGCTACGTAAGTTCGAAGATCTTTGGGAGTCGGGAAGATTGAGAGAGGCATATGTCTCGGTAAAGGAGGCCACCGAGAAACTTGGTCTCACACCCTCCCGAGAAAATAGAAAGACGGATGAGGATTTCTTCTGGCTGTATATGCATTGAGGACGTCAGAACCGTGCTAATCACAGCTGGCCTGCTGCTGATTGGCTCTACTGTGCCACTTCGGCTGACGGATACGGTATAAAGGATTGCATGGAGCGGGCCGCGCGCCATACGATTCGGATGGCCAAAAAGGCGGCGGGCGGCTGAGAGGCAAGAAGAGATGAAGCCCTATATCGTCATCGTTCATAAAGACGCCGGCAGCGCCTATGGCATGACCTTCCCCGACGCGCCCGGATGTTTTTCCGCCGCGCCGACGAGGTCGACGATCTGTTTGTTATGGCGCGCGACGCGCTCGAACTCTGGGCGGCGGGGATGCGGGACGACGGCATGAGCGTCGCCGCGCCTCGCGACTTCGAAGCGCTAGGCGCCGATCCGCTGTGGCGCGAGAGTTTTGCCGACGCCGCCTTCGTCATCGCCGTGCCGCCGCCTTGGGACGAGCAATCGCAAGCCGCCGAGTGATCAATCCTTCCGCCTTTGTCAATTGACAGTCCAACATCGCGCTATGGCCAAGAAAACCTTTAATTGCGGTTGCGCAATTTCCAAAGCCCCGGCGCTTTTTTGCGCGCCCCGCGCCGGCCTTAACACGTCGCCCCTGTTCCTCGGCTTCCGCGCGGCGCGCGGCTACGATTGCGCAGCGACGATCTTTTTGGCCTTCATCCCGCCCTCAAGATGTTCGCGACACCAAAGACAGCTGTAACGGATAATGAGACCGGCGACCGGTTAAGGAAATGCCGCAATTGATCACCTCAATTCGTCATCGAGATGCGCGAATTCATCCGGCGCCTTGGCATTACGGACGGCCTCGACCCATTCTTCGGGAAGTTCGGTTGTCAGGCCGACGCGGCGGTCGCGCCGCTTGAGACGTTCCCATTCTTCCGCCGCCATCAGCACGAGGGAGTCCCGCCCATGCTTGGTGATGATGACTGGCTCATGCCTCGTCTTGTCGCTCAACGCGCCAAAGGCTTGCTGGAATTCGCTCGA
>JBKQRA010000147.1:0-5598 GCA_052144065.1 Methylovirgula sp. | reverse complement strand
GTGGCGGCGCCTCGTGCGTGACTACGAGCAGCGTATCGACGTCTCTCACGCTATGATCTTCGTCGCTATGGGCGGCAATCTCGTTCGAAGAAACACCCATCCGTGAATTTCAAAACGGACTCTTAGTAGCAGGCTGCAATCGCGGACCCTCATGCTGAAGAAGTGCTGAAGGCATCGTCTCGAAGCACCAGGCTTTCAAGGATTCTAATAAGACTTAGAGATACTTTAGAGATTGACGAAAGCAAAGGCCGTTCGGCCGCGCCTCAAAGAGAGACGGACGAATGAATATTCTCAGTGGGACCATAGCGGCGGCAACATTTCTGGCGATAACTGCACAAGTTACACCGTCATTGGCGGATGGCCCGTTTGGCATTGATTTTAACTCAAAAATCGAAGCCTATCCGCAATGCAAGAAGGACCTGACGCCCGGATCGGATTTCTATCTCTGCTCATCAGTGCCGCGACCGCATCCAGATTTTTCGAGCTATATGATTATCTACTCGGAAACACTCGGCATTTGCGGTGTCGGCGCCGTCACCAAGATGATTGACGTTAATTCATTCGGCACCGAACTCATCGCCCTCGCCGACGATATTAGCTCCCAGCTCAGCATCAAATATGGGAAACCGAAAAAGGTGGATTACGGCATGGGGCTCTATTCTAGCCCTGAATATTGGATGCTTGCCCTCAAGCAGAACGAACGGACCTACGCCTATCTTTGGAATGGAAGCCTCCCTGACGGCATCAAGTCGATCCAGCTAAGTGCCCAGGCAGAGGGCATCCGTCGCGGCGACCTCACACTTGTGTTCCGGTCTGCCAACGCGGCGGCTTGTCTCGCTGAACAGAAAAAAGCGAAGGCAAAGGCATTCTGAAATTTTAGATGCAGACTGCGCTCGACATGGTGGATGCGGTCGAAACGATCTGCGTGGGCGCGCGGAAGCTGATCGGCCCCTACGAACTCGGAGCAATCAGCGAGATCCTGGCTTAATTCGTTCGGATAACGCTGGAACGCGATATAGCTTGCCTTCTTGTCAGGAAGGTGTAGGAACGCGGCTCGCTCGTCAGAGCCGCAGGATCGGCCGCAAGGCAGGTCCAAAGCGCGTGGGAGATCAGGCCGGTCGCCAGCCGGACGCTATCCGACCACGCAACTCGAACCGCCGCAGGGTGCGTCAGCGCCCTTATCGGCATTGTTGAGACATCGGATACATCCGATGTCTGACGTTGGAGTCAGAAATGGCAAAAAAGATCACCGGCTATGTAAAGCTGCAAGTGCCGGCGGGCTCGGCAAATCCGTCGCCGCCCATCGGTCCCGCGCTCGGCCAGCGCGGCTTGAACATCATGGAATTTTGCAAGGCCTTCAATGCGAAGACCGCGCAGATGGAAAAGGGCACGCCGATCCCGGTCGTCATCACGGCCTATGCGGACCGCTCCTTCACCTTTGAACTGAAACTACCGCCCGTTACCTACTTTCTGAAGAAGGCGGCCGGCATTACGTCGGGCGCCAAGACGACCGGGCGTGGCTTCATCGGGCAGATCACCCAGGCCCAGATCCGTGAGATCGCCGAAAAGAAATTGCCCGATTTGAATTGCTCAAGCGTCGATGCCGCCGCCCAGATGATCATCGGGTCGGCGCGTTCTATCGGCCTGCAAGTGGTGGAGTGACGTCATGGCTCACGTTGGAAAACGTCTCGTCAAGGCGCGTGAAGGCGTCGATCGCGTCAAGCTCTATCCGGTTTCGGAAGCTTTGAAGCTCGTCAAGGAGCGCGCCAATGCGAAATTCGACGAGACCGTCGAAATCGCAATGAATCTCGGCGTCGATCCCAAGCATGCCGACCAGATGGTCCGCGGCGTGGTCAATCTGCCGAACGGCACCGGCCGCACGCTGCGGGTCGCGGTCTTCGCCCGCGGCGCCAAGGCCGATGAAGCGAAAGCCGCTGGCGCTGATGTCGTCGGCGCCGAGGAGCTGGTGACCATCGTTCAGGGCGGCACGATCGACTTCGACCGCTGTATCGCGACGCCAGATATGATGCCGCTCGTGGGCCGGCTCGGCAAAGTGCTGGGTCCTCGCGGCCTGATGCCGAACCCGAAGGTCGGCACTGTCACCATGGATGTCACGGCTGCGGTCAAGGCATCAAAAGGTGGCGCTGTCGAATTTCGTGTGGAAAAAGCCGGCATCGTTCAAGGCAGCGTCGGCAAGGTCTCTTTCGACGACGGCAAGCTCCTGGAGAACATCACGGCCTTTGTGGATGCCGTGGCCAAGGCCAAGCCGGCTGGATCGAAAGGCACGTATATTCAACGTGTTGCGATCTCATCGACGATGGGCCCAGGCGTCAAGGTTGACCCGGCGACAGTCATCGGCTGACCCGGTTTGTCCGATGCGGCGTTGCGCCGCCTGCTTGACAACTCATAAAAATGCGGATTCAGCCCCTTGGCATAGGGGTGGGATCGGTCTAAATAGAGCGTTCGGGTTGGCGGATGTCGCCAGCCCGAAACTCTTTACAGCTTCCGCGTCATGACATTGGACCTGACCGTTTATCTCGAGCGGCCAGGTGCGTCACGGCGCGGCGGATTGGCTGGAAGGATCGGAGCCCTGCTTCGGTCCCACCGGCCTTGTCCTGTCCGAGACTGCCGGCGTCCGCCGCATGAGCCTCAAGAGACTGCTCTTTAACGAGAGACTGCTCTTTGGGCCTTCACGCGCGGACTTAATGCTTGAAGCTCTTGTTCGGTTCCGGCTCCGCCGGTCTCCGTCACGGGTCGAACGCCAGCATAGACGGGGTTGGTACCGATTGAAAGTGCAGGTGCGGCAGTTTCCTGCATCCTTTGATTTTGGTCGCATCCCTCTGTCCGGAGCGCCTGCGTTCCGGAGGACAGGCGTAGCGCCAGTCTGAGCGAGCGCGTTTGCGCTCAAGCAGTCTGGTTGACGCAACCTGCGGGCCAAACCCGCGCAGACAGAGAGAGTCGTGTGGACAGAGCGGAAAAGAAAGCTTTCGTCACCACAATGCATGATGTCTTGCAAGAGACATCCGTTGTCGTGGTGGCACACTATTCGGGCTTGACGGTGGCCCAAATGCAGAAGCTGCGCAAACAAATGCGCGAAGCTGGTGCATCCGTCCAGGTGACCAAGAATCGGCTGACGAAAATTGCGCTGGAAGGGACGGAGCTTGCCTCTGTCGCGGGTCTTTTAAAGGGCCCGACCTTGCTCGCCTATTCGCAGGATCCGGTCGCTGCAGCCAAGGCCGCGGTGGCTTTCGCCAAGGACAACGACAAGCTCGTGATCCTCGGCGGTGCGATGGGCAAGACGGCCCTCAACGCCGAGGCGGTCAAGTCGCTCGCGACCTTGCCGTCGCTCGACGAGATGCGCGCCAAACTCATCGGCCTCATTCAGGCTCCGGCCACCAAGCTGGCCCAGCTCACCAATGCTCCGGCTGCCAAGCTCGCGCGCGTCGTTCAGGCTTATGCCGACAAGGACGCGGCGGCCTGACCGTCGACCCAACCCATTCGAACAGACACAGAATCAAAGGACAGTTAGACAATGGCCAATCTCGAAAAGATCGTTGAAGACCTCTCCAGCCTGACCGTGCTCGAGGCCGCTGAACTCGCCAAAATGCTCGAAGAGAAGTGGGGCGTTTCGGCTGCTGCTGCGGTTGCCGTCGCGGCCGGCCCGGCCGGCGGTGGCGCGGCTGCTGCCCCGGCCGAGGAGAAGACCGAATTCACCGTCGTTCTTGCTGCCATCGGCGACAAGAAGATCGAAGTCATTAAGGAGGTTCGCGCCGTGACAGGTCTCGGCCTCAAGGAAGCCAAGGACCTCGTCGAAGGCGCGCCGAAGCCGGTCAAGGAAGGCGTCACCAAGGACGAGGCCGAGAAGATCAAGGCCACCCTCGAGAAGGTCGGCGCCAAAGTCGAACTCAAGTGATGTGCGACTGGGCCCTTTAAGGGTCCGTCTGAACGGTCCCGGGGTTCTCTCCGGGACCGACGCTGCGTCTTAACAGGCGCGGCGAAGCCCGCAGCGGGGTCGCGGCTGTGCGCGAAGCGGGCGGGAAGAATGACGGGACGTGCAGTCCCGCCGCGTGAACCAGGTTCGGGGACGCGATTTGTGCGGCGCTTGTGGCTAAGGCCCCGCCGCCTAGAGATATGCGAGGAGCGACATGGCTCAATCAATTGCGCAGACTTTTAGTGGCCGCAAGCGCGTTCGCAAGTTCTTCGGGCACATCCGCGAAGTGGCGGAAATGCCGAATCTGATTGAAGTCCAGAAGGCCTCTTACGATCAGTTCCTCATGGTCGACGAGCCGCAAGGTGGCCGTCCCGAGGAAGGTCTGCAGGCCGTCTTCAAATCGGTGTTTCCGATTTCCGATTTCGCTAATGTGGCCTTGCTCGAATTCGTCCGCTACGAGTTCGAGCAGCCGAAGTATGACGTCGACGAATGCCGCCAGCGCGGCATTACGTTCGCCGCGCCGCTTAAGGTCACGCTGCGCCTCATCGTATTCGATGTCGATCCCGAGACCGGCGCGAAGTCGGTGAAGGACATCAAGGAACAGGACGTCTATATGGGCGATATGCCGTTCATGACCATGAACGGCACCTTTATCGTCAACGGCACGGAGCGCGTCATCGTCTCGCAGATGCACCGTTCGCCGGGCGTCTTCTTCGATCACGACAAGGGCAAGAGCCATTCGTCCGGCAAGCTGCTCTTCGCTGCGCGCATCATTCCGTATCGCGGTTCCTGGCTCGACATCGAGTTCGACGCCAAGGACATCGTCTATGCGCGTATCGACCGGCGCCGCAAGATTCCGGTGTCGTCGCTGCTGTTCGCCCTCGGTCTCGACGGCGAAGAGATTCTGCGCACCTTCTATAAGACGCTGACCTATACAAGGGACGGCGAAGGCTGGCGGCTGCGCTTCGATCCGGATCGCATGAAGGGCATGAAGGCCTCCGTCGACCTCATCGATGCCGACTCCGGCGAAGTGGTGCTGGAGGCGGGCAAGAAGCTCACCGTGCGCGCCGCCAAGCAGCTGATCGAGAAGGGCCTGAAGTTCGTCAAGATTCAGGACGCCGATCTCTTCGGCAATTACATCGCGTCGGATCTCTACGATCCCTCGACCGGCGAAATCTTCGCGGAAGCCGGCGACGAGATCACCCCGAAGACGCTGCCGGGCCTCATCGAAGCGGGCTTCGACGAGCTGCCGATCCTCGACATCGATCATGTCAATGTCGGCCCCTATATGCGCAACACGCTGGCGGTCGATAAGAACTCGTCGCGCGAAGAGGCGCTCTTCGACATCTACCGCGTCATGCGTCCCGGCGAGCCGCCGACGCTCGATACGGCCGAAGCCATGTTCCATTCGCTGTTCTTCGATTCGGAGCGCTACGATCTCTCGGCCGTCGGCCGCGTGAAGATGAACATGCGTCTTGATCTCGATGCGCCGGACACGATGCGCACGCTGCGCCGCGAGGACATCATCGCGGTGGTGCGGGCGCTCGTCGATCTGCGCGACGGCCGCGGCGAAATCGACGATATCGACAATCTCGGTAACCGTCGTGTGCGCTCGGTCGGCGAGTTGATGGAGAACCAGTTCCGCGTCGGTCTGCTACGCATGGAAC
>JBKQRA010000146.1:0-13028 GCA_052144065.1 Methylovirgula sp. | reverse complement strand
CTTGATCGTATGGCTGCGTGCTTTAGGGCTCCTGGATCAGCGAGCTTAAGCAGAGCCATAGGTTGGCGACCAAAGCTCCTGTATGACGAATGTTTCTACAGATCAGTTGCTTAACAGAGGCGGGACGGCCGAGACTTTCCCGCCGGAGGCTGCCTCGAAGCGCGAGAGGCCGCGGGCGGCATCTTTCATTTTCGCGCTGGCGCCGGACCAGGTCGAGGCTATCGCGCAGCGCCTTACTCAGCTGAGCGGTGCGGCGGCAGCGCTGTCACGCGTCGAATCGATCATCCTCGACACGCCCGAAGCCGCGATTGCCAAGGCGGGCCTCGTCTTTGCCGTCAAACGTAGTCTCGATAGCAAGCGCCGCGGCTGGAAGCGGACGGTCGCGCCGCTGTCTGCGAGATCGACGACGCCGCGCGGCGCACTGAAGAAAATCCTCAAACAGGCTGCCGATATCAAAGTGCTGGCGCGGGTCGAAACCGAGCAGCGCTTCTGGCCGCTGCGCTTCGGTGATCGCCGGGCCGAGATCACCCTCGATCATGCGAGCGCTCGGATGAACGGCAAGGAGGTTGCCGTCGCCTCTCTGACATGCGCGAGCGACGCTGCGAAGATCGATTTCTTCAATTTCGTCACCGCGGCTTTCGATCCCGAGCGCATGCGGCTCATCGCGGAAACCGATCTCGAGCGCATCTACCGGCTCTGCGATGGACCGCTCGATCCTTATGTCACTGCGACTTTGCCAAAGCTCGATGCGGATATGGATGCGGCCGAAGGTTTTCGCACCGTAGCCGGCGCCTGCCTCACGCAAATACTGGCCAATGAGGCGGCGATCCGCGCCAGCGACGATCATGAAGCCGTGCATCAATGCCGCGTCGGCTTTCGCCGCCTCTCCGCCTGCTTGCGTTTCTTTTCAAACTTCATTCGCGGTCCCGATTATGACGCGCTCTGGGATGCATTTGCCGAGCTGCGCACGCATTTGCGGGAGGCACGCGATCTCGACGTTCTGATCGCCGAAGTGATCGCGCCGGCAATCGCCGAAGGGCCTGTCGCTGGCGCGGATGCTTTGATGCAGGAGCTCGAGGGCCGCCGTGCTGCCGCGCATGCCGATCTTCTCGACACGCTGCGGCGCCCTGCGACAGGCGCTCTGTTCTTTCGTTTCGCAATTTGGCTTTCAATCGGCGATTGGACGATGCAGACCGCCGATGTGAAGGCCGCGCGGCTGCGGCAAATGCCACTTCTCAAATTCGCGCAGCGCAGATTCGCAACGGCCAATGACAAATTCGAAGCCTGTTGCGCCCATCTTGCGGAGGCGACATCGGAGGAGCGGCATCGCACCCGTATCCGCGCAAAGAACATGCGCTATGCCGCCGAATTTTTCGAAAGCCTTGCGCGCAGCAAAGCGGCGCGGCGCCGGCTTCGGAATTTCCTGAAACCGGTGAAAGAGCTGCAAACGGTATTGGGCGAATGGAATGACATCCTTGTCGCCCGCCGTGTTCTCATGGGTTTTGCCGAGCCGCAGGCCGGCCAGAAGGCGCCGCCGCTGCTCGCGGCCCCGGCGGCGGCGCTCGCCGATCGCATCCAATTGCTTGGGGACAGCGAATTTATTGAGAGAAGCGCGAAAGCCTGCCAAGCTTTGGTTGCAGGCGAACCATTTTGGCGCAAACTTGGATAAATTCAGTACGCGTTATTGCGGACTTTGGGCCTTGCGATCCGCACCTTTAGATTGAATCGGTTGTGTCCCGGCGCCTTTCTCCTTTTGATTTCCGCGGGTTTTCCTGAGAGGCGAAAGGTTGCGAAACAAAATGTGAAAGTTTTCATGTTTTGTGCATCGGGCAAGGCTCTTACAGGTAGAGTAACACATCGATGAGGTTTTGCGCCGAGCGCATGGCAGGGCGCCCGAGGGCTTCGGGCAAGGTGGCTGGCCGCAAGATACGCCGGATCCGCCGCTGGCCTTGCGAGGTTCCATCCTTGGGCGAGATCTCGATTGCGGACGGTGCGGCGCTTGACCGTCAAGCGGGAGCGCCCTTGCCGTGGGGGACGGACAATTGAAAATTCTTCCGATCATCATGTGCGGCGGTTCCGGCACACGCGTATGGCCCGAATCGCGCGAGAGCCTGCCCAAACAGTTCATTCCCCTCATCGGCGCTCGCTCGACCTTTCAGATGACGGTCGAGAATCTGGCGAAGGACAATCTCTTCGAAACGCCGATCGTCATTTCGAATTGCGATTATCGCTTCTTGATCTCCGAGCAGCTGAAAGAGATCGGCCTGCCGGCGCGCATCGTGCTGGAGCCGATCCGCAGAGATTCCGCCGCGGCCGTCGCGGTCGGCGCCGAACTCGCCGCGCAGACCTCGCCCGATACCATCGTCGCCATTCTCGCTGCCGACCATATCGTGCGCGATGTCCAAGGTTTCATCGCCTCCTGCCGCGAGGCGGCAGTGGCTGCGGCGCAAGGCTATATCGTGACGCTCGGCATCAAGCCGACGGAACCCGCAACGGGTTACGGCTATATCAAGACCGGCAAGACGGTGGTCGAGGCCGGTACTGTGCTCAAGGCCGAAGCCTTCGTCGAGAAGCCGGATGCTAAGACGGCCGCGCGCTACGTCAGCGAAGGTTATCTCTGGAACGCCGGCAATTTCTTCTTCCGCGCCGATGTGATGCTCGCCGAAGTGCGCCAGCATGCGCCGGCGATTGCGGAAGCCGCGACCAATGCGGTCTTGAAAGCGCGCAAGGACATGGACTTCCTCGTGCTCGATCAGGAATCGTTGGCGCAGGCGCCGAAGAAATCGATCGACTATGCCGTGATGGAATTGACCGATAAAGCCGCAGTTGTTCCCGCCGATATCGGCTGGTCGGATGTCGGAACTTGGGCCGCCGTCCATGAATTGTCCCAACGTGACGGCAGCGGCAATTCGATCCGCGGTCATGGGGTCATCATGAACGCATCGAATGTCCATATCCGCTCCGACGATCATCTCACCACGGTCGTCGGCGTCGACAATGTCGTCGTCGTCACGACGCAGGATGCTGTCCTCGTGCTCGACCGCGCGCATGGCGACAAGGTGAAGGAGCTCGTCGACCTTCTGAAAACCCAGAAGCGCCGCGAAGCTCTGGAACACAAGCGCTGCTACCGGCCTTGGGGTACCTATCAGTCGATCGATAATGGCGATCGCTATCAGGTCAAGCGCATCACGGTGAAGCCCGGCGCGCGCCTCTCGCTGCAAAAGCACTTTCACCGGGCGGAACATTGGATCGTGGTGCGGGGGACAGCGGAAGTCACCCGCAACAATGAGATCCTCCTCGTCCACGAAAACGAGTCGATCTATCTGCCGCATGGGACGATCCATCGGCTGACCAATCCTGGCCGGATCGATCTCGAGCTGATCGAAGTGCAGACCGGCTCTTATCTCGGCGAAGACGACATCGTGCGCATCGAGGACGCATATAACCGCGTCTGACCCTGATCCCGGCCACTTCCCCCTCTGGCACCCTTCGTGCTTTATTGTGCAGCGCGCGCAAATGGTGGGGGTCTGCCTTGAAACAACGTCAACTCGGCGATAGCGACCTGCTTGTCTCCGAAATCTCGCTTGGGTCTTGGCTCACCTACTCCGGCGGCATCGAGAAGGCCGAATCCATCGCCTGCGTCCGCACGGCGCTCGATCTCGGCATCAATTTCATCGATACGGCCAATGTCTATGGCCGCGGCGCCGCGGAAACCCTGCTCGGCGAAGCGCTGGAGGGCGTCGATCGCAGCTCCTATATCCTCGCCACGAAAGTCTATGGCCGGATGAGCGAGACGGATCAGGGCCTCTCCAAGGAACAGATCTTCAAGCAACTTGATCAATCCCTGCAGCGGTTGAAGACCGATTACGTCGATCTCTACCAATGCCATCGCTACGACACCGAGACGCCGCTCGCAGAGACAATGGAGGCGCTCTCCGAAGTCGTGCGCCAGGGCAAGGTCCGCTACATCGGCTTCAGCGAATGGCCGCTCGATAAGATCGAGGCGGCAGCCAATATGAAAGGCGTCGTGCCTTTCGTCTCGAGCCAGCCGCAATATTCGCTGCTCTGGCCCTATCCGCAGGGCGAGCTGTTTCCGCTCTGCGCCGATTACGGCATCACCCAGATCGTCTGGTCGCCGCTGGCGCAGGGCGTGCTCACCGGCAAATATAAGCCGTCCGCGGCGCTGCCTGCCGATGCCCGCGCGAGCCATCAGACGATGGGCGAGATCTTCCCGAAGAAATGGCTCGATCCGGCCCTGCTTGCGGCCGTCGAGCGGCTGAAGCCGCTGGCACAGGAGGCCGGCCTCACGCTGGCGCAATTCGCGCTCGCCTGGGTTCTGCGGCAGGCCAATGTTTCGTCCGCGATCATCGGTGCAAGCCGCAAAGAGCAGGTGATCGAAAACGCCGCCGCTGCGTCAAAGCGCGTTCCGCATGAGCTCTTTCATCGCGCCGAGTCGATCGTCGAGCCATTCTGGCAATAGCTTGCTGCTTTGATTACCGAGGCGTTAAGCGACATGATTTGCATTTCGCTAACGCGCTAGCATTGTTATCGCTTCGCTAACTACAACGCGATGAAGCCGAAGATCACGACAAGCCTTTAGAGTATGATTCTTCGAGTTGTTTTGTTTGAGTCGGGCGATGCGTATGGTCAACAATCGGCTTCTCGGCGCCTGCGTTTTCGGCGCGCTTTTCACCTCTTTCTGCCAGCCTCTTCTTGCCGATCCTATGGTGATCCGCGGCATCTATCCGGGCAATGGCGTCCCCGCCCAAAGCGGCCAAGCTTATAATACGCCGGATGCGCCGGCAGCCGTTCCCGCGGCTTATGCGGCGCCCGCGGCGGCTCCCGCGCCCATGTCGGCGTCATCTGGCGCCTATGGCGGCGGTTTCCTCGAAATGCTGATGACCGGCGGCCGTGGCGCGCCTGCGCAGCCGCCGCAAGCCGCCATGCCGCAGAACGGCCGCGACATGCAGGCGCTGGCCTATCAGCAAGGCGAGCCGCAGGCCGCACAAAGCAATGTGCAGCGGACGATCGATCCGATCTATCTGCGCCAGGAAGTCGAATATTCCGGGCCGCAGCGGCCGGGCACCATCGTGATCGATACGCCGCACAAGTTCCTCTACCTCGTGGAGAAGGGCGGCAGGGCGCTGCGCTATGGCATCGGCGTCGGCCGGCCGGGCTTCACGTGGTCGGGCGTCAAGACCATCAGCCGCAAGGCCGAATGGCCGGATTGGACGCCGCCGGCCGATATGTTGAAGCGCCGGCCCGATCTGCCGACGCATATGGCCGGCGGCCCGGAGAATCCGCTCGGCGCCCGCGCGCTGTATCTTGGCAGCACGCTCTACCGCATTCATGGCACCAACGAGCCCTATACGATCGGCACGAATGTCTCGTCCGGCTGCATCCGCATGATGAACCAGGACGTCGAGGATCTTTACGGCCGCGTCGGCGTGGGCACCAAAGTCATCATCATGTGAGCGGCGGGTCGCCCGCGCAGCTTCCACATTTGAGGGCTTTGAGGAAATCCCGGCAATAGGTGTGCGCGGTCGTCTGGCAGATCTTCTCGAAGAGCTTGTCGTTTCGTGCGCGGCGCTCTGACTTCGACATGGTCAGCGCCTGATGCAGAGCGTCCGCCATTTCGTCGGGATCGAAAGGATTGACGATCAGCGCCTCGGTCAGCTCTTCGGCGGCGCCGGCAAAGCGTGACAGGATCAAGACGCCGGGATCTTCGGGGTCTTGCGCCGCGACATATTCCTTTGCCACGAGATTCATGCCGTCGCGCAGCGGCGTGACGAGTCCGACGCGGGCCTTGCGATAAAATCCGGCGAGGCTCGAGCGCGCGACCGCCCGGGTGATATAGCGCAGCGGCACCCAATCGAATTCGGCATGCCTTCCGTTGACGTCGCCGGCGCGGCGATCGAGTTCGCGTTTCAAACGCTGATATTCGGCGACATCTTCGCGCGAGCGCGCCGCGACCTGAAGATAGCTCACTTTCAAGCGATGTTCAGGAAAGCGGTCGAGCAGGCGTCCGAAGGCTTCGAAGCGGTTGGGGAGACCTTTCGAATAGTCGAGCCGATCGACGCCAATGATCAGGGCGCGGCCTTCGACGCTTTCTTCCAGCCGTTTCGCCGCCTGGCTCTGCGCCGAGCGCTTGGCTTGCCGCGCGAAGGCGCGGGCATCAATGCCGATCGGTGTCGCGACAGCCAAGACGGCATGATTGTCGACGACGATGGGCTTGCCGGACACGATTGGTACGTGCAGGAAGTTGCGCAGGCAGTCTTCGAAATCGTGCAGATGCTCTTGTGTCTGAAAGCCGACGACGTCATAGGCACAAAACATCTCTAATAGCTTTTCCGCCCGCGGCAGCACGTTCAACAGACTTGATGGAACGAACGGCACGTGGAGAAAAAAGCCGACGCGATTTTCTATGCCAAGCGCGCGCAAATTCATGGCGAGCGGGATCAGATGATAATCATGCACCCAAATGATGTCGCCTGGCGCGACGAGGGCAGCGAGCGCGCGCGCATAGGTGCGGTTGACGGTGAGATAGGAATCGAAATGGGCGCGGTCGAATTCCATGAGGCCCGGCTGGAAATGCAAGAGCGGCCAGAGCGTCGAATTGGCATAGCCGACGTAGAAGTCGCGGTAATCCTCGCGTGAGAGATCAATCGTCGCATAATCAATCTTGCCGAAGCGGCCGACCTTGACGTCGGTGTCGGCCTTCGACGTGATCTCGCCGCTCCAGCCGAGCCAGAGGCCGCCATCTTTCAGGCAGTCCTTCAGCGCGACGGCGAGACCGCCCGCCTGCGGTCCGGCCGAAGGCGAGGACGGCACGCGATTGGATACGATTACGATGCGCGCCATAGCGCTTCCTCCCAGCCGCGCGACAGCCGCGCGGCTGAATGAATGAGGCCGACATGCGAATAGGCTTGCGGGAAATTGCCCCACAGCATCCGCGTGTCGGTGGCGACGTCCTCGGAGATGAGACCCGCCGAATTGCGGATCGACAGAACATTCTTGAAGATTTCGCGCGCCTCGTCGCGGCGGCCGGCCAAAGCCAGGGCGTCCACATACCAGAATGTGCAGACGAGGAAGGCTGTCTCTGGATGGCCGAAATCGTCGGCCTCGTCGTAGCGCATGACGAAGCCGTCACGCATCAGGCGCTTTGCCGTGACTTCGAGAGTCTTGGCGACGCGCGGATCATCCGCCGGCAGAAAGCCGATCTCCGGCAGCAGCAGACAGCTCGCATCGGCGACGGACTGATCGAGCACGCCGGAGATCCAGCCGTCGGGCGTGGTGGCGCGTGCCAGAATCTCGGCTCTGATCTTGCGCGAACCGGCCTCCCATTCTGCCGCTTCCTTATGTTCGCCGACGCGTTTGGCGATCAATGCGAGACGATGCAAGGCGGCCCAGCACATGGCAGCGGAATAGGTGTTGACGATGACGCGGCCGCGGTATTCCCAAGGTCCCGCATCGGGCGTCACCGCATAGCGCCAGGCGAGCCGGCCCATATTGCGCAATTGGTGATAGAGGGCGAGATTGTCGGTGAGGCCGAGGCGCTCGTCCCAGAACATTTGCGCCGCCGTCAGAATGATCGAACCATAGACGTCGTTTTGGACCTGCGACACGGCGGCGTTGCCGATGCGCACCGGCCCCATGCCCTGATAGCCTTTGAGCGCTGGCGCAATACGCTCGATCGAGCTCACCGCCGGGGACACCGGATAGAGCGGCGCGATGGTTATATCGTCGTCGCGCAGCACGGCATCGATGACGAAGCGGATGAAGAGCTCCATGGTCTTTGTGGCGCCAAGACGATTGAGGGCGCCGACGGTGAAGAAGGCATCGCGCAGCCAGCAGAAGCGATAGTCCCAATTGCGGGCCGAGTTCGGCGCCTCCGGAACGGATGTCGTCAAAGCCGCGACAATGGCGCCCGTGTCCTCGCAGCTGCAGAGTTTCAGCGTGATCGCCGAGCGAATGACCTCTTCCTGCCATTCGAAGGGGATCGAAAGGCCGCGCACCCATGTGCGCCAATCATTAATCGTATTGCTCAAAAAATTCTGGGCGAGCGTTTCCGGCGTTTCGGGGATCGATTCATCCGAGCCGATGAAAAGATTAATCGGCCGGTCGAGCGCGAATTCGGCTTCTTCGAGAAGATAGGACATCGCCATGTCGCTCGTGACCCGCAATGTCGCATTGGCGCCGGCGAAGCGAACGTGGTTGCTGCCGACATTGATCGAGGGCTTGTCGGCGCCATAGTTGAAATGCGGGCGAATGCGGACGGTGATGCGCGTGCGCTTCTCCAAAGGCTCGATGCGGCGGATGAGCATCGGCGGCCGATAGCGCCGGCCGAAGCGCTCGAAGCGCGGCGCGAAATCGATGATCTTCACCTTGGCGCCCTGGCGGTCGGTGATGATGGTCTCGAGAACCGCCGTATTGGTCAGATAGCGCTGGCTCGTTTCGACGGCGTCGCGGACGAGGACATCCATAAATCCCTGTTCGGGATCGGTGCCGCCGAGCAAAGCGGAGAACACCGGGTCGGCATCAAGCCGCGGAAAGCAGAACCAGACGTGACGCGCGTTGCGGTCGATGAGACTCGCGATAGCGCAATTGCCGATGGCAGCAAGATCGAGCGTGCTCATGAAAAATCCCGGCTCACAATTCGGCGAAGCGCTTGAGCCAGTCGCGCACTTTGCCCGGCTGTCCGGCGAAGGCTGAGGCGACATCAAGCGCGATGCCGCCGAATTCGATGGCAGCGCGGAAACCGTCTTCGTCTGTCTTGTCGTCGCCGACGAAGACGGGCGTGCGGCCGGCGAAGGGTGCGACATTCATCAGTGCATGCACGGCGCGCGCCTTGCTGACCTTGCGTGCGCGCACCTCGAAGGCCATTTTCGCTTCGAGCATTTCGAAATTTTCCGGATCGCGCGCGACAAGGCCGCCGAGGACGGCGCGGATCTCTGCTTCATAGGCGGGCGCATTGCGGTAATGCGCGACGATATTGTGATGCTTCGCCTCGGTGAGCATGCCGGGACAGCGGGACACGAGATCGACGATGGCCAGCGCCCATTCCTCCGGCACTTTCAATTCGACCTCGTCGTAAAAGCCGTTCGGCAGGCGGATGACGGCGCCATGCTCGCTGCCGATCGGCAATTGCAGCGGCGCGAGAAGCCGATCGATCGTCTCGAGCGCGCGGCCGCTGACGATGGCGAGCGCGCCGTCGAGTACTTGCGAAGCCGCCTTGAGATCACGGACGAGATCGTCGGGCACGACGACTGAGTCGGGCGTCTGTGCGATATCGAGCAGCGTTCCGTCGAGGTCGAGAAACAGCGCCCAATCGCGCAATGGATCGGGCGCGAAAGCGGTTGTCTTGAGCGGAGAGGGAAAAGCGAGATCGGCCATGATATGCGAAGTCTCCGATGGCGGGGGGCCCTCGCCTGCGGGAACGGTGCTTCCTCCTTGGTCTTCGCCATTGTCTTTGGCGTGCCGCTTATGGTCTTTCGGTTTCAATCATCTTAGGCGAAGGATTATGGGCCGAAATTTCTGCGCCGCCAGCATGGCAGTAGTGCGGGTGCGTGAAGCGTCCTGCTCTGGCTGTCCCGGTTCTTGCGATGTCGGGAAACTGTACATGGGAGATCGTCACCGTGGTGACGGAGCTGCGAGTTTAACGAGCTTGGGCTTTGATGGTTCCGGTTCAGCTTTCGAAAAAGCGGTGTGCGTATGTGAAAAAATAAAATGCCCGCCACGGTTTTGGTGGCGGGCAAATGATGTGTCACGCGACCTACGACCAACTCTTACACGTCGAATGTGCCGCCGTCGTCATTCGATCCGAAATCAGTGTTCGAATCGTCAAAGGACGCATCATAAGTATCGTTTTGCGGGCTGCCCATCGTGCCGCTCGTATGATCGACCGACTCGGGTGCCGCCGCGGAGCCGCCGGCATTGTCGTAAAAATTATTGACGACGGTCTCGCCGCCGATGCCGGGGCCGAACCCTGTGCCGATGCCGAGCGGATTATTGTGCGCGCCGAAGAGGCCGCGGATCGAATCCGCCAAGAGCACGCCACCGGCCACGCCGGCTGCCGCGCCGAGCGCGCCCTTCAGAAAGCCGCCGCTGCCGCCTGGATTCATCATGCCGCCGAAGCCGCCGGGGTTCTGCTGGCCGCCCCAAGGTTGACCACCCCAAGGCTGGCCGCCCCCAGGTTGACCGCCCCCAGGTTGACCGCCCCATGGCCCACCGGACGGCGGCGGCGCATAAGATTGTTGCTGGCCCCAAGGGCTTGATTGAGGAGCCGGCTGCGGCGGACGCGGCCCGCCGGCGCCGAAGATCGAGCCGATGCCGCTCAAAAAGCCGCCGGTGCCAGTTGCCTGAGGCGGCTGCTGCGCCTCGGCGAGGCGGGATTCGAGGTCCTGAATTTTGCCATTGGCGGCCTGCAGCGCCTGGTCTTGGACGATGACCGCCTGCGCCAAAAGATAGGGCGCATAGGGCATGTTTCGGATGGCATCGGAAATTAACGCCTCGGCTTCCGGATCGCGGGGCGTTGCAGCCGCGCCGCGGATACGGTCGAAGAGACCGGCGAGCAACTGGCGTTCTTCGGGTGACATAGTCCTCTCCCGTGGGTTCTACGGATCTTGGTCCGCCACTGTCATATGGGTGGCGAATATGGCGCCTCCAAGGGAGGGGGATTGCGCCCTCCGGCGCCGCTCGCGCCTTCGCCCCTTGCTCCTGCCTCTTACCCCTCCTATGAAGCGGGCAAGATGAGGTTTTCGTAACAATGAATGATGCAAAGAAACCGGCTGCCAAAACCGCTGGCAAGACGCTCGCCCGACTGCCGCGCGGACTGATCGATCGTGGACCCGCCGATCTTGCCGCGACCGAAAAAATGCTGGCGACGATCAAGAAGTCCTATGAGCTTTACGGCTTCGAGGCGGTGGAGACACCGTTCATCGAATATACCGATGCGCTCGGCAAATTTCTCCCCGATCAGGATCGGCCGAATGAAGGCGTCTTCTCCTTTCAGGACGATGACGATCAATGGCTGTCGCTGCGCTACGATCTGACCGCGCCGCTCGCCCGCTATGTGGCGGAGAATTTCGACAAGCTTCCAAAACCCTATCGCAGCTATCGCGCCGGCTTCGTCTTCCGCAATGAAAAGCCAGGGCCGGGCCGCTTCCGGCAATTCATGCAGTTCGACGCCGACACGATCGGCGCTTCGTCACCAGCCGCCGATGCTGAACTCTGCATGATGGCGGCGGACACGCTTGAGGCGCTGGGCATTGCAAGAAACGCCTACCTTGTAAAAGTCAACAATCGTAAAATTCTTGATGGTGTCCTCGAAGCGTTGGGGCTTGGTGGAGATAATAATGTACAAAAGCGACTTACGGTCCTGAGAGCGATTGATAAACTTGACCGCCTTGGCGAGAACGGAGTTCGCGCGTTGCTTGGTGAAGGTCGCAAAGATGAGAGTGGAGATTTCACGAAAGGCGCGGGCCTAAACAAAGAACAAATTAGCTCGCTTCTCGACATTTTCGGAATGCCAGTCAGCATCACACGGCACAATGCAGACGGTAGCGGCGGGCACAGCGATTTAGACACGATCCAATATCTGCGCGGCTTATTTAGCAATTCCCGCTTTCAAGAAGGGTTGGATGAATTAGAGGAAATTGCGAAGCTCAATATTGCTGCGGGATACGGAGCGGATGCCACGAATGGTCCGCGTATTGTCATAGATACATCCGTCGTGCGCGGTCTCGAATATTACACCGGCCCTGTCTTCGAGGCGGAGCTCACTTTCGAGATCGATGGCGAAGATGGCAAACCGATCCGCTTCGGTTCGGTCGGCGGCGGTGGGCGCTATGATGGGCTTGTCGCGCGCTTTCGCGGCGAGCAAGTCCCTTCGACCGGATTTTCGATCGGCGTCTCACGCCTCTATGCGGCGCTCAAAGCGATCAAATCGCCGATCGTCTCAGGCGTCGCGCAGCGCGGTCCCGTCGTGGTGCTTGTGCTCGACAAGACGCCTGAGGACATGGCACGCTATCAAAAATTCGTTTCAGCCTTGCGTGCCGAAAATATCGCCGCCGAACTCTATCTCGGCTCAAGCGGCATGAATGCGCAATTGAAATATGCCGACAAGCGGGGCTCGGTCTGCGCCATCATCCAGGGCTCGAATGAGCGCGAGAAGGGCGAGATCGCAATTCGCGATCTGATCCTTGGCGCCGAGTTGGCCGCTTCGACGAAGGACCGCGCCGATTATCTCGAACTGCGCGCCAAGGCGCAGTTCTCAGTGCCGGAGGCCGATCTCGTCAAAGCGGTGAAAGAGGTTTTGTCGCGGCATTCGTGAGGGCATGAAAAAAATCCCTCGTGCTTCGAGACGCGCTTCTGCGAATGCGAAGCGCTCCTCAGCATGAGGGATTTCTGTGTCCAGACCCTCACCCTGAGGTGCGCGCCATAGGGCGTTGCGAAGCGACGCCCGTCGCAAGCAACGGGCTATGACGAGCCTCGAAGGGCGACGGCGTAGGCTTACCTTCTTGCCCCGCGCAGCAGCGATTTCAGATCCGAATTGGGATCTGCGACGATCTCCGGGCTGATCGGAATGTTCTCGCCGATGAGGCGCCGCGCCAACATGTGATCGCCGGCCTTGTTCACGGATTCGACGCCGATGAGCTTGCCGTCCTTGAAGCCGAAGAGCGAATAGGCGCGTTCCTCGGGCGTGCCGCGCATGATGACCTTGTCGCAATTCTCCAAGAAGCCGACCATCTGCAATTTGAGATCGGCCTGATCGCTCCAGAACCACGGCACGGATTCATAATGCGCCGGCTTGCCGGTCATTGCTTTGGCCGCGATCCGCGCTTGATCGGTCGCGTTCTGCACCGATTCAAGCCGCATCCAGCGATTGGCAAATGGATTGAAGTGATAGGCCGAGTCCCCGATCGCAAAGATGTTCGGGTCGGAGGTCTGCTGCTTGTCGTCGACCTTGATGCCGTTCGGACATTCGAGGCCCGCGGCCTTGGCAAGCTCGTCGCTCGGCACAAGGCCGA
>JBKQRA010000145.1:0-3444 GCA_052144065.1 Methylovirgula sp. | reverse complement strand
CATCTGAGTGAGGCAGTCTATTCTTTCAAAGTTCCAATTTAGAATTACTGTAATTCAAAAACATAGATGTTGACGCCTTGCGCGCGATGGCGTCACAAGCAATCGACTGGATTGTTTCATGCACGTTGATATCCGCTCTTAACGAGCGCGATCGGCGGCATACGTCCTACTTGGCTGATAAGAATCTTTTATCGCGAGGTCAGATTGTGGAACGCGAAGCGAGCCCGTCCGGCGGCGGAGGTGCCGATCCAAACGACTCGATCAAGAGGGTCGGCGATGATCCATCTTTAGCGTTCAGGGCGTCGCCAGCTTCTCAAGCCAATCAACCGTCGTTCCTTGAGGAAATGTCCATGTACACAACGCGTATGTCTCGCGCTGGAAACATATTTTCAAAGGCAATGCCCCAGGCGGCGCTTGCTCGAAAGGCAGCGGGACGGGCGTCAGCCTGCCGAGTCTTCGGGCTGGCTGCGGTTCTCATGACCGGCGTCACCCTATGTCCTGCTCCAGCGGGGGCCGCAGCCAAAAAAAGCTTTCTAGAGGCTCTTCATCGGCATACGACCTTGAGTTCGACGGTGCCGGCGAACGGCGATCAGAATCCTTATGCCATCGTCGTGGCTCCGACCTCGGCCGGCAAGATCAAGAAAGGCGACGTTCTCGTTGACAATTTCAACGATAAGAAGAATCTTCAAGGCCTTGGCACGACCGTCGTCACCATCGATCCCGCGACGAAACAGCTGAAGCTCTTCGCCGAAATCCCACGTCACCTGCCGCAATGCCCAGGTGGCGTCGGATTGACGACGGCAATGACCATGCTGAAATCCGGATGGGTGATCGTCGGCAGCCTGCCGAGCGAAGATGGAACGACGAAAACCAAAGGCCAGAGCTGCCTTTTTGTGCTCGACTCCAATGGCAAGCTTGCCAATGTCTTCGCTGGGCCGAACATCAGCGGTCCATGGGGCAATATGGCCGTCATCGACAAGGGAACGACGGCGACGCTTTTCGTCAGCAACACCGGCTTCGATGTCGGCGCACCCGACGGCACGCCGCCTGTGGTGAATAAGGCGACTGTGCTGCGGCTTGAGCTGTCGATTCCTGAAGGCAAGCCGCCCACAGTGACAAAGGAGACGGTGATCGCCAGCGGCTTCGGTGAGCAGGCGGATAAGGATGTGTTCATCATCGGCCCTACCGGTCTCGTTTTGGGGAGGGACGGCACGCTCTATGTCTCGGATGCATTGGGCAATCGGATTGCCGCGATTCCGAATGCGGCAACGCGCACGAACAGTGCCGGTACCGGCCTAGAGGTCACGAAGGACGGAATGCTGAAGCGCCCGCTCGCCATGACCATGGCGCCGAACGGCCATCTCATCGTCACCAATGGGCTGAACGGTCAGGCGGTGGAGATCGATCCGAAGAGCGGCAAGCAAATCTATGCGCTTTGGATTGATCCCAACAAGGCGCAGACGCCGCCCGGCAGCGGCGATCTCTTCGGCATCGCGCTTACTCCCAAAGGTGATGGAATCTACTATGTAGAGGACGAAGTGAACACGCTCGTTTTGGCCCAATGAGCGAGCACAAGGGACGCTGCCCTTTCAGTTCGCGCCGTAGCTTTCTTGCTGCGGCTGGCTGGCTTGCCGGTGCCTTTGGCGCTGGGGTCGGCATGGGAGACCGTCAAGCCAGGGCAGCGGTGGCGACCGCCGCGCCGTCGGCCGCACCAAGCGACACGGCGATAGCGACCGAGCCCTTCTGGGGAAAGCATCAGAGCGGCATTCTCACGCCCACGCAGTCGCATACTTATTTCGCCGCCTTTGACCTCATCACCGAAAAGGCGAGCGACATCGAGGCGTTGTTGCGCTTGTGGACACAGGCCGCGTCACGTATCGCTGCCGGCGAGACGGCTGAGCCTCTTGGCGGCGATCTCTCTCGTCCTGCGGGCGACTCAAGTGATGCGCTCGGCCTCGGGCCGGCGCGACTCACTCTGACCTTCGGTTTTGGTCTGAGCCTTTTCGTCAAAGATGGAAAGGATCGCTATGGCCTAGCGGCGCAGCGTCCCGCTGCATTGGTCGACATGCCGAGCTTCAACGGCGATCAACTCGTGGCGGCACAAACCGGCGGCGATCTCTCGGTGCAGGCCTGTGCCGATGATCCGCAAGTCGCATTCCACGCTGTTCGCCAACTTGCGAGATTAGCTTATGGCGTTGCCCAACTGCGCTGGGTGCAGACCGGATTTTCGTCCGAGCCGAAGGACGGCGAGACGCCGCGCAATCTCATGGGCTTCAGGGACGGGACGCAGAATCCCATCGCGCCGCCGCCGAACGGCCACGGCATCGGGACGACGAGGCCCGGACTCGCGCCGGACAAAGTTGTCTGGGTCGGCGACGAAGGGCCGGCATGGATGCGGGGTGGCAGCTATCTCGTCGTCCGGCGTATCCGGATTTCACTCGAACATTGGGATCGCACGGACGTCGATTTCCAGGAGCAGGTGATTGGTCGGCACAAAATCTCCGGTGCACCCTTGGGTGGACATGATGAGTTCGAAGCTTTGGATCTTCGCGCCACCGACAAGGATGGAAATTTCGTCACCCCAGATAATGCCCATGTGCGTATGGGGGCCGCGGCCAGCAATGATGGCGCACAGATCCTGCGGCGCGGCTATTCCTATAATGACGGGGTCACCTTCGTCGCCGAGCGCTGGCCGCCATGGCACCAGGGAATGCTTTACGACGCCGGCTTGCTCTTCATCGCCTATCAGCGCGATCCGCGGACAGGTTTCATCAAGATTTTCGACACAATGTCTAAACTGGACGCGATGAACCAGTTCACCACCCATATAGGCAGCGGCCTCTTCGCTTGTCCGCATGGAGCGACAGAAGGCCAATTCATCGGTCAAGAGCTCTTCCAACACGCTTGAATGCAACACTTTATCTGTCGCTCCGATAAATTGATCGGCTGCTGATGAAAGTGGCCATCGGACCATCCTGTGGCTGCACTCTGACTTAATCAAGAAGCTCTAATTGGCGGCCGCCAGGAGGCGGGCGTCTCATATTTCCTTCGCTCGACGTCAAACGAAGCTTAACGGCGGCTTTTGGATGACGGTTCCCATCGGGGAACAATAGGGAACATGGTGCGGCTTCGGTCAAAGCCATGGCTGCCCCTGCAACTGTAAGCGGCGAGTCGCGCGTCATTGAAGCCACCGGGCAACCAGGAAGGCGGCGCAAGGCGAAGACCCGTGAGATGAACTCCGCGATAGCTCACCGGCCTTCGCCGCGTCATGAATGATGCAGGCTTTGCCCAGCTTCAATCGAACTTCGGCGAAAATTTCTTTAATACGGCCAGCGTCCGCTATGACGCCAACTAAGCGCCGACTGGCTTCGAATCTGAGCTGTCTTCTTCACAGCGAACCTCGCTTATCGAAGTCTGCGCCTTTTGAAGCGAAGGCAGTATCCG
>JBKQRA010000144.1:0-68827 GCA_052144065.1 Methylovirgula sp. | reverse complement strand
GGCCGCCATCAACCGCTTCCTCGACGAGCACAATGCGGAGTCAAAGCCCTTCACTTGGACAGCGGACCCAGACAAAATCATCGCCGCCGTCAGACGAGGGCACCAAGCGTTAGATTCGATCCACTAGTTCGTGTCCTCCGGCCATCTTCATCTTGCGGTCTCCGGTTGCAGAGGCCAAGGATGCTACTGGCTGATTATTCAGTCAAGTATATAATTCCCCTTGTGGGGAGGGGTTAGGGGTGGGGGTGTTAGGGTCAAAGATCGTTGACCCCCACCCGCCCGCTTTCGCGGGCACCCTCCCCACAAGGGGGAGGGCAATCAACCCAATCGCGCCAGCGCCGCCGTCAGCTTCTCGCGCCGCTCCTGCGCCTCGGCCAAACGCTCGCGATTTTCTTCGACGACTTCCTCCGGCGCGCGCGCGACGAAATCGGCGTTACCGAGCTTCGCCTCGATCTTCTTTTCTTCGCCGGCGAGTTTATCGATTTCCTTCTTGAGACGCGTTTTCTCAGCAGCGAAATCGATGATGCCGGCGAGCGGCAACGCTGCGAGCGTGCCGCGGATGATGAGCTGCGCCGCCTGCCCCGGCGCCTCGCCCGCATAGGAAATCTCAGAGAGACGCGCGAGACGCCTGATCGTCTCCTCCCACACCTTCACGCGCGCGATGACATCTTGGTTTGCCGCAACAAAGACCAGCGGGATCTGCGCGCCAGCCGGCACATTCATCTCCGAGCGTACGGAGCGCACTTCCGAGATCACATCGATCACAAAGCCGATTTCGGCTTCGGCCGCGGCATCTTCCAAACCGTCGAGCTGCGGCCAGGACGCGAGCGCGAGACAGGTCGCGGGCTTCGCGCCCAAGGGACCGCTGTTCCATAGCTCTTCTGTCAAGAAAGGCATGAAGGGATGCAGCAGCTTCAAAATCTGTTCGAGCACGAAAGCAGTCGCGGCGCGCGTCTCGGCTTTCGCCGCTTCGTCCGTGCCTTGCAGCAGCGGCTTCGAGAGTTCGAGATACCAATCGCAGAAGATGTTCCAGACGAAGCGATAGATCGCATTCGCCGCATCGTTGAAGCGATAGGCTTTGATCGCGCCGGTGACATCGGCTGTCGCTTTGGCGGCCTCGCCGAGAATCCAGCGGTTGAGCACGATCGATGTGTTGCGCGGATCGAAGGTGTCGTTCTTCGCGCAAGCATTCATCTCGGCGAAGCGCGCGGCATTCCAGAGCTTCGTCGCGAAATTCCGATAGCCTTCGACGCGCTGCGTCGAGAGTTTTATGTCGCGGCCTTGCGCAGCCATCGCTGCCAAAGTGAAGCGCAGCGAGTCGGCGCCGTACTCATCGATCAGATGCAAGGGATCGATGACATTGCCCTTCGACTTCGACATCTTCGCGCCCTTCTCGTCGCGGACGAGGGCGTGGATATAGACGTCGTGGAACGGCACGTCGTGCATGAAATGCAGGCCCATCATCATCATCCGGGCGACCCAGAAGAAGATGATATCGAAGCCGGTGACGAGGACGGATGTCGGATAATAGCGCGCGACTTCCGGCGTCGCGTCCGGCCAGCCGAGCGTGGAAAATGGCCAGAGGCCGGAGGAAAACCAGGTGTCGAGGACGTCTTCGTCGCGTTGGAGCAGATATCTTCCTTGTCTCAATCCGTCAGCATATTCTTTCCCTGAAACTCCGGGAGATGCATTCCGTTGGCCCAGCTTCTCATAGAAAAGGATTGCTGCATCTCGCGAGGCTTCGCCCGTTTCTTCAACAAAAATCGCACCATCGGGCCCATACCAAGCCGGAATCTGATGACCCCACCAGAGTTGGCGCGAAATACACCAGGGCTGGATGTTTTCGAGCCATTGAAAATAAGTCTTCTCCCAATTCTCGGGGATGAATTTCGTCTTGCCGTCGCGCACGGCGGCGAGCGCCGGCTGCGCGAGCACTTCGGCGTTGACCCACCATTGATCCGTGAGCCGCGGTTCCAGTACTGCACCGGAGCGGTCACCATGCGGGACCGTATGCGGATTGGATTCGATCTTATCGAGCAATCCGAGTTCTTCCATCATTTCGACAACGCGGTTTCGCGCCTCGAAGCGATCTAACCCGCGCAATTTCTCGGGAATCAGCTCGATTGTCGGTCGGCCAAGATCGTGATCCGCAAACATTGCATTAGGATTTCGCGGGTCAGGCGCACGATGGCCGAAAGTAAAATCATCAAAGTCTGATGACTTCACTTTTGCCTCAGGAGTAAAGATGTCGATAGGATCAACACCTTTAAGTTCGCTATCTTTGTGTCTTCGCCATACTTCAAAGTCGTTGAAGTCATGCGCCGGGGTGATCTTCACCGCGCCCGTTCCCTTTTCGGGATCTGAGTATTCATCGGCGACGATCGGGATCAGCCGGCCGACGAGCGGCAGGCGCACGCGCTTGCCGACGAGATCCTTATAGCGCTCATCGTCGGGATGCACGGCAACGGCGGTATCGCCGAGCATGGTCTCGGGCCGCGTCGTCGCGACGATGATGAATTCGCCGGTCTCTTGGCCGTTATCGTCGACGATCGGATATTTGAAGTGCCACAGATGGCCCTTCACCTCGACCTGCACGACCTCGAGATCGGAGATCGCGGTTAGAAGCTTCGGGTCCCAATTGACGAGGCGCTTGTCCTTATAGATCAGCCCTTCCTTGTAGAGCTGCACGAAGACCTTCACGACCGCGCGCGACAGACCCTCGTCCATCGTAAAGCGCTCGCGCGACCAGTCGCAGGAAGCGCCCAGCCGCTTCAGCTGGTTGACGATGGCGCCGCCGGATTCTTCTTTCCAGCGCCAGATCTCTTCAAGAAACTTTTCGCGTCCAAGTTCGCGCCGGCCCGGCGCTTGGCGCTCCATTAAGCGCCGCTCGACGACCATTTGCGTCGCGATGCCGGCGTGATCGGTGCCGGGCTGCCAAAGCACATCCTTGCCGCGCATGCGCTCGAAGCGGCAGAGAATATCCTGCAGCGTGTTGTTGAGCGCGTGGCCCATATGCAGCGAGCCGGTGACATTCGGCGGCGGGATCACGATGGTGAAGGGCTCGGCCCCCGCCCGTTCGGGGCGCCCCGCGCGAAAGGCGCCCGCCTCTTCCCACAATGCGGAAATCCGCCCTTCCACGCTGGCGGGATCGAAAGTCTTGTCCATCACGAAGCCGGTTTGAAAATGAAAAGCGTAGCGCTCGGCGCCCGCCGGAGATTGGCGCTTAAGAAGCGAATGCGACAGCGGAAGTCAACGCGCCTGCGTGCGGCGCTTGCGACTGGGAGGGCTTAGCGGCCTGGGTTAGCGACCTTGGCTTAGCGGCCGCCGCGGGCGACGCGCTCGATTTCGGCGCGGACCAGACGCTCCACCAGCACCGGCAGATTGTCGTCGAGCCAGGCCTTCAACATGGGCCGCAGCATCTCGCGGGCCATGTCCCTGAGCGCTTCGTCGGAGGGCAGATGCTGGCTGGCGATCAGCGCGCTGAAGGCCGAGGAGACCGCGGCATCCGTGTGCGGGGACACAAGCGGCAGCTCGGCGCGCTCGTCCGGCACATAGCTTTCCGGTTCGAAAACGGCCTCGGCGAAGGGTGCGGGGGGGATTTCGGCTCTTGCAGCCGGGACTGGCGCAGACTCCGCAGGTGATTCGGCGACCGGCTCGGCCACTTCAGGCCCGAGCGGCGGCAAGGTCGCGGTCTTATAGCCATGGAACTGGGCATCGACCGAAAAGGGCGTGGACGGCGCGAGCGGCGGCGGTGCTAAGCGGCTGTCGCCAAGCAGACGATCGTTCGGCGAGACTGGCCGGACGCTCGGCAGCGGCCGCGGAACAGCGGCCTCAGCGACGACTGCTGGCGCCCTTACCGGCTCCGGCGCTGCGACGGGCGCTTGGGCCATAGGCTTTGGAACCATTGGCTTTGGGGCCATTGGCGCAGGGGCTGCAATTGGTGCTGCCATTGGCGCGGTGGCAGGCGCCTGGGCGGCGATAGGAGTCTGGGCGAAAGCCTGATCATCCGCGATGATCCGGCGGATGGAGGCGAGAATCTCCTCCATCGAGGGTTCATAGGATTTGCGATCAGCGTTGCGTCTATCGGCGGCAATGGGATGGTTCGGCGCATTCATGGTTTTCACGCTTTCGCATGCAAATAACAGCTTGAGGCGAACGAAACTCCCGCCGTCGCGTGCGCAGACGCTGCGACGTGCAAGGTTAGTCCCAGCCCTCCATCACCGGCAAGGGCAATTCGCAAGCTTTTGCAAAAGCGTCGCAATGTTCGCGCAAGGCGATGCGCCGCGGCCTCAGCCGCGGTGCAGAGCTCACTGGCCGTCAGGCGTACGCAGGCCGAACCATTTGTCCTTGACCTGATCGAAATGCACGGTCGGATCATAGGTTGTGACGTCGAGGTGAAGAGTGGCCGCGACGAGCCGGCCGATCGCCGCCATCACGACATAGGACGCGACGACGCGGTCGCGCTGGGCGGAGACAAGGCTGACGCGTGCGTTCAGCAGCGTCTGCTGCGCGTTCAAGACGTCGAGCGTGGTGCGCTGCCCGACGCGGGCTTCCTCGCGCACGCCTTCGAGCGCGATCTCCGCCGCCTTGACGGCGGCTTCATTCGAGGCGATCGCCGCCTTGGCGGCGTCGAGCAGACCCCAGTCCGTGACCACATTAGCGCGGACGATTTCGCGCTGGACGTCGGCCTGGATGCGCGCCTGGGTATAGCTTTCTTTTGCCTGCCGGACCTGCGCATATTCGGTGCCACCCTGATAGAGCGGGATCGTTACCTGGCCGTAGACGGCGCCGTCGAAGACTTTGATGCCGGGCAGGCCGTCATAGTTCCAGTCGCGCTGGGCGCTGCCGTTGACGGTCACGGTCGGATAGAGCGCGCCTTCGGCGATCTTCACCTGAAGGGCCGCGGCATCGGCCGCGTGCAGGGCCGCCTGGACGGTGGGATGCTCGGCGAGACCGATCGACACGGCTTCCGCCATGGTCCGCGGCAACAGCCCTTCGATCGTGCGGGCCGGCTGCAGCTTGGTCGGCTGCACACCGATGACCTGCCGATAAGTGGCGACGCTCGTCTGCAGATTGGACTGCGCGGTGAAATAGGAGGAGCGGGCGGACGCCAAGCTCGACTCGGCCTGCGCGACATCGGTCCGGGTGACTTCACCGACATTGAAGCGGTCGCGCGTCTGCCGCAGCTGCTGCTCGAGGACGATGATGTTGTTGCGGTTGAGATCGAGGATCGCCGTATCGCGCAGCACATTCATATAGGCGATGGCGCCATTCTGCAGGACGGTCTCCTCGACATTGCGGAGGTTTTCGCGGGCGCCGAAGACATTGCTTTCCGCCTGCCGAACCGAATTGTAATTGCGGTTGCCGTTGAAGACCGTCTGCGTGACGGTGAGCGCCAGGCTGCCCGGATCGGTCAAATCGCTTATCTTGCCGCTGCCGCCGGTGAAAATTGAGTTACCGACGCCTGCGCCTGTCTCGACGAAATGTGTGACACCGAATTGGCCAGTCAGACCGACCGTCGGCCGATAGGCGGAGGTCGCCTGCGGGATCGTCTCATCGATGGCGCGGACACCAGCACGTTGCTGGTTGAGATCCGGATTGCCGCGATAGGCCAGCGCCAGAGCGCTCGACATCGTTTCGGCCCGGGCTGGAAGAGTCCCCTGCAGCAAAGCAGCGACTCCCAGCAAGGCCCATAGTCTGACGGACGATCGTATGTTCGGTCCTTTGGCGCACGCCAGCTGCCGCGCGCCAATGCCTTTATACGCCCCGCCTATGCCCACCCGTTTGAACTCCAAAACACGCCCCGTTCGAGTCCTGGCAATATTGTCCTGGCAATGCAGCTCCGGAAAATTCTGTTTTGAATTTGCTTCCGGCGCCTCTCTCGAAAACTCTGTTCTCAGCAATAGCGGTCCTGCAAAACCGGCTGATAGCGCCGGCCTGCAGCCTCATTGCCGTCTCGTCCCATTCTTCCACGCTTGGGCGCGGATCGTTTCTTGTTTTGGTGATCGGCTTGCAGCGAATTCCGATAATTCAAGCAGACCAACTGCTTGAAACGATCGCGGCACGCAGCGCCAGCGCTGCGGGGCCGTCTCATCAGCGGACATATTACTCTTCTCCGGCGCCCGCAAACCCTCACGCTGCCGATTGGGATTCAGAATTCCGTGAGTTGGCACAAAAATGCGACAGTGCGGCACTTTCGACAGAGCGCGCCGGGACGGATCGCCGCGCTATCTATCCGAACTGTATCGACGATTTGCGTCTGATTAGAAGACGAACTCGGCCGCCTTGTGGAATTCCGGCAGCACCACAGCGTCCGCATCGAACAGCATCGATGAGCTGATGCGGCCGGCTTGGCTCTCGAAGCAAACTGCGTGGCTCGCTCCATAGCCCGGCGCGGTGGTTTTGCGGACAATGGTGAGCAGGCGGCCACCCGTGCGCAACTGTTGCAGCAGGCGATCGAGCTGCGCTTCGACCCCGCCGTCGATCACGATGACATCGAAGGGCGCTTCGGCCGCCGCGCCATCGGCGAGCGGACCGTTGAGAACGCGGACCGTCGTCACATCGGCCCGTGCCAGATTGGCTTTGACGGCGTCGCAGCGGGCAGCGTCGGATTCGAGCGCCACGACATCGGGCGCGAGGCCGGCCAGGATCGCCGCCGAATAGCCGTTGCCCGATCCGACATCGAGGATCTTGTCGGTCGGCCTGATGCCGGCGGCTTGAATGAGACGCGCCAAGATCGCCGGCGGCAGCAGATGCCAGCCGGCCTGACCCATCGGCAGCTTCAAGGCCATGTCCGAATAAGCGAAAGGCGCAAGCTCCGGCGGCAGAAATGCTTCGCGCGGTACGTCGAGGAAGCGCGCGATCACCGCATGATCGGTAACATCGAAGGTGCGGATCTGACAATCGACCATGGTGCGCCGCTGAGCCGCATAATCCGGCGCCGGTTCGGTGAGATTTGAAGCGGGCATGGAGAGGCCTGTCTCTTGTTGGGCAGCGGCGCTGCTTATAGGTCGGCACGGCAAAGCTGTCCATCTGGGGAATTGCGCTGGCGACTCCTGTTGGGGAATGCGGTTGCACGGTCGCGCTCTAGATGGCAGTTTGCCGGCCTCTTGGACGCAGGTCATTGCGCCCGACAACCTTTGCCGACCGCCAATACTCGGAGTGATTGCATGGCCGAAGAGTCCCCGACTGAACATTTCGAGCATCTCGAACACGCCGAACATGCCGCCCACACTGGCGATTCCTTTCTCTCGACGGTCTCGATGACCATCGCGATTCTCGCGGTCGCCGCCGCGACGATCGGCAGCCTCGAATCGATCGAGACGGCCGCGACCATCAATGCCAAAAACGATGCGGTGCTGTTGCAGAACAAGGCGACAGATACGTGGAATTTCTTCCAGGCGAAAAGCATCAAGAAGAATTCCTATCAGATCGCTGCCGCCGTCGGGACCGGCCCGGTCGAAGACTTCAAGGCCAACGCGAAGCGCTATGGCGCCGATGAAAAAGAGCTGCAGGAGAAAGGTGAATCGCTTGAGAAACAGACCGAGGCCAAACTCGGCGAAAGCGAAAAGCACGAGCATCGCCATCATGTCCTGACGATGTCGGTGACCCTGGTTCATGTAGCGATCGCCATCGCGACACTCTCCGTCATCCTGCGTGGGGCGCGCTGGCCCTGGTACAGCGCCATCGCGCTCGGCATCGCCGGAACCATCGGCGCCGCGGTGGCCTATATCTGAGGGCATGGCCGCGCCAGCCGCGCGCAATTTCCGGAAAGCGGGAACTTTGCCGGGGATTTCGCGCTTTCATTGCGGCTGAGGCCCCGAACTGGCAGGATTTCGCCGTGCCACGCTCGCGCCTTACGCGACCGGCATGGATGAGAGTCGCCGGTCCACCAGCTGCGGAGCGCAAGATGAGCCTTTTCCCGGTCATGACGGATCACGTCGAAGCGATGCCGCCCGGCGTCATGGCGGAGGCTGACCGCGTCCTGCTGCGGCGCGCCGTCGGCTATCTCGAACACCGCAGCCTCGCGACAAGGCTGTCGCAGGTGCTGGGCCAGCAATTGAGCCGGTTCGGCAAGCTGCTGCCGGCGAATTTCACCGAAATCGTCGATAAGGCCGCCGAACGGGCGATTGCGCTGGGGCTTGCCGCCGCCATGCGCAGCCTGAAGACGCAAGCGCGGCAGGACCGCCGGCTCTGGCACAAGGCAGCAGCGACCTTGTCGGGCGCCGCCGGCGGCGCTTTCGGTCTTGCGAGCCTGCCGATCGAATTACCGCTATCCACACTTCTGATGCTGCGCTCCATCGCCGCGATCGCCGGGGCGGAAGGAGAGGATCTGACCGATCCCGAGACCGCCTTTGCCTGCCTGCAGGTCTTTGCGCTCGGTGGCCAGGACACGGAGCAAAGGCTCGGCAACCCGGATAACATCGTCGAGCCTTCAGGGCTGACCGAAAGCGGCTATTTCGCCGTTCGCGCCGTCTTGGCGCAATCCGTCACAGAAGCGGCGCGCTTCGTCGTGGAGCGCGGTGTCGTCGAGGAAACCGCGCCGGTGATCTTGCGCGTGGTGTCGCAGATCGCGACGCGCTTCGGTCTCGTCGTCTCGCAGAAAATCGCGGCGCAGGCCGTACCGATCATCGGCGCCGCCGGCGGCGCGGCGATCAATTACGCCTTCATCGATCATTTCCAGACGCTGGCACGCGGACATTTTACGGTCCGCCGCCTAGAACGTATCTATGGCGCCGATCTGGTGCGGGCCGAATATGATGCGGCGCTGCGCGAAGCGGCCACGACATTTGGATGATTATCTGTGGATCAGTGTTGTCCGGCTTAAGTATTCAGTTGAGTGGGCATTTTTCGAATACCGAAATTGCAAAAATTGCTTTGGCAAAAAACGGGAGACGCCAAAATGGCCAAGAAAACTATCTTTATCAGTTTCGATTTTGATAATGATGCACACTATAAAAATCTTCTGTTGGCATGGGACAAAAACAACGACTTTGATTTCGAACTCTACAATGGTTCTCTAAAGAAAGCGATCAACAGCGAAGATGCCACTTACATCAAGAGTAAGATCAAGCCACTGATTAGCAAGGCTACGCACCTACTCTGCGTTGTTGGTAAGGAAAGCGCAAAAAGCGAATGGATCAACTGGGAGGTTGAAACCGCTGCCACTCTGAAGAAAAAGCTCATAGGCGTTAAGATAGAAAAGGCCAACGAGAGCCCAAAGGCACTTTTAAACAACGGCGCTACTTGGGCACTTTCTTTCAATTTCGAGGCGATAAAGAAAGCCGTAGATTCAGCTTGAATTACGTAGCTGATCAATCGCTTTCTTCTTGCGGCCACAACCAGGCCGCGCCGCGCACGCCGCTCGAATCGCCGTGGAGCGCGCGCAGAACCGGCGTCGTCACCTTATCGGCGAAGGCATAGCGATTGAGCAGCGGCGGCAGCATCTCATAAAGCTGCAGCACATTCGACACGCCGCCGCCGAGCACGATGGCATCCGGATCGAAGATGTTCATCACAACCGCCAGCGCCCGCGCCAGCCGATCGCCATAAAGCGCAAGCGTTTGCTGTGCTGCGGCATCGCCCTTCGTTGCGGCGTCAGCGATTGCTTCGGCACTCAATACTTTGCCGGTCCGCTGCTGATGATCCTTGGCGAGCGCCCCACCCGACAAAAAGGTTTCGATGCAATTGTTGCGGCCGCAGAAGCAAGGCCGCGGCGGCGTCGCCGGATCGATTTCGAAGGGAATGGGATTATGGCCCCATTCGCCGCCGATGCCGTTGTGGCCGTTGAGCAGTTTGCGCTCAACGACGAGGCCACCGCCGACCCCAGTACCGAGGATGACGCCGAACACGGTCGCGGCTTCGGCCGCGGCGCCGTCGACCGCTTCCGAGAGCGCGAAGCAATTGGCGTCATTGGCGATGCGCACCTCACGGCAAAGAAAGGCCGCAAGATCGGCATTGAAGGGCATGCCGTTCAGTACAGTGCTGTTCGAATTGCGCATCAGCCCGGTGTGCGGTGACAGAGAGCCCGGCGTTGCAATGCCGATCATGCCTTGCAAGCCCGTCGCGCTTTCGATTTCGGCGATGAGATCGCGGACCGCCTGCATGATGCCGCGATAATCGCCCTGCGGCGTCGGCCGCCGCCGCCGCGCATGCTCCGATCCGTCCGGCATCAATGCGACGGCCTCGATCTTGGTACCGCCGAGATCGATTCCAATTCGCATCCTATCCTCCCGATTCAACCGTTCTTTACCGAAGCATCCGCTTCCGCGCTGTGCTTTGTGCGGTCATCGATCTCGCTCGGCATCATGCCGCATGCGGCGGATTGGCTGAGACAAGATTTCGCGCCCTGCAGCGATTTACACATCTTGGATGGTTGATTCAAATCAACGCCTGAAATGCGGCAGTCGTCGAATGATGCGGGTGAACCGCAAAGGTCGATTCTTTGCTGTCCAAGTCTTTGCAGTCCAAGTCCCTGCCGATCGCGGATGATCGCCACAAAGAGGCTTTCCAATGGCGCAAGCCCAGCCGCAAATTAAAACCCTTTGGCCGAGCGAAATGATCTTCGCGGCCGGCCTTTTCTGCTTCGCGCTTTTTGCGCTCTTTGTTGCCGGCAAAGCTTATGAGCCGGCTTATGGGTTTCACGCCCTGCTTTTCGCCGTGGCTTCGGCGGCCGGCTGCTTCGCCATCGTCAATCGCTTCTATGCGCGCCCGGCCGAGCGGCCGCCGCAGACGATCGACGGCAAGCCGAACTACAATTTCGGGCCCGTTAAATTCGGGACCGCTGCGGCAATCTTCTGGGGCATCGCCGGCTTCTCTGTCGGGCTTTATGTCGCCCTCGAGATGGCCTTTCCGCTGCTCAACTTCAATCTGCCGTGGATTTCCTTCGGCCGACTGCGTCCGCTGCATACCTCTGCGGTGATCTTCGCCTTCGGCGGCAATGTGCTGCTCGCGACCTCGCTCTATGTGGTGCAACGCACCTGCCGCGCCCGCCTCGCAGGTGATCTCGCGCCCTGGTTCGTCATCCTCGGCTACAATTTCTTCATCGTCATCGCCGGTACCGGCTATCTCCTCGGCATCACCCATTCGAAGGAATATGCCGAGCCGGAATGGTATGCCGATCTGCTGCTCGTCGCCGTTTGGGTCACCTATCTCCTGATCTTCCTCGGCACGCTCATGAAGCGCAGCGAGCCGCATATCTATGTGGCGAACTGGTTCTACCTCGCCTTCATCGTGACCATCGCCGTGCTGGTGCTCGGCAATAATGCCGCGATCCCCGTCTCGCTCTTCTCGTCGAAATCCTATGTGCTGTGGTCCGGCGTCCAGGATGCGATGATCCAGTGGTGGTATGGCCATAACGCGGTCGGCTTCTTCCTGACCGCCGGCTTCCTCGCCATCATGTATTATTTCATCCCGAAGCGGGCAGACCGGCCGATCTATTCCTATCGACTCTCGATCGTGCATTTCTGGGCGCTGATCTTCCTTTACATCTGGGCCGGCCCGCATCACCTCCACTATACCGCGCTGCCCGACTGGGCGCAGACGCTCGGCATGACCTTCTCCGTCATGCTGTGGATGCCCTCATGGGGCGGCATGATCAACGGCCTCATGACGCTCTCGGGCGCCTGGGACAAGCTGCGGACCGATCCGGTGCTGCGCATGCTGATCGTCTCTGTCGCCTTTTACGGCATGTCGACCTTTGAAGGTCCGCTCATGTCGATCAAGACGGTGAACTCGCTCAGCCATTACACTGATTGGGGCATCGGCCATGTCCATTCGGGCAGCCTCGGCTGGGTCGGCTATGTCTCCTTCGGCGCGCTCTACTGCCTCGTGCCGTGGCTGTGGAACCGCAAGGGTCTCTACTCACTGAAGCTCGTCAACTGGCACTTCTGGATCTCGACCATCGGCATCGTCTTCTACATTTCGGCGATGTGGGTCGCGGGCATCATGGAAGGCTTGATGTGGCGCGCCTACACGAGCCTCGGCTTCCTCGAATATTCCTTCGTGGAAACCGTCGAGGCCGTGCATCCGCTCTACATCGTCCGCGCGCTTGGCGGTGGCATGTTCCTGATTGGCGCGATCATCATGGCCTACAACCTTGTCATGACGATGGTGTCGCCCGATGCAGCCGACGTGCCGGAAGAGCGGCCGATCGCGCCCACCCCTGCCCTGTCGCCCGCTGAGTGAGGACAACCAAATGACAACGACGGTTGAACGCCGCTCTCTGTGGGAACGGCATCAGATTTTCGAAAAGAACTCGATCATTCTTCTGATCGGCATTTTAATCGCCATCTCGATCGGCGGTCTCGTCGAGATCGTGCCGCTCTTCTATCTCAAGAGCACGATCGAAAAGGTCGACGGCGTGCGGCCCTATACGCCGCTCGAACTCGCCGGCTTCAATATCTATGTGCGCGAAGGCTGCTATCTCTGCCACTCGCAGATGATCCGGCCACTGCGCGACGAGGTGGAGCGCTACGGCCATTACTCGCTCGCGGCCGAGAGCATGTACGACCACCCCTTCCAATGGGGCTCGAAGCGCAACGGTCCTGACCTTGCTCGCGTCGGCGGCAAATATTCCGACGGCTGGCATCGTGACCATCTGCGCAATCCGCGCGCGGTCGTGCCGGGCTCGATCATGCCGGGCTATCCCTGGCTCGAGAAGACGCCGCTCGATGCAGCGCATATCGGCGAACATATGCGGACGCTTGCGATCGAAGGCGTGCCTTACTCGAAGGAAATGATCGCCTCGGCGCAGGCCGATCTGATCGCGCAAGGCACCGCCGATTCGCCGCAGGCCGACGCGCTGCAGAAGCACTATCCCGACGCGATCAGCCGCGATCTCGGCGCCGACAAAGGCCAGCTCACGGAAGCCGATGCGCTCATCGCCTATCTGCAGCAGCTCGGCACGCATGTGAACTTCAAGCTTTACGACGATAAAGCCAACATACGGTGAGGCGATCATGTCGACGTATGAAACTCTCAGCCACTGGGTCGCCTCTTGGGGATTCATTTATTTCGCGGTGATCTTCGCGATTGCGCTTTTTTATGCGCTGAAGCCGTCGAACCGCAAAACATTTGAAAAAGCCGCTCGCATGCCGCTTGAAGAGGATTGATCATGCACACGACCGAAAAGCCGATCGATGCCGCGACCGGCACCGCGACGACGGGCCATGAATGGGACGGGATTCGCGAGCTCAACACGCCGCTGCCGCGCTGGTGGCTCTATACTTTCTACGCCTGCATCGCCTTCGCGGTCCTCTATTGGTTCGCCTATCCGTCGTGGCCGCTGATCAACGGCTATACGCACGGCTTGCTCGGCTGGCAGTCGCGCAATGCGGTCGTCGCCGACATCAAGGATCTGCAGACGCTGCGGGCACCGATGAACGCGAAGATCGCCCAGGCCTCGCTCAAGGACATCGAGCAGACGCCCGAGCTGCTCGCTTTTGCCCGTGCCGAAGGCAGTGCCGCCTTCGCGCAGAATTGCGCGCCCTGCCATGGCGCCGGCGCGCAGGGTTCGCGCGGCTATCCCAATCTCAACGCCAACCGTTGGATCTGGGGCGGCACGCTCGAGCAGATCTATACGACGATCGAACACGGCGCCCGCTCGCCGACCGATCCGAATACGCATATGATGATGATGCCTTCCTTCGGCAAAGACGGGATCCTCACGCAGGAGCAGATCTCGCAAGTCGCGGACTTCGTCCGCACGCTTTCGGGCAATGCGCCGGCTCCCGGTGCCGATCTCGCCAAGGGCGCGAAAATCTTCGCCGACAATTGCTCCGCCTGCCATGGGCCGAAAGGCAAGGGCAACATCGAAATGGGCGCACCGAACCTCACAACCAAGATCTGGCTCTATGGCCCGACCAAGGCCGACATCATGGAGCGCGTCCAGAACGGCGGCGGCGCCACAATGCCGGCGTGGTCCGGCCGTCTCGACGAGACGGCGATCAAGACCCTCGCGGTCTTCGTGCATAGTTTGGGCGGCGGACAATGAGCGGCATCGAGGCACGCCAGACTGGAAAGCTCCCGGAGGCTGCCGACGACGGCAGCCTCTATGCCGCTGCGCCGAAAATCTATCCGCAGAGCGTTCACGGTACTTTTCGCCGGATCAAATGGGCGGTCCTCGTCGTCACCCTCGGCATCTATTATTTGCTGCCCTTCCTGCGGTTCGACCGTGGTCCGAATGAGCCGAGCCAGGCCGTGCTCGTCGATCTGGCGCATCGCCGCTTCTATTTCTTCTTCATCGAGATCTGGCCGCAGGAAGTCTATTACTTCACCGGCCTGTTGATCATCGCGGCGCTCACCCTGTTCCTGCTGAACGCAATCGCCGGCCGCGTCTGGTGCGGCTATCTCTGCCCGCAGACGGTTTGGACGGATCTCTATCTCACCGTCGAGCGCGCCATTGAGGGCGACCGGCGCGAATGGATGGAACGCGACGCCGGCCCTTGGACGGCCGACCGCATCTGGCGCAAGGTCCTCAAACATTCCATTTGGTTGATCATCGCCTGGTGGACAGGCGGCGCCTGGGTGCTTTATTTCGCCGATGCGCCGACGCTCGTTTCCGATCTCATCAACTTCAACGCGCCGGCCGTCGCCTATGTCTCGATCGGCATTCTGACCTTCACGACCTATACGCTCGCTGGCCATATGCGCGAGCAGGTCTGCACCTATATGTGCCCATGGCCGCGCATTCAGGCGGCCTTGATCGATGAAAATGCGCTGAACGTCACCTATCGCTACGACCGCGGCGAGCCGCGCGTCTCCTTGAAGAAGGCCCTGGCTCTGCGCGCCGAAGGCAAGAGCGCCGGCGACTGCGTCGACTGCGGCCAATGCGTCGCGGTCTGCCCGACCGGCGTCGACATTCGGCAAGGCCCCAGCCTCGGCTGCATCCAATGCGGGCTCTGCATCGACGCCTGCGATACTGTGATGACGAAGATCGGCCGCCCGCCGCGTCTCATCGCCTACGATACCGATGTCAATATCCGCCGGCGTCTCGCTGGATTGCCGAATCTGTTCCGGCCGATCCGGATCCGGACGCTCCTCTATTTCGCGCTAATCGCCGGCATCGGCGGCCTCATGCTGACGACTCTGGCGATGCGCAGCGATCTCGGCGTTTCGGTCCTGCACGACCGTAATCCGCTCTATCTGCAGCTTGCCGACGGCTCGATCCGCAACGCCTTTACGGTGCGCATCCTCAATCACACGGCGACGACCAACCGCTATGAGTTGAAGGTCATGCCTTTCGCCGCCGCCAATGTCAGCGCGATCGGCACCAGCAAGAGCGCCGATGGCTGGCCGCAGGTCGAAATTGGCCCAGATCAAACCTATGAGCTGCGGGTTCTCGTAACCTTGCCGGCAAGCGCGAGCGACGACGCTTCGCGCGACATCACCTTCCAGGCGATCCGGGAAGGCTCGGGCGGGCACACAGCGGTCGCCCGCGATCATTTCCTCACCAAGTGAGACGAGAAAGAATCGACCATGACGACTTTGACCGCACAGGCCCACTACGGCGAACCCCGCCCCTCCGGCCGCAAACTGACCGGTCTCGGATTTCTCGCCATATTGCTCGGCTCATTCGCCGTCGTCGGAAGCGTGAATGCAACAATGTGCTATTTGGCGATCTCGACCTTCAGCGGCGAGGTCGATCCGCATCCTTACGAGCATGGTCTCGCCTATAATCGCGACATCGCCGCGGCCGAAGCGCAAGACCAACTGCATTGGCAGGTGACGGCGCATCTCTCCGGCACGGACTCGGCGAAGACCGTCGAAGCCGTGTTTCACGACAGCGCCAATCAGGCTGTCGCCGGACTTACCGTCAGCGCGTCGCTCGATTTCGCGACGGACATGACGCACGATCACAAGGTCGCCCTCACCGAGACGGCGCCCGGCGTCTATCGCGGCACGCTCGCCGTCGCGAGTGGCCAGTGGGACCTCGTCATCCAAGCCAAGCGCGGCGCCAAACAGATGTTCCTTTCACGCAGCCGCATCGCCCTGCCCTGACATGAGGTCTCGTAAGCGTCCATGGCAGCCGACCTCTCGGTCTTCGTCAAGCACCATGCCGACGGCAGCGCCACTCTGGATCTCGCCGTTGATGGTATCACTTGCGCCGCCTGCATCGGCGACATCGAAGGCGCTCTGAAGCCGCTTCCGGGCCTCACGCGAGCGCGCGTCAATTACACGAATCATCGTCTCACCGTCGAATGGGCAGAAGGCAGCTTCGATCCGGCGCAAGCGATCGAGGCATTGGCGCGCATCAACTATCGCGCCTATCCGTTCAGCTTCGATGCGACCGAAGAAGCAGAGACGCGGCGCTCGCGCTGGCTGTTGCGCTGCCTTGCGGTCGCGGCCTTCGCCGCGATGAACATCATGCTGCTGTCTGTCTCGATCTGGGCCGGCAATGCGAGCGACATGGCGCCTGCGACGCGCGACTTCTTCCATTGGCTCTCGGCGCTCATCGTCCTGCCCGCCGCGGCCTTCGCCGGCCAGCCTTTCTTCCAAAGTGCCTTTGCCGCCGTCCGAGCCCGCAGCCTCAATATGGATGTGCCGATCTCGATCGGCATCTGCGGCGCGCTCATCATGTCGGTCGTCGAAACCGCTCGGCATGCCCAGGCCGCCTATTTCGACACGGCGATCATGCTGATCTTCTTTCTGCTGATCGGCCGCTATTTCGATCAGGCGATGCGGCGCAAGACGCGCGCCGTCGCGACCAATCTCGCGGCGCTGCGCGCGCCTGTCGCGACCCGCATCGGGGCCGACGACACGACCGAGATCGTGCCGGTGAATGTGCTCGCTGCCGGCGACCATGTGATCGTCAAGCCGGGTGAGAAGCTGCCGGTCGACGGGCTTGTGGTCGCCGGGCGGTCCGAAATCGATGCCAGCCTCATCACCGGCGAAACCGCGCATCAAAGCGTCGCGCCGGGCGCCATGGTCTATGCCGGCAGCATTAATTTCGACGGCCTTCTCACACTCGAAGTCAAAGCCGCCGGCACCGGCACTTTGCTCGACGACATCGAGCATATGATCGAGCGCGCGACGGCGGCAAAATCGCGCTATCTGCGGCTCGCCGATCGCGCCAGCCGGCTTTACGCGCCGGTCGTGCATGCGACAGCGGCGGCGACGCTCGTCTTCTGGATGCTGACGGGCGCAAGCTTCCACGATGCGGTCATCGCCGCCATCGCGGTGCTGATCATCACCTGCCCCTGCGCGCTGGCGCTGGCCATACCCGCGGTTCAGGTGGTCTCGGCCGGGGCTCTGTTCCGTTCCGGCATTCTGCTTAATGCCGGCGATGCGATCGAGCGCTTCGCCAAGGTCGATCTCATCGTCTTCGACAAGACCGGAACGCTAACCCAGCCCGAGCCGGCGCTCGCCAATGTCGCCGCCATCGATCATGCGGCGCTCGAAATAGCGGCGCAGCTTGCGACCGCAAGCCGGCACCCGCTGGCCCGCGCGCTGGCGAGCCACAGGCACGGAAGCGCCACCATCAAAGAGGCGGCGGAAATTCACGGCTCCGGCGTCGAAGCGATGATCGGCACTGCCAAGGCCCGCCTCGGCAGTCCGGCCTTCTGCGATCTCGACGCCGAGGCCAAAGCCGCGCAGGCGCAAGACCCGGAAGCCTCCGTGCTCGCCTTCCGTTGCGGCGATACGAAAGCCGTCTTTCTGATGCGGCAGATGCTGCGCCCCGATGCGCTGGCGACGATCGAGACTTTGCGCCAACGCGGCTTCGCCCTGATGGTCGCGTCTGGTGACAATGCCCATGCCGTCCGCGACGTCGCCGAAAAGCTCGGCATCGCGGATTGGCGCGGCGGGCTAAAGCCCGCCGACAAGATCGCTCTCCTCGAGGATCTGAAGGCACAAGGCAAGAAAGTCTTGATGGTTGGCGACGGGCTCAATGACGCGCCGGCGCTCGCGGCCGCCTTTGCGTCTTTGTCACCCATTACCGCAACTGATCTCGCGCAAGCCTCAGCCGATGCGGTCTTTCTTGGCGATCAGCTAAGCCCCGTCGCAACCGCACTATCGATCAGCCGCAAAGCGCATCGCCTCATGCGCGAGAATCTCGGCTTTGCGGCACTCTATAATCTCATTGCCGTGCCGCTCGCGATGGCCGGTGTCGTGACACCGCTCATCGCGGCGCTCGCCATGTCGGGATCCTCGATCCTCGTCACCGCCAATGCCTTGCGCCTGCGCGCATCGGCGCCCAAGATAGGTGCGAGCAAGCCAGCGCAGGAGCGCCCGACGGCGCAGCCCCTGCCGCAAGTGATGGAAGCGCGCTCATGACAATCCTGCTTGTCCTCATCCCTTTGGCGCTCGGTCTCGGCGGACTCGGCCTTATCGCCTTTCTCTGGTCGCTGCGCAGCGGCCAATATGACGATCTTGAGGGCGCGGCCTATCGCGTCCTCTCGGACGATGATCTGCACAAATGAGTCTGATCGATCTCGAACCCGCGAAAGCCCGCGCCGGCCAGCTCTTCTGTAGCTGCGATGTGGCCGACGGCGAAGCCGCGGAACGTCCGGCTCTGACGCCGACGGCGCTCGGCTTTGGCCTTACAATCCTCGTCCAATCGCTCTATATCGCCGTGCTGCCGATCGCCGGAAGCGAACTCGCTGCGCGGCCGATGCTCGCCACCCTTCCTTATGCGCTGACGCTCGTCGGCGCGCTCGCCGCCTCGCTGCCGGCGGCAATGCTCTCTGATGTCTTCGGCCGCAAATCCGCGTTTGCGCTTGGTGCCAGTCTCGGCCTTGCAGGCGCGGCACTCGCCGCTTGGGGCATCGTCGATCGGCAATTCGCCGGCCTGGCACTCGGCAGTTTCTGGCTCGGCGTCGCCCAGGGTTTTGGCTTCTTCTACCGCCATTCGGCGGCGCTCGCGGCGAAGGACAAGACAAAAGCGATTGCCATCGTTCTCGGCGCTGGCGCGATTGCGGCCATCGCCGCGCCGACCCTCTTGAGCCTCGCGGAAGATCTTTCCGGTCCGCTCGCGCCGGCAATGGCATTGCTCTTCGGCGGCGGCGTGCAAATCATCGTCTTGGCTTTGTGTCTCGCTCTGCCGGGCAAGAGCATCGCCGCGAAACCGGAGGCGCAAACGATCTCCGTCGATGCGACTTATGTTTGGGCGAGCATCGCCGGCGCACTCGCCTGGTTCGGCATGGCGCTGATGATGGCGGGAAGTCCCAGCCTCATGGCCCATTGCGGCATCGGCATGGCGGGACGCGCCGAAGTCATCTCCTGGCATAGTCTCGCGATGTATGCGCCGGCCGCAATCCTCGGCCTCGTCTTTGCGAAGCCGAAGGGCGAGGTGCTGACGGCCATCGGCCTCGCGCTCCTTGCCGCGGCGATCTTCGTATTGACGAAGCTGACGAGCTTTGTCGATTTCGGCGTGGTGCTGATCATTGCCGGGTGCGGCTGGTCGCTCGCCATGTTCGGCGCGACGCTGATGGTGCATGCCAAAGGCGTGCTGGCGCGGCCGCTCCTGGCCTTGCATGACGGCGCGCTCTTCACCGGCGCGATCCTCGGTGCCATGGCGGCGGCCTTTCTGCATTGACAGCGCACTTTCGTGACAAGCTGCGCGCGGACGGATAAGATCGGTCGATCTTCACAGCCGACATTTTTCCGTCATGAAGAGCTTCTTTTTGCGCGCGTTCTCTTTGATGAGCCTTGCCGTTGCGAGCTGGCTGGCGACATCGATTTTGGCGCCTTCCGCATTTGCAAGCGATACGGGCCAAACGAAGCCGCAGGATCTGTCCGGCAGCGGCGCACTCGCGCTCGCCGCATTGGTTGGCGAAAATTCAAGCCTGCCTGCGAATGAGAAAGCCGTGCTCGCCGCTTTCCTTGCCGGCAATACGGGTGTGACATCGCATGCCGGCAAGACGATCACCGTCACCGCCGACAGCGTCACCTGCCGGGCGAGCAATGTCGATCTCACCGATCATTCCTGCGATCTCGCCTTCGGCAAGACCAAAGCCAGCCTCACCGGCCGCGCTGCGCATGAGCTCTATGCAACGCTGGTCGAGGTCGGTGTCCCGTCCGACGGCGCGGCAGGCTCGATCTATGAGGGGCTGTCGCATCTCTCTTGCAGCATCGATCCGGCCGAGATCGCGAGCAAGGACGGCGGCGGCGCCAAATGCCGCTTCACGCCGGGAACACCTTAGCGACGCGACAGGTTTTGGCGACGCTTGCAGCGGCTGGCCCGATTGGTGCTGAGAACCTCTTTCCATCTCTCGCAAAGAGCAATCCGCATGGCCGACGTCAGTCAAGATGAATTCAAAGTGCTGCGCGCGATCCTGACGAATGAGTTTCACAGCGAGCCGCCGGGCGAAGCGCGCATCGGCAGCGCCATCTTCTGCGAGAGCCTCGACGCGGCGGAGGAGCCTTGCGGTTTCAAGGATGGCAAGATCCTGTCGGTGATCGTTTCCTCGCTCGTCAACAAGAAGCTCGTCGTGACCGACGGCGAGACAATCGAACTCACCGCCGACGGCTATGTCGCGGCGACGGATGCGATGTAGATCGCTCTATCCGAGGCTGCGGCGATATTCGGAGGGGCTGCGCCCGGTGATGCGGCGAAAGCCCGCCGTGAAGGCGCTCGTATCGCTGAACCCCAGGCGAAAGGCGATTTCCGTCACCGGCACCGATGTCTTGCCAAGCAGGATCTTGGTCGCCTCGATCCGCCGCATCATGTGATAACGGTGCGGCGGCACCCCGAAGGAGCGCTTGAAGGCGCGGGCGAAGTGATAGGGGCTGAGGCGGACGATCTCCGCCATGGTCGCCAGCATGATCGGCTGATCGAGATTGGCCTCGATATAATCGACGATCCGCTTCTTCTGCCATTCGGCGAGGCCGCCGGTCTGTCCGGCTGATAGCATCGCGCCGCCATTGCTTCCATTGAGACGCATCAGCTCGAGGCAGAGCACCCGCCCCAGCGCTTCGGCGTAATGGGGCCCCTCGCCGCCCCGGCCGATCTCAGCCTTCAGCTTCTGCGCCGTCTCCCAGATCGCCTGATCGAAGAAGAACAGGCGCGGCTTGAAATCGATGTGGTCGAAGCCAAGCGCCGGATCGAGCAGCGGCCCGCGCGGATCGATGTAGAAACAGGTGACCCGGCTCAACAGCCGCGGCCGGCCCCAGCCGCGATATTGGGTGCCGGCTGGCACGAAGATCAGCTTGCGGCTGAGATCGCGCAGATTGGACGCCGGCAGGCCCTCGATCGAGGTCTCGCCGTCGAAGCGGGCAGCTCGCTCGATGACAAGCAGCAGATGATAAGGAGCGCAAAAGTCATATTCGAACGGCCGCTGATCGACGATCCGCAAGGTTTCCGCCTGGATGCCGGTCCAGACGACGGCCTCGCGGGCAGCGATGTCCGACGGGGTGAAGCCGATCGCCGGCGACACCCGGCCAGCCATATCGGCCAGCGAATCGTCGGGCAGCGAATCGTCGGGCAGCGGCTTCCTCAGTAAAAGTTCGTTCATTGCCATGCTTTGGCCTATGCGTTGGCCTGTGTCTCGGCCCGGATTTTGGCTCTTGGCCTATCGTCTCGTGCAACTTCTGCCAAGCTTGTCTCATTTATGGGTCGGGCGGGTCGCCCTTCAATGCCGGGCCCTCGGATAATCCTGTGGCAGATGAATCGCAGCCCCTTCCAACCATGTTGCAGTGCGTCACAAACAATTGAATATTAGATAGGCATTGGCCTGTTAGATCTTGCTGCGAAGCAATGCAGATGAGCAAGATCGAACAAGCGAAATGCATTCCCTACATTTAGGTTAGGTTACCCCGGTCGCCGGCGAAGAATCGTTTGGCTGCGCACCCTTACAATTCGGTGTTTTGCAGGATCGCTGCCCTGGGCGGCGATCGGATCGGCCCTATGGAGCTGAGGCATGGGCATAGTTCGTTTCGCTTTGCGCTTTCCACATACGTTCTATGTGATGGCGCTGGCGATCCTGTTTCTCGGTATCAGCGCGATCTTCTCGGCGCCGAAGGACATCTTCCCGAGCATCAATATCCCTGTCGTCAGCGTGATCTGGCAGTACACCGGTCTGACGCCGCAGGAGATGCAGGCCCGCGTCACGACCTACAGCGAATATTCGATCAGCTCCAACGTCAACAATATTAAGAATATCGAATCTCAAACGCTCGCCGGCATTGCCGTCGAGAAAATCTTCTTCCAGCCCGATGTGAACGTCGATCTCGCGATCGCCCAGATCGTCTCGGCCTCGAATTCGATCCGCGCCTTGATGCCGTCGGGCATTCAGCCGCCGATCATCGTCCAATATTCCGCCTCGGCCGTCCCCGTCCTGCAATTGAGCTTGAGCTCGGACCGGATGAACGAGCAGCAATTATATGATTACGGCATCTATCAGCTGCGCCAGGCGCTGGCGCCGATCCAGGGCATCACCCTGCCGACTCCCTATGGCGGCAAATACCGCCAGATCATGGTCGATCTCGACCCGGATGCGCTGCGCGCCAACGGCCTGACCCCGAGCGATATCGTCAATGCCGTCAACACGCAGAGCCTCACACTGCCCTCCGGCGACGTGAAGATCGGCGACAAGCAATATATCGTCAGCGTCGATGCGATGGCGCCCTCGATCGAGGCGCTGAACCGCATCCCGATCCGCCAGATCGGTGCCACCACCATCCATCTGCAGGATGTGGCGCATGTCCGCGACGGCTGGGCCGTGCAGCAAAACATCGTCCACACCAATGGCCGCCGGTCGGTGCTGCTGACGATCATCAAGAACGGCAATGCCTCGACGCTCGATGTCGTCAATCGCGTCAAGGCGGCCATGCCGGAAATCGAGAAGGCGGCGCCGCCCGGCATGGAAGTGCACATGCTGTTCGATCAGTCGGTCTTCGTGCAGGAAGCCATCAACGGCGTGTTGCGCGAAGGCGCCATCGCCGCTGCGCTGACCGCCTTGATGATCCTCATCTTCCTCGGCTCATGGCGCTCGACCTTGATCGTCATGGTATCGATCCCGCTGTCGATCCTGAGCTCCATCGCGGTCCTTTCGGCGCTCGGCCAGACGATCAATACGATGACGCTCGGCGGTCTCGCGTTGGCGGTCGGCATTCTCGTCGATGACTCGACCGTCGCGATCGAGAACACCCACCGTCTGTTCGAGGAGCATGTCGCGTTCGATACCGCCGTCCTCGAAGGCTCGGCCGGCATCGCCCTGCCAACGCTCGTATCGACGCTTGCCATCAGCAGCGTGTTTCTTGCGGTCTTCTTTCTTCAAGGCGCCGCGCATTATCTCTTCACGCCGCTCGGCGAAGCCGTCGTCTTCGCGATGATCACCTCCTATGTGATCTCGCGTACGCTTACCCCGATCATCATCCGTATGCTGTTGCGCACGGAACAGGAGCGGCATGAGTCCGGCCAACCGGGAAATTGGCTCGACCGCTTTCATGCGCGCTTCAACGATGGATTCGAGAAATTCCGACAATCCTATTCCATCGTGCTCGACGGCGTGCTGCACCATCATCTGATCGTCGGCGTCGTCGTAATCATCGTCCTCGCCGGCGCGGCGCTGATGTTCATCAATGTCGGCAACGATTTCTTCCCGCAGGTCGATGCGGGTCTGATTCAACTTCATGTGCGAGCCCCGGCACGCACCCGAATCGAAGTCACCGAACAAATCTTCAACCAGATCGAGCAGGAAATCCGCTCGGAAGTGCCGGCGAAAGATCTCGAACTCGTCCTCGACAACATCGGCCTGCCGGCGCGGCTTTATAATCTCGCTTTTACCGACGGCTCGACGATCGGCGTGAACGACGGCCAGATTCTCGTCGCGCTGAAGGAAGGCCATGCGCCGACGAGCAGCTATATCAAGCAGCTCCGCGCAAAGCTGCAGAAGGACTTTCCCGACGTCCTCTTTTATTTCCAGCCGGCCGACATGGTCACGCAGATCCTGAATTTCGGCATTCCGTCGCAGATCGACGTTCAGATCCAGGGGCGCGATGCGGAAGACGACAAGCGCATTGCCAAGCAGCTGCAACAACAGATGTCGAAAGTGCCAGGCCTCGTCGATGTCCATATCCAGCAGGAGCTCGACGCGCCGCAACTCTATTATGCGATCGACCGGACGCGCGCCGAGCAATTGGGGCTCACGGTCAATTCCATCGCCAACAATCTCAACATAACCTTGAGCTCGTCCGAGCAGGTCTCGCCGAACTTCTGGACGGATCCGAAGAACGGCATTCCCTACTATTTCGCGGTGCAGACGCCGGAATATAGGATTTCGACCATCAACGACCTCAACAATGTGCCGCTTGTCAGCCAAGCGACGGTGAACTCGCCCATCCCCAATGTGTTGGGCAATGTCGCGACGATGCAGCGCAAGCAAGTGCAGTCGGTCTTCAACCACACCAACATCCAGGGCGTCTATGACGTCTACGCCTCGGTGCAGGATGCCGACCTCGGCTCGGTCGCCAAACGGATGTCGGCGATCCTCACCGGTCTGCAGCATGAGTTGAAGCCCGGCAATCACTTCGCCGTGCGCGGCCAGATCGAAAGCATGAATTCCGCCTTCGCCAACCTCGAGCTCGGACTGATCTTCGCGGCCGTGTTCGTCTATCTGCTGATGGTGGTGAACTTCCAGAGCTTCATCGATCCGCTCGCGGTTATTCTCGCGCTGCCGGGCGCCTTCACCGGCATTCTTCTGATGCTCTATGTCACCGGAACGACGTTGAGCGTGCCGTCGCTGATGGGCGCGATCATGTCGGTCGGCGTCGCCTCGGCGAATTCCATTCTGCTCGTGACCTTCGCCCGCGAACGCCGCCAGGAGGGCATGAGCGCGCTGGATGCGGCGCGGGCCGCTGGCCGCACCCGTATCCGCCCGGTTCTGATGACGGCTGCGGCGATGATCGTCGGCATGATTCCGATGGCGATCGGCGCGCCCGGTGAAGAGCAGAATGCCGTACTGGCGCGCGCCGTCATCGGCGGCGTCTTGATCGGCACGGTCACGACCCTGCTGTTCGTGCCCTATCTCTATTCATTGCTGGGCCGTTTCGAGAAGCGCGAAGCGCATCCGATCGGCGAAGCGTGATAAGTATGATTTATGCTCGGTTTCGAAAGATTGATGCTCCAAGGCTGGCGCCAAATATGGCGGCGCTTATGATCCTGCCCGACGGAGCCGATGCGATGAGGATGCTGGAAAATGCGTGATGACGTCACCCCGAGTTCCGATCCCTTGGCGCGGGAACATGAAGCACGGCGGTCCGGAGGAGCCGGCCGCTGGATGTTCGGCATAGGAGCGCTGGCTCTTCTCATCGGTCTCTCTGCCTATGGCGTATGGGGACATGCGGCGCGCTCGGCCGCCGCGGAACAGACGCTGCAACAGCAGCAGAGCCTCGTGCCGCATGTGCGGACCGCCGCAGTCAAAGCGACGAGTGCGCCGCGCATGCTGAGCCTGCCCGGCAACATCCAAGCCTTCGACAGCGCCATCATCTTTGCCCGCGCAACCGGCTATATCGCCAAGCGCAATGTCGACATCGGCACCCGCGTGCATGCCGGCGACGTGCTCGCAATCATCGCAGCGCCCGATCTCGACCAGCAGCTGCTTCAGGCCCGCGCTCAGCTGGTCCAGCTGCAGGCCTCCATCGCCCAGGCCAATGCCAATCAGGAACTCGCCAAGCGCACCAATGCCCGCACAGTGCAGCTCGTAGCGCAAGGCTGGCAGACGAAGCAGCAGGGCGACACGGACCGCCTGACCTTCGATGCACAGAGCGCAGCAGTGAAGGTCGCCGAGGCCAATCTGAAGGCGCAGCAGGCGCAGGTCTTACGGCTTGAAAAGCTCACCGGCTTCGAGAAGGTGATTGCGCCTTTCGACGGTGTCGTCAGCGCCCGCGACATCGACGTCGGCAGCCTCGTGACGGCGGATATCTCAAGCGGTACTGCGCTATTCTCGATCGTCCGCAGCGACGTGCTGCGCGTCCAGGTTTACGTGCCTCAGGATTCGGCATTCGGCATCAAAGACGGGGAATCCGCCGATGTCCTGATTCCCGAGATTCCAGGTCGCGTCTTCAAAGGCACGGTCGCGCGCAATGCCCGCGCACTACAACCGGGCACGCGTACGCTTCTGACCGAAGTCGACGTGGACAATAAGGATGGAACGCTCTTGCCGGGCGTCTATTGCACCGTGCATCTGGCGGTGCCGCGGCCGCAACCGGTCATCACCGTGCCATCGCAGGCGATCATCTTCGACAAGACGGGGCTGAGCGTTGCCGTCTATGAAAATGGCGTCGCACATTTGCGCCACCTCGACGTACTGGCCGATAATGGTGCTGATGTCGAAGTTCGGGCGGGCTTGAAACCCAACGATCAGATCATTCTCAATCCGCCGGTCGGTCTTATCGACGGCATGCGGGTGACGACGACAGGATCGAACGAACAACAAGTGACGCGCGCCGACGAACCGAACCGGCGCGCTTCTCTCTAAGGGCTTGGCAGCGCCAAGCTCAATCGACAAGCTTAGTCGACGGCGACCATCACATCGGATGATTTGATGAGGGCATGGCACGGCTTGCCCTTCTCGAGCTTCAGATCATCGACGGCTTCATTGGTGATCGACGCCGTCAAGATCACGCCGCCGGCGATCTCGATATGAACATGCGCCGTCGTCGAGCCCTTTTGAAGGTCGACGACCTTGCCTTGAATGAAATTACGTCCGGAAATCTTCATCGCATATTCCTTCTTATCGTTCGGGACCTGATCGGCACCTCGATGTCCTATAGCCGACTGTATATAACAATAAGATATATATAGCGACGCATAGGATGACGTTTGCGATGAATCAAATGCTGAGCATTAGATCTTCAGCCAACCGCGTTTCCGCGCATAGGACAGCGGCAGACCGATCACAAAAGCGATCGCCGGATTGACGCTATGGCAGGGGCTTTACAGGACATCGCGCCAATGCAGCGATGACCTCATCATCGGAAACCTGCCGGAAATCTGAATAATAGGCGCCGATCGCACCAAAAAATTCGTATTCCTCCAGGCAGATCGCTTCGTCGGCCTCGTCGCGCAGCGCAGCCATCGTATCGGCCGGGCCGACCGGCACCGCGACGATCAACATCTTTGGTCCACGCCGCCGCAAGGCTTGCAGTCCGGCGCGCATGGTCGCGCCCGTCGCTATACCGTCATCGACGACGATGACCACGCGGTCACGCACATCGGCGCGGGGACGCGCGCCGATATAGCGCGCGCGGCGACGCTCGATCTCCGCAAGCTCGCGATCACGCACTTCGGCAAACTCCGGCTCGGTGACACCGGCGCTTTCAATGACGTCTTCATTGCGCACGGTGATCGGCGTGCCGCCGTCAACGATAGCGCCCATCGCCAATTCGTCATGGCCAGGTAGGCCGATCTTGCGCACAAGAACAAGATCGAGCGAAGCGTGAAGCGCCCTTGCGACTTCCGCCGCAACGGGTACGCCGCCGCGCGGCAAGGCCAGAACGATGGGATGCATCGGCTGGTATTTCAGCAAAGACTGGGCAAGCTCTCGCCCTGCCTCGACCCGATTTTTGAAGGGCATGTGGCAATCTCGTGATGACGCGTTTCAGCAATGCGCCGCTCAGGATCGAGGCAGATGATTCAAATCAATTCCTGCCTTGGCAAAAACCGATTTTATCTTGGCGTCAGTCGATTTGAAGCCGCGAAGCCTTGCGACGGCGCCAGGCGCAACCAAATGCAAGCTAAGCGGAGCCAATGAATCGGCAGGCGCAGCGCTCGCCGCACGATGCGTCGAGAGCTAAAACGCAGCTGTCCCTAAAGCGGCATCCGCTTTCATGAAGGAGGAATTGTTATGGCTGAGTCCACGAGCAAAATTCCGGTCAAGACAGAGAAGAAAGCGTCGCTTCCCAATCTCTTCGGTGTCTCCGCCAACCCCTGGGCGCCACTCGATACGCTCCGCCGCGAGGTCGATCAGATCTTCGATCGCTTCCGTGAAACAGGATCGCGTTTGCCGCGTCCGTCGTCTCTTTTCGATTTCGCTTGGCCGCATGATGTCGGCTTCAGCGTTGCGCCGGCCGTCGATATCGTCGAGCACGACAAGGACTATGAGATCACCGCCGAATTGCCCGGCCTCGACGAGAAGAATATCGAGGTCAAGCTCTCCAATGGCGTGCTCTTGATCAAGGGCGAGAAGAAGGAAGAGAAAGAAGAGAAGGACAAGGACTATTACATGTCCGAGCGCCGCTACGGCGCATTCAGCCGGTCCTTCCAAGTCCCGGCCGGCGTCGATGTCAGCAAGATCGAGGCGAATTTTTCCAAAGGCGTGCTGACGGTCAAACTGCCGAAATCCGCTGAATCGATGAAGAACGATAAGACCATCGAGATCAAGGCCGCCTGATCTCTTCGTTGCGCCATTTGCATTGCGTCCTCTGCGTGACGTCCCCCCGGCACGCAGAGGAAAAATGCGCCATATGCGGTCAATTCTCCTTGATCCATGGCCTTCGCGCTCATCAGCTCTATAAATTTGCTTTAGAGCATATCGCGTATGAGTGACCGGTGCTTCCGCCGGGATGAAGGTCATTTGCATGAACTATGTGAAACTCGGTCACACCGGCCTCGACGTCTCGCGCCTCTGCCTCGGCTGCATGAGCTATGGCGACCCGAAGCGCGGCAAACACGCATAGACCCTGCCCGAAGAAGAGGCCCGGCCCTTCATTCGCAAGGCACTGGATTATGGGATCAATTTCTTCGATACGGCGAACAGCTATTCGGCCGGATCGAGCGAGGAAATCCTCGGCCGCGCCTTGAAGGAATTTGCTCGGCGCGATCAGGTCGTCGTCGCGACCAAGGTCTTCTTTGCCGATGAGACGGGCCCCAATCTTTCCGGTCTTTCGCGCAAAGCGATCTTCCAGGGCATCGATGCGAGCCTCAAACGGCTCGGCATGGATTACGTCGATCTCTATCAGATCCATCGCTTCGACTATGCCACGCCGCTCGAAGAGACACTGGAAGCGCTGCATGATGTCGTGAAGTCCGGCAAGGTCCGCTATATCGGCGCCTCCTCCATGCATGCGTGGCAATTCGCCAAGGCGCTCTGCATCTCCGAACGCCATGGCTGGACGCGCTTTGCGACCATGCAGAACCACCTCAACCTGCTCTACCGCGAAGAAGAGCGCGAAATGCTGCCGCTCTGCAAAGCGGAAGGCATCGGCGTCATTCCCTGGAGCCCGCTCGCCCGCGGCCGGCTAACCCGCGATCTCGATGAAAAGACCGCACGGACCGAGACTGACGAATATGGCCGCACGCTCTACAATGCGAATGTCGAAGCCGATCATCAGGTGATCGCGCGCGTCGCGAAGATTGCCGCGACGCGCGGCCTGCCGCGCGCGCAGATCGCGCTCGCCTGGCTCCTGCAAAAGAGCGAAATCACCGCGCCGATCATCGGCGCGACCAAGCCGCAGCACCTGGACGATGCGGTCGGCGCGCTCAAAGTGACGCTCAGCCCCGACGAGATTACGGCACTGGAAGCCCCTTATGTGCCGCATCCCGTCGTGGGCTTTACCTGAGCACTAGAAGGTCATCTTCGCCGTCACGATGGCGCTGAGACCTGGCCCCGGCGTCGCCGAGCCATAGCCGGAGATCGTCTCATAATTCGTCGTATTGGCGAGATTGATGAGATTGAGCTGCAGCGACATATGTTCGTCGACCTTGTAGCTTGCCATCGCATCGAAGCGCCAATAGCCCGGCACGAGCGCGACGTCGGTGCTGCTCGTCCATCGCTTGTCGACGAAATAGGCGGTGCCGCCGACGGTGAATTTCGGCGTCAGCGCATAGGTTGTCGTAAAGGTCAGCGTATTGCGCGGCACATTCTGCAAGCCATTGCCCGGCGCGCTGACAAAGGTGCCTGTCGTCTGCGACGTCGCGCTCGCGAGCACACGGCCGGCCATATTGGTATAGCCGCCAAAGGCGCTCCATTGATCCGTGATCTTTCCCGCTATGCCAAGCTCGAAGCCTTGCACGCGGGTCGTGCCGACCTCGGCATAGAGGCCAAGCGCCGAGTTCACCGCCTCGATCGCGTTCTGCTGCGTGGTGCGGAACAAAGCCCCGTTCAGGCTCAGGCGATCACCAAGCAGATTGATCTTGCTGCCGAGCTCCATCGTCGCATTGGTCGTCGGCGCCAAATTCTGCTGGCCGCCGCTGAGCGTCAGATATTCGCTCGGCGGATCGAATGAGGTGCCATACATGAGATAGACGCTGGAGTTTTCCGTCGGATGCACGACAGGCCCAGCGCGCCAGCTCACAAAAGTGACGGGATTGGAGAGATTATAGGGCGTTGTCGCATTATACTGGCCGGTCGCAGTGTAAGTATTGCTGAGGACGGTCGCCGCATATTGCCAGGCCTCGAAGGAATCGTAGCGCAGACCACCGAGCAGTTCGAGATATCGATTGACCTTGACCTGATCGCTCAAATAAACGCCAACCGTGCGCGAAATATCCGACTGCAACGTGCTCGTCGCCGGATATGAGCCGGGATTAGACGGATAGGGATTGGGATCGCCGATATTGACGAGATCGCCCCGCACAAGCGTCGTGCGATACTGGCTGCGGTTCTCCTGGCTGAGCTCGATGCCACTCATGAAAGTGTGCTGCAGAAACCATGTCGAGAAATGGCCGACGAGATCAGTCTGATTGGTCAGCAGTGCATTTTGCGTATGGTTCTGGAAGTCGTTGGTGTTGGCGACATAGAGGTTTGAGAGCGGATAGTCATAAGGGACGGGATTGAGCAGAACGCCGCCGCTCGCCGCACTATAGAGATTCGGCGTCGATCCGACGGCCTGGCTGCCGATCTGGACGGCGCGGATGCGCACGAAGCGATCGATATAGGAATAGCGTGTTTCATTGCTCACCTTCCAATCGGCGCTCAAATCATGATCGATCCGCATGGTGATGATATGCGCGTCGACCTGCTCCGTGTCGGGGAGCGTCGAACTCAATCGCCCGTAATAGGTGCTGCTTGAAACCGGCGCCGGCTGCCCATATGGCGTTCCGAAATAGGATCCCGGAAGGATTGGAATGCCGTAGTCTGGAACATTATCGTCCTTCTGGAAGATGTAGCTCAGCGTCATCTTCCAATCTTGAGCCATATTGACCGTGAAGGACGGCGCGACGCCGATCCTTTTCGTCACGATATTGTCTCTGCCCGCGACGCCCGTATCGTTGCCGAGGAGGACGATGCGCGCGGCCGCGTTGTCGCCGACCATGCGATTGATGTCGGCCGTGACGCGCGCACCCGGCGCGCTATAGCCGCTCATTTCAATCGTGGTGAATTCGGCGAATTTCGGCAGCTTGCTCGTCATATTGACGACGCCGCCCGTCGAGCCGCGACCGAAGAGGAAGGAAGCCGGCCCCTTCAACACTTCGATGTCTTGTACGCTGAAGGCATCGCGGGTGTACCAGCCGGGATCGCGAATGCCGTCGCGATAGAAATCGTTGCGGGCGGAATAGCCGCGAATGTTGATATTGTCGCCCTGCGTGCCGCCCTCGCCGCCGAAGAAGGTGATGCCCGGCGAATTGTGCAAGCCCTCGACGACCGTCGATACGTGCTGATCCTGCAGCACCTGCTGCGGGATCACATTGATCGTCGCCGGCGTATCGAGGATCGGCGTCGGCAGACGCTGGAGCGAGATCGTACCCGGATTGTAGGCTGTGCCCTTTTCGCCCGCGACATCCACCTGCTCCAATTGCACGGCGCCCCCTTCGCCCGCCTCTTGAGCCAACGCCGGCGTGCCCATCAGAAACAGCGACGCGAGACCGAGGACGGAGGTCGAGCGCGGTGAGCGGATCTGGGATTTTATGTATTCTGACTTGGAATTATTCCTATCTACCGGATCAGTACTTTGTGTTCCGACATCCGTTTCATAGTCGATCTTAGTATACACTGCCAAATGCCCCCACTTTATAAAGCGTATAAACCATTGTTATGATTACTATTTCTATGACTCACCAACTTTTGCTGGCAAGCTAAAAACGTCAGGGTGGCAATAATCGTAAATATACTAAGTATAAACGTGACCCTATGGCTTGCTTTTTCTGGCATTGGGCCTGTATGAGGCGCGATCCGCAATTCGCTCTCGCTTTGAAATATGAGGCCGAACACTTGTCCCAGCGACCGTCCGCTCAATTCAAACGCTTCGCGCGCAGCCTGCATCAATGGTTAGGTCTCGGGATTGGCGGCGTGGTGATGCTGGTGACGTTGACCGGAGCGATCCTCGTCTTCACCGATCAATTCGAGGCTCGGCTCGAGCCACAGCGCTATGCCGTCACTGGCGATATCGTCGCAAAGCCGCTCGCCGCCTATGCGGCGAGCGCGGTTGCTGTCGTACAAGGCAGCAGTGTGATGCGCCTGCAGATCCCCGTGACGAAAGGTGCGCCCGTCGTTGCGTTCGTGCGCAAGAGCGACCGCGGCGGCGAGCATGCGTTGGCCGACCCCGCCGCGGCGAAGACGGATGCCGCTGAGCCGCAACACCGCCATCATCATCATGACGGCGGATCAAATGCCGGCGGCGATCAAGAGGGTGGCGCACAAGGAAATGGCGAACAAAGAGCGGGAGGAGAGCGCGGCGGCGGCGGCCGGCAGATGAATTTCATCAAAGTCTATCTCGATCCGCCGACAGCCGCTGTGCTCGATCTGGCCAATCCACAGTCGGGACTTTTTTCGACCATCCGCACCTTCCACACCAATCTTCTGCTTCAGGGTCCGATTGGCCGCCAGATCGTGGGCGTCGGCGGGATTGTTTTGTTCCTGTTCGCGGTTACAGGCTTGGTCATCTGGTGGCCGCGCATCTTCACTTTCGCGACGGCGCTGCGATTTCGGCGTGGCGTGACGCTCAGCATCAATCTCCATCAATATATCGGCGCCTGGGTCGCCCTGCCGTTGGCGGCGATCGCCTTCACCGGCATCTATCTGGCCTTTGGCCAGCAGCTGCAGCCGATCCTGGCGGCGCTGGCGCCGATGACGCCGCAAGAAGACCGGCGCAGCGCCCTTCTCGCGCATCCGCAACTCGATCCGGATGCCGCTGTCGCCGCGGCGGCCAAGGATGAAAAGCTGCAGCTTCTGACCATCGCTTTCCCCAATCGCGTAAGCCACACATGGCGGATCGAGGCTACAGCCACCGATGGCCATGAACGGACTTATCTTGTCGACGACACGACCAGCGCCGTGACGCATGCCCCGACTTTCGCCGGCGATGTTATTTCGGATACGCTGCGCCGCATTCACGAAAATAAGGGCATGGGGTTGATCTGGGCGATCATCTCCATGCTTTGCGGCCTGTCGCCGGTCCTTTTCTTTGTCACAGGCGTGATGAGCTGGCTCGCGCGGCAAAGGCGCATCGCGGCCATAACATCGCGGCGTGAACCCATGCCTCCCTCAGTCGAAACCGCACTCGATTCATGATCGTTCACATCCCCAATTTGCTGACGCCTGAAGAAGTCGCGCAATGCCGCGAGATGATGGCCCGCGCCGAATGGGTCGACGGCCGTGCCACCGCCGGCCACCAATCGGCGCAAGTGAAGAACAATCTGCAGATCGCGGAAGGCAGCCCCGAGCATCAAATGATGGGGATGATCGTCACCAAGGCGCTCGACCGCAATCCGCTGTTCTTCTCGGCAGTGCTACCGCACACCGTCTTCCCGCCCCTCTTCAATCGCTATGAGTCGGAGATGGCCTTCGGCGCGCATGTCGACAATGCTGTGCGCCAAACGGGAAACGGCATCCGCATCCGCACGGATGTCTCGGCGACCCTGTTCCTCTGCAACCCGGAGGACTATGACGGCGGCGAGCTCACGATGGAGGATACTTACGGCAGCCACACAGTGAAACTGCCGGCCGGCGATCTCGTGGTCTATCCGTCAGACAGCCTGCATCACGTCACGCCTGTCACGCGCGGCGCAAGGCTCGCGTCCTTCTTCTGGATTCAAAGCCTGATCCGCGATCGCGCCAAGCGCGCATTGCTGTTCGAACTCGACGGCTCGATCATGCAGCTCAGCCGCGCTGTGCCGGGCAATCCGGCGCTCGTGTCGCTTACCTCGATCTACCACAATCTGCTGCGGCAATGGGCGGAAGTCTAAGACGCTCAAAGGTCACGTGAGTTCACGCCGACATCTGTCGCACCTCGGCTTGCCAACTCAGAAATTCCGCCAGTTGCGGCGGCGGCGCGGTCACGATGACACGCCGGCCCAGGCTCACCGCTCCTTTATCACCGTCAAGCGACAGCCAATCGCCGTCGCAAATGACGGCATCGCCGATCTTCGCCGTCGCCTGGGCCTCATCAATGACAAGCGCATGGCAGCCGACAAGACAGACCTTGCCAAGCTGCCGCGCCACCACCGCCGCATGCGCCGTGCGGCCGCCGACCGAGGTCAATATGCCGGAGGCGATGGCGAATCCCTCGACATCTTCCGTTGATGTTTCCGGCCGCACCAGAATGACCGGCGAACCGCTTGCCGCCAATTCCTTGGCGCGTGCCGACGTGAAGGCGATGCGGCCGCTCGCCACGCCCGGCGCGGCGGAGATGGCGGTCGCGATCGCCGGCGCGTCCGTCTCGAAACGTGCGATCGCGAGGCTTCCGGCATCAAGCCCGGCGAGCCGTGCGACCGCCGTTTTGCGATCAATCATGCCTTCATGAACCATATCGACCGCGATGCGCAGCGCCGCGAGCGGCGTGCGCTTTGCCGCGCGCGTCTGCAGAAAATAGAGCTTGCCGCCGGAGACGGTGAACTCGACATCCTGCGCATCATGCATCTCGTTTTCGATACGTTGGACGCCCTCTGCGAGTGCCTTTGCGACCGCGGGAAGACGCGCCGCGAGCCGCGAGGCATGGCCGGGCGTGCGCCGGCCGGAGACCACATCTTCGCCTTGCGCATCGAAGAGGAAATCGACGTAAAGCTCCTTATCGCCCGTCGCCGGATTGCGGCTGAAGGCGACGCCCGCGCCGGAATTGCCGCCGGAATTGCCGAAGACCATCGCTTGCACGGTGACGGCCGTGCCTTTTAGGTGATCGAGCTGATTGAGGCGGCGATATTCGCGCGCTTTGGCGCTGTCCCAGGATCGATAGACGGCGATCGCCGCGGCTTTGAGCTGCTCGCGCGGATCCTCCGGTATTGGATGTCCGGTAAAGCGAAGGACGAGCTCGCGGAATTCGAGCGTCAAACGCTCCAAGGCTTCAGGATCGAGTTCGATTTCGGTCTCGACGCCCTCGCGCCGCATCATCTCGGTGAGCCGCCGCTCGAATTGCACGCCCGGCACTTGGCTCACGACCTCGGCATAGCCCTGCACAAAGCGGCGAAAACTGTCGAAGGCGAGGCGCGGATTGCCGCTCACGCGCATGAGCCCGCGCACCGTCTGATCGTTCAAGCCGACGTCGAGAATGGTTTCCAGCATGCCGGGCATAGAAAGCGCGGCACCGGACCGCACCGAGACAAGCAGAGGCGCGCGACTGTCGCCGAAGCGCAGGCCCGTCACCTCTTCCATCCAGGCGATGCCTTTGCCGAGCCCATGCCGTAAGGCATCGAGCGCGTCCTTGTCGCCGGCATTGACGGCAGCGCAGAGCGTCGTGGGCAACACGAAAGCCGGCGGCACATCGAGGCCGAGCCGCGCCATGTGCCAAAGCTGCGCCGCTTTGGAGCCGCCGATCTCCGGCGCAACCGTGGGCGAACTCGTATTGCGTGCGATCAGAAGCGGATCACTCGTTAATGTCATGCAGACAATTCCTCGAGAACGAGATCGCGCAGGGCCAGCGCCGCATGCGCGAGATGATCGGTCGCCGTCTCGAAAGCGCGGGCGATTTCCAATCCAAGGACGAGCGGCCGCGCATCGGCGACTGGCGCGCCCATGAAGGTACGGATCGCCTCGCGCTCCGCGTCATCGGCGCGCCGCTCCTCCAAAAGCACAACATCGATCGCCTGCAAGGCATCCGTCGCATCCGCTTGCTGGCCCTCGGGCAGGCGGGACGCCGCCTCGACCGCGCGGATCAGATTGGCAATGCTTTCGATGAGGATATCGGCCAATGTCGACAAAGCGGCGACGTGCGCGACACCATCATTGCGCGGGACAAGGCTCAGATGGAAGGCGCCTTCGTCCAGCATGTCGGTGGCATTCTCGACCTCGTCGATCACATGGCGCAAGCGCTCGCTATGCTGCACGCGGGCGCAGATCTCGCGCGCTTCAAGCGTCAGGCGATCGGCTTTTTCTTCCATGCGCTTGGCGTTGCGGGCAAGATGCGCACGCTCAGCGCCGGCCACCCATTGGTCTTCGACTAGAGCTTCGGTGAGTTCCGTCGCGAGCATGCGGGTGATGCCGAGATGGCGCAGAAGCACGGTCAGGACCGCCGCTTCTGCCGTATCGAAGAGCTGCGACAGATCGGCCTGCAATTCATCGCGGATGAGACGTGTCGAGCGCCCGGCGCGCAAGCCTTCGCTGGTCTGGCGCAGCACGAGCTTCAGGAAATTCGCGGCCTCCGCCTCGCCCAGCGCGTCGTCGAGCCGTGCCCCATAAGGAATGCGTCCGGCTGCCGAGCGCCTGATCGCCTCGAAGACAAGATCGATGCCGCCGAGCTCGATGAAAGCGCGATGGCCGTAGTCGTGCACGGCGGCCCAGTTCAAAATCTCGATCGCAGCCTCCTTGCCGATGAAGGTCTGCAAGGCTTTGCGCGCCTTGTTCCAATCGATCAGAAAGACGATGCGCGAGCCGAGAAAGGTGAGAAAGCGCATGAGCGCGACATCGTCTTGAGCCGCGAATTGGCCGGTAACGAGATAAAACATCTCTTCTTCGCCGATCGCCTGGGATTGCTCGGCGAGCGGGCTCCAGCTGACATTATGCCCCTCGAAGAGCGCGATGAAGAATTTCGCGCGCTGTCGATGCACATCCGTATAGGTGACACTGACCTGGCGGTCTTCAACATGCACGACGAGGACATGCGCGTCGGTCGTGCCGATGTCGTTTTGGATGGTGAGCCGCGCGCCCATCCGCACGGCCGTCGTGCCGAGGCCCGGATGACCGAAGGCCAGTCCTGCCGTTCGGTTGAGCCCCGCCATGAAGGCTTTGATGCAGGCGCGATCCGCATCGGTGACGTGGTGCACGCGGGCACCGTCGATCGTCTCGGCGGCGGTTTCCGCAGCCAGCTGATTGATCGCTTTATGCGCATCCATCACCCAGAGATGGATGCTGTCGGCGCCGCCCCGCCGTGCCGCCGTCATCGCATCGAGATCATGGATCGAGAGAGAGTCATTGTCCGCAGCGGGCATGGCCGCGACGAGGGCCGCGCAACGCTGCTCCAAAGCAGCCGATGCCTCCACAGTCGCCGCCTTCAGCGGCGCCAGCATGGCGTCAAGATCCGTGCCGACGCCTTTCAGCAGCACTGCAGCGCTCGGCGCATAGATCTGATCGGCGGACAGGAGCTTCGCGCCGGCAACCGTCGTATCGAAAGGACCATCCGCAAGACCGGCAGCGCGCCGTTCCGATGAAAAGTCGCGCGCGGCGCCCTCCGGATGGCGGGCATGCGCTGCCGCTTCCTGCAGCAATGTCAGGCGCAATTTCACTCGGTCGTTCGCGGCAAGGGCTTCGGCAAGCAGGCTTGGCAGGAGCAAGGCTTGCTCACCCAGTTTTTCAACAATCTCGATCTTGGCGGTCACGGGCGGACTCGGGGTCGATGACGGTGGTGCCATTCAACCGAAAGCGAGCCCCCTCGCCTTGCGCTAAATCATTTCATTCAAACGTCACATTCGCCGCAAACGCCACTCAAAGCGGCTGCAGCCCGATGTCGTCGAAGAGCACCAAGGGAATATGGCCGCCGTTCACCAGCGCGATCGCGGCGAGCCCCCGGGCGAACGGCGCGGAGGGCTGCAAAACCAGCAAGCCGAGCGCGACGCGGATGAAGTCCGCCCCGGATTCGCGTGTTGGGCGGCGAAAACCGGCTTTGAAACCGTGCGGCAGAGTGGTCGGCATGCTCGGGACCCCCAATAAGGAAACCCGAAGCGAGAGCAAGTCCCACGCGACGCGCCCGCGCTTCACAATTCCCTGATTGCGAAACGCATGTCCCGCAGGCAGTTCGTCATCACCTCTTCCATGAGTCCGGTCGAGGAGACGACCACCGCATTGCAGACCGTCGCCATCCGCGTCAGAAAGCCGGCGGCCTCGCAGGCGATGACGAGCATATAGACCGTCTCTTCCGACATATTGGGCGCCAGGAAGCGCGCCAGGGTGGATTGCTCGAAGCCGCCCGGCATATCGCGCCAGATTTCCTCCAGCCGCAGCAGATCCTTATCCGGAAAGATCGCGCCCGCGAGCCGCTGCGGCGGCATTTGCCCTTTGGCGAGCGCCGCGACGCGGGCATTGTGGAGATCGAGCAGCACGATGATGTCGTCTGGCCCCGTCAAGGCGAGCGCATGGATGGCGTAAAAGAATTCGACGAAATCGAATATCGGCTTGCTGGATAATTGCGCCAGCACGGCGGCGTCCTGATTGAGGCTCTCGCGACAGAGGCAGGCGAGCAGGTCCGAGCGTGTCCGGCGGATGATTTCGAGCGCCGTCCAATTCTTCTTCAAGTCGTTCACCGCCGTCACACTCCAGTGATGCGCGAGAAATCCAGGCGCGATGGAGGCCGGCCGCTGACGGTCTCCGGCAGTCGCAAGCGCGGTTGATTTTTGCTGCGGCACCGGACCCTCGAGCCAAAAACTCGATTTGGATCTGGACAAGGCCTCTTTGCGTTTCATGCCGCGATCTCCCATGGCATTCGAATAAGGGTTCAGTGTCTCTCGTCCGTTCCGGTCCTCGATGCCGATTTGGGCGACCGCAGCAGCACGGCGAGGACACAGAACCAGGCCAGCACGCCGAGAAGCCTTGGATCCCAAAGCATCGCGATCTCCTGCTCGATCTCATCGAGCAGGACGCCGAGACGCCAGGCGGCGGCGAAATCCGAGGTGCCGGGATCGTCTCGCTGCGCGTCTGCGATTGCCAAAGCCCGGATCATGGGTTCCCCGCTTTCCAAGGCTGGACCATAATCGGCGGCGACGGGGCCATCTGTGCTGGAAAGCACAAGCGGGTCGATGGGCGCGGCTCGGCACTCGGGGGCCGAGGCGCAGATCGGCAGCGCGATCAGTGCGGCGGCGAAATGGATGAGCGCTTGAGCCATGAAAGTCCCCTTCCGGCAGAAGCCGATGCAAAGGCTCGGCTGTGCTCGAAGACGGACGCGCGGGAGAATTTTTTGACGCAAGACGCGAAATTTCGCCGACTCCGGCGGTTGGCCAGCGCCGGTCAATGCGAAATCAGTTTCAACAGGCTCTTGCTGTGGCCTTTCGGAAAAGTGCGCGCGAGCAGCACCAGCCAGAAGACCGCCAGGAACGGCCATATGAGATTGGCTGGGATGATGTTGATTGCCATCTTCTCCGCGATCTTCTTGCGCATGCAGCTCGGACAGAGGCTATAGGTCGCGCGCCGCCACCAGGCGAAAATCCACAAAAAGACGAAGAGATCCGGCATCGTGAAACGCTTGATGCTGTCGGACGGCCGTAAGCAGCCTGGACATTGAAGGACAATCCGCTGCGGCTTGATCTCGGTCAATGATACCTCCTCTCATCATCGCGGCGGCTTCCTTCAATCAAGGAAGGAAAACCGCCGCCAGCTTCACTCAATATGCAGCGTCGATCACGACGCCCTTGCAAGATAGTTGCGCAGCACGAAGCTGCCGTCGCCGCGGCGCGTTTCGACAAAGACCATTCTCGGCGCTTCGCGGATGATCTCAGTTCCGGAGACGCTCAGAGGCTTTTCGATCGGCTTGCCGAAGCTGCCGAGATCCAGGAGCTTCTCGACAGCGGCGGAGGACGGCGGCGCTGCCTTTTCCGAAGTCTTGTCGGACGTCTTGTCGGACGTCTTGGCCTGAATGGCCTCGGCCGCGCCGGCCCGCAATTGCTTCATCCACATCGCCCGGAACAGCGCGTTCGAGGCATAGATCTCGGCCTTGCTCACTTTGCCGTTCACCGCGATCACATAGCCGACGACGTCGCTGTCGCGCAGGCCATGCGGGGCGAGCGCATCGACGAAGGATTTTTGCGCGACCTTCAGCTTCTCGAGATCGAGCGACAGGGCGAGACTTGTCGGCGACGCGGGATCCGCGGCGCTTCCCTGCAATTGCCGGCTGAGCTTGCTTTGTACCTCGGCGGTCTGCGCCCACATGCGCTGCTGCAGGCTGGCGCCGGACGGCGCATCGGGGACTGGCGAATCCGTGACGGGCGGTGCCGCAACCGCTTCATAGAGAATGGTGCGTGCCTGCGGCGACGGCATCGCCGCGGCGGCTGCCACGAAATGCCCGTCCTGCGTGCCTTGCCGCGCGGTCCAGCGGCCGGGCTCGACGCAGAAAACGGCGAGTATCTGCCGGCCGGAATGCGGCGGCAGCACCAGGCTCGACACGAAGACGCGATCCTGCTTGCCGCCGGTGACGATATCGCCCGACTGGATGAAGACCTCGCGGTCGCCAAAATTCTCGACGGCCAGCGCATTGACGCTGCCGATCTCGGCGACCCGCACGCTTTGACGCGTCAGCGCCTCTTCCAAGGTCATCGGCACGGGACCCGGTGCCGATCGTCCATGCACGAGATAGAGGGTCAAATTGTCATGCGTCAGCGGCTGCGAAATTTTATAGCCTTCGGCGCTCGCGCCGGAGTTTGGCGAAAAGAACGACAAAAGCGCCGTCCAAAGAATTGCGGTCGACCGTAACCAGGGCTCGCCCATAAAGACCTCCTGAAAACATCTCTGGCGCAGCCGCCTCCAAAGGCAGGCGGCGCGGCATCGTTTGCAGGAGACGGACAGGCGGCGGGTTTTCGAAAAAGGACATGCGTTCGCGGGCGCCGGCGTTAAAAATCGGCCTCGAGAAAACGGATCGCGTCCGTCTTCAGCTGCGTTTGGCCCGAGCGGCCCGCAATGCGAGGAAAGACAAAATGCGTTCGTCCGCAACCCTCCCCTCCGCAGAATTTGTGATGACCCACCCGATGGAATTGCGCGAAAGCGCGCCGCGTGTCTCCTGGGTGACGATCCCGAAAGCGCAGCCGCCGCGACGGCACCGGTGGCTGATCGCCGTCGCGCTTTTGTCGCTCGCGATCGTCAGTATTATCGGACTTCTGTGGGCTAGGCCGGCGCCGCATTGCGGCTGCGCGCTGCCGCCGATCCATCCGACCTTGCCGCAGCCGCTATAGAAAATCGCCTGAAGACGGAGGAGCATATGCGCCCGCATCTCATCAGACTTCTGCTGCTTCTGTCGTTGCCGCAGGCATTGAGCGCGCCGCTCGCCGTAACAGCCGCGCGCGCGGATGAGGATCCGCGCCAATATTGTGCCCGTGTCGGCAATGACGACGAGACCCGGACACCGCCGGCCTCACTTGCCGCAGCAATCAAACAGCTCTTCGATGTCGACGCTCAAGAAGCCGCCGGAGCAGCCTATTTTCGCTGCGCTGGCGGCAAGGTCCTTCTATGTTACGTCGGCGCCAATCTCTCCTGCGGCAAGGCTGACCAGCGGCGAAGCATGGCGGCTGCGGATCAATGGTGCAGCAAAAATCCGAATTCGAAATTCATCCCGATGGTCGTGACGGGCCATGACACACCTTATGAGTGGCGCTGCGTCGGACGCAAGGCCAAAACCTTTGGCAAGAGCGAGCCGCTCGATGCACACGGTTTCTTCGCGGATCATTGGAAAGTGTTGCCTTAGGAAGCGCTAAGGTTCGATCGCTTTGACTTTGAACAAGCGCGACCATCCGTCGAGATCCTGCAGCATCAAGGTCGCAACGCCATGGGTTTCGGCGCCGATATCTTCAGCTGACAGCGGGCGCTTCAAATTAATGCGCTCGATCCGCCGCTTGGCGCTTTCAAGCTCATCGACCATATGCCGCGACTGCTCGGCGAGGAGCTGCAGTTCCGCATAGCTGCGAATGCCGAAAAAAGCGGCCGAGACGGCCGGGAGCACGATCGCAAGCCATGTCAGAAACAGAACGCCGATTTCACCCGCCTCGCGGACGAAAGAGGCTTTATCCTCATCCAGCGGTTGAATGAACCCTACCACGGCGAATTTGCACAGCACGCAGACAATCACCGCGATGAAGCACCACTGACCGAATTTCGAGAATTTCTTATCGGCATGCACCGACCGCGCCCCACGCTCGCGATGATAATGCAATTGCTCGTCGATCAATCCTTGCATCACCTGCTCATGGACGACCGTATGCAATGAGGCAGCGAGCTCGCCCGTCGGCATCGGCGCGGCGCGTTCCCAAGCGGTGAAGAGCCAGGCAACCCAGGCGGCGCGATCCGGCACGTGCCCCACCGGGTGGACGCCTTTATCTTTCTGTTTTGCTGCGATTTCGATTTCGCGCAGGATCATGCGGCCGACGGCGCCCAGCGATACGCCGCTGCCGAGCAATGCCAAGACCTGCTGCTTGCGACATAATTCTGCGAGCAGACGATATTCGACAAAGCGCTCATGCCAATCGCCACGGATGGCCGAATTCACCACCACGCAGATCAACAGCAGCATCGCCAATTCAAGCGCGATGGACGCAATGACCAAGGGCTTCACGCCATGCGCCACCGCGGCGAGCGCGCCGAACACGAGCGTCGCCGTCGCAAAAGCAAACAGCCAGACATAGGCCGAACGATACCGGCTCGCATATTGGCCGGCGCACAGATCGGCCGGCGTATAACGCTCGCGCCAATAAGTGTCGGCGGCGCCAGTCGGCGATGACGGTTTGGGAAGCGATGAAATGGGGGACGACGGCGGGGGAGTCGGCGGCACTGCCCAACGCATCATCGCGGAATAGGCGCTGGCCCAAAACGCCGGCGGCTTCCCATCTTCGCCGAAATAGACATCAAGTGGCGACACATTTCGCCGCTGACCGAAGCGCGCAACGGCTTCAACCAGCCCCTCGCGTTCGCGCGACACGGGCGGCGGCGGCGGAATTTGCCGATCGATATAGCGCCGCACAGCCGCAAGGGGCTCAATCGTCGGCGCGCGCGGATCGCGCAAATCCAGCTGGCTGGTGAGCCAGACAGGGTCTCTTGCCTCGGTGGCATGGATCCACCAGACCGGCACGCCGCTTGTCAGCGCATATTCGACGATCTCCGCTGTGCCGCCGCGGCCGTTGCTCGGCTTGCCATCCCAAATGGCAATCAGAATGTCGCTGTGGCGCACGACGAAGCGACCGACAGCTTCATAGGCGCGGTTTTCTTCCTCCCGACCGCCGTCGAGGGTGAGCCAAGCTTGGCCGGATTGCCCCGCGCGCTGCAGCAGCGTTGTGAATTGCGCGAGATCCTCGGCCGCCGACAGCGGCGGCTCATGCGGATCTTGGGCGCCCCGGAAATCCTTCTCATATTCCGCCCGGTCGAAAGGCATCGGGACATAGAGATCATAGCCAAGATCGAGGGCGGTCTCGGCCGCGAGACGGTCGGCTCCGCGCGCCAAAGGCGAAACGAACCGCAACCAGGGCTCGCCCGTCTCCACGCCGGCGTAATGCGCGCGCACGTCTTTGTCTTCGGCGAGCCGCCGCATGTCGGCTTTAACCGAACCCAGCACGTCGCGCAGCTTTTTCCGCAGATCGTCGATGCGGGCCGCATCGAGGCTGCGCGCGCCGGTAATGCCGATGCGCAATGCAAGCTGTGGGAAATGCGACGACGCCCCTTCCGTCACTGGCACCCTCCGTCCGTCACGCGCCGCCCACTCACGACGCATCGCAGTCTACCCCAAATTGGGGAGGAGAGTGGCGCGTCCGGTCGCGCGCGCTCGCGGATCGGGGTCAGGCAGAGCATGGAAATATCTGGACGCAGGAGGCCACGGGGTCGGCGCCGATTTGGGGTGCCGTCCCAACCAAGGCTCAGGGCAGGAACTTCGCCAGATCGCCGAGCGTGCTGTCGTAGAGAGTCACGGCGTCTTTGATCGTCGCATTGGTGACACCACCATAAATGAAGATGTCGAAGTCGAATGTGAGCGATTGATCGGCCGGATCAATATAGAGCTTCGTATAGCGGTGATCCGTGTTCCATTTATTCGCCAGCGCGAGGGTAAAATTCGGGCTCTTCGTAAATGAGGTTTCGAAGTTGAGCGAACCGCACTTGTTCTGGGCATCGCAACTATAAAAATAGACCCGGACTTTATAGCCCTCCATCGCCGTGGCGATGGCTTTATGTTTGGTTGTCGTGCCGTATTCGTAGACATCGGCCTTATAGCCGGCATCGCGCATGATCGCGGCGAGGCCTTCCGGCGTGATCGAGGTGACGATGTCCGTCTGGGTGGCCGGCGCCGGCGTATTCTGGGGTGCCGGCTGCGCCGTTCCCAGATCCGAGCCGGCGATCACAATGCCGCCGGCCAAAATGAGGCTTGAAATTCCCGGGCTGAAAATGCGCATTGTGGGCAACCATTTTACGAAACGAAACGACGTATCTGTGCGTGCATGCGCATGCACAGATACGGTCTAGGAGGTAGCCTATTTCCGGTCCTGGCGCAACGTTGGCTCAGCCTTGCAATCAATCTGTGACAAGCAGACGAAAGCGGCAGCGCCTCCACCACGAGCCTTGCCGCCTCGATCCGAAGCTCGGTCCAACGATTGTGACCGCAAGACTCACGCAAACTGCTACCGGTCGCCGCAATGTTCCGGCCCGAAGCGCGGCGTTCCCCTTGCCTCGGCTCAGCCAAGGCGTGCATAATGCGTATGAGACTTCGGAGCCGAGCTGCTTCGACAGGGCGGGAGTTATTGCTGCGCCATGACTTTTGTTCCAGGATTCTTGCACGACATTTTCATCAGCTATACGCATCTCGACAATGAGCCGGATGAGCAAAAAGTCAGATGGGTTAGCGAATTCCGCAACAATTTCGAAAGCCATCTGCGCAAGCGCCTCGGCAGCGACGATGTCTCCCTCTTCTTCGACAATTCGAATCTCGAGGCGCATCAAGAACTGGCTTCGCTGGTCGAAAATGCCAAAGGATCGGCGATCTTCATCCCGGTTCTTTCGCGCGCCTATGTCGCGCGCGACTGGACGATCAAGGAGCTGACCGCTTTCAACGATGCCGTGCGGGAAGGCGACAGTGCGTTATCCAGCATCAATCGGATTGTCGCGATCGAAATTCTGCCCTTCGAGGAAAATCCGCAGATCAGCGGCCTGCTTGCCGGTCCCAAAGGCATGGGCATCAAGCGCACCCGCTTCTATTACAAGGATCTGGAGACCAAGATCGATTACACGCTGAAGCCCAGCAACAGCGACAGCTATGGCAAGAGCATCGCGGAACTCGCTGAGAATTGCGTCAGCCTCTTGCGCGAACTCAAGGCGCGCGCCTCAACCGGTGCGGCGCCCGCCTCGGCGAAGGCCGCATCGTTGCCGCTGAGCGGCAAGACGGTCTTGCTCGCGCAAGCGACCGATGATCTCTATGACGAAGCGTTGCAGGTCCGCACCTATCTGGAACAATATGGCGCCCGCGTCCTTCCCGATGGCGACTATCCGGGTGGCGGCAATGATTTCGCCAAGGCGGTGCGGGCCGATCTCGAAAAGGCCGATCTCTTCGTCCAGCTGCTGAGCCAGGTGCCTTCCAAACGGCCGAGCGATCTCAAGCAAAGCGAGGCCGAGCCCTCGCAAAGCTACTCCGTCTTCCAATATGCCGCCGCCAAACGCCGTGGCGTGCCGACGCTGCAATGGCATCGGCCCGACATCAATCCCGAAGCCGTGACCCACTACGACAAGCAATTGCTGAGCGGCCCCGACGTGCGGGTCATGGGCCTGCAAGAATTTCTAAAGGAAATCAAAGGCACCTTCGAACGGCAGGCGGCGGAGGCTGCGGCCGCAAAGCGCCGGGAAGAAGAGGCCCGCCGGCGCGAGGAAGAAACCAAGCGCCGGTTGGCGGAAGCGCCCGCCGAGCAGGCGAACGCCGAAGCGCCGGTCGACGAGAGCGCCTTCTTCATCAACGCCTATGACGATGATCAGGATCTCGCAAAATCGCTGCTGAAGGCTTTTCAGTCCCGCCGGCGCAATGCCTTTATGGCCAGCTACAAAGGCAACGCCAAGCAAAAGGACGAAGAGATCGACGAGAATTGGATCAATTGCGACGGTCTTCTCCTCGTGTTCGGCGAAGCGCCGCCCCACTGGGTACGAGCGCAGTTGCGCCGTTACATCAAGCTTGCGGCGCGGCGCGACAAGCCTCCGCGTTACAAGAAATTGCTTCTGGCTCCCGGCGCCCATCCCGACGAACTCGGCATGGCGACAAGTTTCGATCCAATTGATTATCGCAACGGCGCAACAGACGATTTGATTCAGAAATTTGTTGGCGAGCTATGTTTGACGAGATAGCGGGCGAGGTCGCGCGCGCGCCCTACCCCGGCCTAAGATCGTTCCGTCGCGACGAGACCGATCTCTTCTTCGGCCGTGAAGACTGCATCCATACGCTCGTCGATCGTCTCGCCGAGACGCGCTTTCTCGCCGTCCTCGGCTCGTCCGGTACCGGCAAATCCTCGATCGTCAAGACCGGCCTTCTCGAAGCGCTCGAAATCGGCCTCATGGAACAGGCCGGCGCGCGCTGGCGCGTCATCGATTTTAGGCCCGGCAGCACGCCGCTCACCAATCTGGCGCGCGAACTCCTCAAGGTGACTGCCAAGGGCAAAGAGCCGACTGACATCGAGACGAAGATATTGCGTGGCTTTCTCGCCCGCGGTCCACGTTCGATCATCGAATGGTGCCAGGACGGCAATCTGCCGACGAAGCCCAAGACCAATCTGCTGCTGCTCGTCGATCAGTTCGAAGAATTGTTCCGCTATCAAGACTATGCCGGCAAGGAAGAGTCTGAAGCCTTCTCCGCATTGCTGCTCGAGAGCGCACACAGCCCCGAATTTCCGATCTATGTCACCCTCACCATGCGCTCCGAATATCTCGGCGCCTGCGCCTTGATGGAGGGCCTTGCCGAGACGATCAGCAAAGGCATGGTCCTCACGCCGCGGATGACGCGCGAACAGTGCCGCCGCGCCATCGTCGGTCCGGCAGAAGTCTGCGGTATCAAGGTCGAAGAGCCTCTAGTCACTCAGATCCTCAACGATCTCGCCAATTTCGCGCCGTGGGACGATGGCGGGGCCGCCGATCAGCTCGATCGCCTCGTCCGTCGCGCGGATCAATTGCCGCTGCTGCAATATACGCTGAACCGGCTTTGGCTCGATGCGAAGGATACGGGCAGCGGCGGCTATATTCAGCTACGGCTCTCGGACTACAAAGCGATCGGCGGCTTGGGCGGCGCGCTCAATACGCACGGCAATATTTTGCTGGGGGAACTCACGAAGAAAGGTCTCGCCGGCACAGCCGAAAAGATCTTTCGCGCGCTCGTTTCAGGCACGAGCGTCGCCGATGCCGTGCGACGACCGCAGCGCTTCGGCGAACTCATCGCGCTCTGCGACGGCAATGTCCGCGCGGTCGAAGACGTGCTCTATACCTTCTGCGCGCCGGGCTGCAATTTTCTCGCACCAGAACTGCGCGATCCTGGCCCAGAGAAACGCGTGCCGATCGATGCCGATCAATGGATCGACATCAGCCATGAGAGCTTGATCCGCCAGTGGAAAAAAATGGCGGAATGGCTGCACGATGAAACGACAGCGGCGCAGAACTGGCGTCGACTCAAGGACCGCATGGGGGATGCCGAACCGATCCGCGGCCGCGAGCTTGCCAATCTTGTTGCTTGGTACGAGGAGACAAAGCCCAACGAAGCCTGGGCTCAGCGCTACGGTGGGCATTTCAAGGATGCTGTCGCTTTTCTCGAAAAGAGCGAGAAGGCCGAAACAGCGCGGCGGCGTCTATTCTGGATATCGGGCGCGGGAATTTTTGCCATTCTGATCGCATCGTCCGTGACCGCTGGAACGGAATGGTGGGTAGCTCAGCACGCGAACGAAAAGCTAAAAACAACAATCGGCGAACTCAAGCAACAAAAGGACAAGCTCGACAAAACGATCGATCAGTTAAACAAAAGTCAGGCTGCGCTCGACAACATGAACGCTGTACTTGCTAGCACACAAGTTAAGTTGCAGGAGCAGGTGAAGCAGCTAAAGGAGATACAGGCGCGATATGAGGGGGAGCAAAGCGCCAAAGAGCTGAATGCCAAGATCGTCGCCGAGTTTGGACCGCCGCCCGTCGGAACGTTTCAAGACGAAGACAAAGACGACCAGATTGCTCCGACAGACGCACTCTCGAATAAATTAAACGGTCCTACACCGCGAACAATTCCTGGCGGCAATGCCATTACAACACAAGACCTTTATCATATGCTCGCAAACGGAAAGCTCCCTGGCACCGACAGGAAAGTATCTATATTGCTTATAGACGTTGATAGTGAGCCCCACGCACGGACAATTCCGTCTTCTCTTCGCTGGCCTTATGCCGGCGCGGGAGGAACATTCGATGCTAAGGATAAAGTCCAACGGCAGCTTTTCGATGATTTGTCGAAGGCAGTTACGTCCTCCAACACCGCTATCATATTCTTCAGTAGAGATTCCAAATCATGGGAAGGCTATAATGCAGCGCTGCGTGCGTTGCAGATGGGCTATTCCAACGTCTATTGGTACCGAGGCGGCCTCGCCGCTTGGCAAGCCGCCGATTTGATCACAAAGCCCTGAGAGCTGGCGAAGCGCTCAATAAAAAAGGAAGGCATTTCGCCTTCCTTTTTAGTGCTCTGCTCCGGTCGATTTGCCGATCAATACGGCAGATGACTGTGCTTCTTCATCTTCACCGAGGTTGCATTGAATTTGACGCGCTGCTCCCAATGAAGGGTTGAATGCGCCAGCACCTTTGCCGAAGCGCCATGATGCATGACGGCGCTCGCACGCAGCACGTTCGGACGGCCCATCATCGCAGCCGACGCCGACGGCGCAGCAACACCTGGGGCAGCAGCTGCGACAGGCTGCAGCACCGCCATCGACACGAGACCGCTGCGCAATCCCAATGACGACGACGCATTCATCGACGAAAGAGATTTCGTCGGCGCCGCGCTCGAAGACGAAAGCGTGGATGCGGCAGACATCGTCGTCGGCTCATGCGGCGTAGCAGAAGCCGCGATGGTCGAGGTCGTTGATGGCGATGCCATCGCGCTTGCCGACATCCGCGCGGACGTCGACGCTTTAATGCCTGACGATGGTGCGACGACGCTGGCGGCGCTGGAAATCTTGCTGCTCGCCGGGCTCGCGGCGCTCGCCATGCTCGACATCCCGCCAGTCAGCGCACGTCCCGTCGTACCCATGCTGGACGCGCCGACCGAAGCCGATCCAGGCATGGCCGGCGAGGACAAGCGGCTCGCCGCACCAGAAACCGCTGCGGCGGGACTTGCCAGCATGCTAGTCGAGCCATGCATCTCGACCTTCTTATGCGCGGGCCCGCCCGCTTCGTCGGCCGAAGCTGTTGCGCAACCGACACCGAACGCCGCAACCACCCCTGCCACGAACACATAACGCAAAGACAATGACGCAGCCCTACTCTTGCGAGCTGAAAGTGCCATCCGAAGCTCCTTCATATCCATCCGTGAATTCGGTGACTCACGCAATGAATTGTGAGCTGCGTCTTATCTCGCGTTACAGTGGCCTTTTCATGGCTTGGAGAGGCGTCTGCAAGCCATGAGGGCGCCGTTTTTATCAGGGGCTCGGAGCCTTGAAGAACTCGAAGTTCTGGAAGGTGAGTTCCGCCGTCACGCCATTGCCGGCGCCTCCGCCGACGCCGATCAGCGCGCCATTGTCGGGCGGGCTGCCGTTGAACTGCGTCATCTTCTTGCCATTGATAATGATGGACGCCGTGCGGCCTTGCAGCTGGACTTCAACCTGATTCGCATCGCCGAGCTGGAATTTGATGCCCGGATCCGCGGTCCAGCTGATCGGCGTCAGCCAACGGCCGTTGGAAACGCGATCGACCTTATAATAGCCCTGCTTGCCATCGCTGCCGATGTTGAGGACATACATGTTGGAATAGTCGGTGGCCCAAAACAGAACGAGCGCCTGCGCCTGATCGATGGCGCTCGCCTGGGCGATCGTCGCCTGCACGCAGATGCTGCCGTCGCCGTAATAATCGCTCTGGCTGACGGCCCAGCGCAGATAGCCCGGCTGCGGCTTCACGACGAGCGCGCCATTGGCGACGGACAAAGTCGCGTCGGCGGCACCCCAGCTGGGGTCCAGCGTCTGGAACGTGTCCTGAAAAGACGGCTTGCCGGTACAAGCGGCAGAAGCGGGCCCCGCCACAAGAGCGGCGGCACCCATCGCGAAAAGCCCAATCACAGAAGATCGCATACGCATCATCTTACCTCCCCCGCCATGACGGCAGTTTACGAGACACGTTGAAGGATCACTTGCGCAATCCGCTCCACGAAGACCAAGATGCCGTATTTGAAAATGCTCCGGCTTCCAGGTCTTAGTTCACTACTTCTAGGGTTCCGATGCCTCTTGGTTCGGTAACCCTTATGAGCCGGACGCCTGCCAGCTGTAGATCCGCGTCGTATAGGCCGTATCGGCATCCGGACCGACGATGAGGATAGAGCCGGTCCCATTCGCCGCCGGGCTGAAGGAGACGCTCGGGTACCATCCCGCATTGGTATTGTTGGCGATCGTCTGGTTGCTGGCGTCTTTGAGATAAAGACTAACCGCGGCGTCATTCTCCGCATAGATCAAGATCAAATAATGCACGCCGGCCGAAAAATTGATTTTTTCGATCTTTATGCGCTCTTTGCGATTGGTCTTAGAGTCGATGCGCATGTCGTCGGCGACAAGCTTGCCATGCGTTTCGCTCGCGAGCTGCGCCGTCGCCTTCGAGCCTTGCGTCGCTTGATCGACCAGCGTCTTGCTCATCAGATCGATGCCGCGCTGAAATTTGGCGATCTGGCCGGCCCAATAAGTCAAATCATTCGCAAACACGTCTTGCGCCGTGCCGGCGAGAAGATCGGCGACGAAATCGGCGCGCTGCGCATAATTGATCTCGGCGCCGCTCGGCGCACCACGCGACCAGCCGCCTGCCGCCGGACCGAAATTAGCGGAGTTCAGCAGGGCGACGACATGGCCTGCCGTGTTAATAACCGGACTGCCCGACGAGCCTCCTGTCATCGGAATTGAATTTTGAATGAGGAAATTATGCGCCGCATCGGTCGGCAGAAAGAGCGAATCCGTCAGCGCGCTGATATTGCCGTAATGGACTTGCGGCGTGGCAGCGACCGTAAGCACCTCACTGTTGAAGATGTTTTCGCTCGGATAGCCCGCCGAGGCGAGTGGCGTCCCCTGCTTCAACTCCATCAGTTCCTCTTTCGAGGCGACTTTGAGCGCGAGATCCGCCGGGAACTGTCCCTTGATGCGCAAGAGTCCGACATCATAGCCATCCGTGCCGACCTGTCTTGGCCCGGCAAAAGTGGAAATCACCGGATCCTTGGCCAGGACGAAGCGCGGAAATGCGACATAGCCCGGATGAAAGCTATGGCCGATGACTTCATAGGACGCTCCGCCCGCTCCGGGTTGTCGCACATAAAGCTTCTGCCCAGCGTCAAGCTGATCGCAAGAAGCGAGCTTGTCGTCACCCGGCTGGAAGTCGCTGCATAAGGCCGCAATATGGGCGTTTGTCGCCAACAGATCCGGGCCGATCACCCAGGCCGTTCCATCGGCGAATTGCCGGCCTTGCGCATCCTGCTTGTAGACGAGGAAAGTCGCGTGCACCATGTGATCGATGAGGCTCGGCGAGAAGCTCGCGACCGCGGCCGTCCGCATATTCGCGATCGCCGCCGCGGCATTCTGCTGATCTTTGGCGAGGCTCGCAAAGATCGCAGCGTTTTGCTTTTCATCCGCGATGTTTTTGGCGATCCAGCCGCCAATGACAACGATCAGCAGCGTCGCGATGACGCCGCCCGTCACAGCGAGGCGGCGGTAGAGGTCGCGCGTCGATGAGACTTTCGCCTCGACCCGCGTCCGCAGCATGCTCTCCTCCAACCCGACCGGATCGAATTTGAAGCTGAAGCCGGGACCATCCTTACGGCCAAGATGAAGGACGGAATTCGGATTGATCGCCTGCCCCGTGTCGCCCGGCGTGCCATTCACGAAAACGACATGCGGCATACCGCGCGAGCTTTCGTGCAAGTGCAGCAGCCAGTCACCGTCTTCAAACTTCAAGGCGCAATGCCGATGCCCGACGATATCCGTTTCCTCGGGATAGACGACATCGCAGCCCGACTCACGGCCGAATTCGATCTTGCCCTTGCTATCGTCGAACGTCCGGCTTTGCCCGGCGAGCGGCCCAGAGAGATGCGTTATTGTGATCATTGCAAAACTCAAAACAATTGCGGCCTGCGTTGCCGCTCGAGAAAATTAGGAATTCGATTGCTGCCAGGAATACACTTTTGTTGTGTAAGTCGTATCACGGTCGGGACCGACGATCATTAGGGATAAAGGCCCCGATGCCGTCGGCTTGAAGGACAGGCCGGGATACCATTGGCTGTCAGTATTGCTGACAAGGGTCCGGTTATTGGCGTCCTTGAGATAGACCGCGATCGGCGTTTCCTTGTCGGCGTACACAAAAATGAAATAGGAAACACCCGCCTGCAGATTGAGCGTCTGCACCTTGATGCGCTCATTCTTCTTCGTCGTCGAATCGATGCGCATATCGCCTGTGGTCAGCTGACCCGGCGTCGTCGAGACGAGCTGTGCGGTTGATTTGGCATCGGGCTTCGCCTTATCCAGGACCCAAGCGCCGATCACATCGATACCGCGCTTGAAATTCGCCATTTGCGTAGTCCAGTAGGGCTTGTCGGCTTCGAAAGCCGCGGCCGCCCGACCGGCGAAAATATCGTCCACAATATCGACGCGCTGCGCATAATTGATCTCGACGCCGCTCGGCGCGCCGCGATAGCTCCACTCGCCCTTCGGACCGAAGGTGCCGGCATTGTTGATCGCGACGATATGGCCGGAGGCCGCAACGATCGGGCTGCCTGAGCCGCCGCCCGTCTCGGGCACCGAATGCTGCACGAGGTAGCGATGCGCGGGATCGGTCTGCAGGAACAGAAAATCCGTCAAGGCGGTGATGTTGCCATAATGGACTTGCGGCGTCGCCGCGAGCGTCAGCACCTGATCGCCTGAGACATTCTCATAAGGGAAGCCGGCCGAGGCGACGGGCATGCCGGGCTTCAGCGCCAGGATCTCATCCTTCGATGCAAATTGCAGCGCAAGATCGGCCGGCAAAGTCTCTTTGATCGTCAAGAGGCCGACATCATAGCCATAGCCGCTGATCTGGCTCGGGGTGCCATTATAGATCGAGGCGACGAAAGCCGGGTCCTGGCCAAACACAAGCTTCGGGAAATCGATATAGCCCGGATGGAAGCTGTGGCCGACAACCTCGTAAGGCGTATGGCCGGTCCCGGATTGCAGAACGAGGAGTTTGTCGCCAGGCTTCAGATCATCGCATTCGGCAATCTTGCGGTCGGCCACCGGAAATTTGTCGTCGCAGATGCCGGCGATATGCGCATTGGTCGCGAGCACATTCGGGCCGATCGCCCAGGCCGTGCCGAGCGCCGTCTTGCGGCCCTGCGCGTCCTGCAGAATGACGAGGAAGGTCGCGTTCCAGACCTTGTCGATGATGCTTTGCGAAATGCTGGCGGCGGCCGCCTTCTGGCTGTCCGCCAGCGCTTGCTTCGCCTTCGCCTCGTCTTCAGTCAGACTGGCGATTGTTGCTGCGACCTGTTTTTGCTGCGCATCATAGGCGCGATACCAGAAGCCAAGCACACCAACGATGAGAACGGCGACGATGGCGCCGACAATGCGCACATGCCGAAGCTGCGTGGTGGGCGGCACATATTTGTCTTCGCGGCCGGTCGCGCCGATGTTCGGTGTCAGGCCGGCCTGATCGAATTTCACTTCGAAGCTCGGACCATCCTTGCGGCCAAGATGAAATACGGAATTCGGATCAACCGGCTGATCGGCGCCAACCGGCGTACCGTTGACGCTGACGAAATGCAGGCCGTGCGAGCCCTCATGAATATGAAGCTCCCAATCGCTCAGCTGGCGTACGAGCGCGCAGTGCCGGCGGCCTATGGTCTCTTCATCGGCGGGATAGACGACGTCGCAATCTGACTCGCGTCCAAATTCAATCTTGTCTTTAGTATCGTCAAAGCTTTGGCTTTTTCCGGCGAGCGGCCCGGACAGGTGGCTAATTGTAATCATCACCGATACTCAAATAAAGATAAAGACATGCAGCCACGCACTGGAGCAACGCTATAGTGTGTGGTGGCTTTTCAAAAAGCAAGCACCGTTTGAGTTCAACGTGATTGGCGCCCAGCCTCCGCAGCCGCAACGACGATCCGGCTCACGTCGGAAGCCGACCGCGGTCGTAGCCATTTTATCGGCGCCACGAGCCGCCGCATTAGGCTGATGCATTGCGAAGGAACGCCGGCATCAGCCAGTGAATCCGTAATGTCATTGTCATGTGCCCAAAAATTTCGGCCAATTTTCGGCTCTATCCCGTAGAACTCAAGCGCGATGACACCGAGCGCGAAGAGATCGGTCCGCGCGTCGATCCGCCCGCCGCTTTTCTGCTCGGGCGCCATATAGGCCGGCGTGCCGCGCCCCGAGCGCTTCCCTAGGCCAAGCAGAGCAATGCCGAAGTCGACGATGACCGGCTGCGTCGGGCCGGCCATCATGATGTTGTCGGGTTTGAGATCGCAATGAACGATCTTCGCCGCATGGATGGCTGAGAGCGCATAGGCAATGCGATTGATGAGATCGAGGCCGCGCTGGCCCTTGACGAGATCCTTCTTGCTCGGATCGTGCAAGACGCTGCGCAGGCTCGGGCCGTTGATCATATCTTCAATCAAAGTGACATTGCCGGCCGGCTCCACAATCAAGCCGCGCACCCGGGCTACGCCTGGATGATCGATGCGCGATGCAGCGGCGATCTCGGTTCGCGCCGTCTCGATCGCCATCTCTCTCTGCGTAGTATCATAGAGCGTCGAGAGATCGACGCTTTTGACCGCAACTTCGCCGCCGAGCTCGAGATCATAGGCGCAATAGACGCTGGCCTGCGCCCCTGCCCCCAGCGCCCTGCGATGCACAAAGCGGCGACCCGGATCTTGCGCTGCCGGACTGACGGCGAAGCTGTCGAGCGCCGCCATATTCTCCGACCCGCCCGAGGCCGCAAGCGCGGTGCGCACTTCGTCGGCGTGGCCGATCAGACCACGCATCACGGCGATGCGGAGCGCGGTCGAGAGGACTTGTTGGGCTTCGTCATGCCGCTGCAACGCTTCGAGCGCTTTGGCGCGCAACAGCCGCGCCTTCACTTCGCGACCGTTGAGATCGCGCTCTGCGAAGCAGGCGATAACGTCTTTGATCTTTGCGTCCGCGAGCACGAAATTCTTTTCGGCGAGAGCGAGTTCGGCCTCGGCCTCGGCGAGTTCGAAGACTTCGAACCTTTTGCTCTCCGGCGCCAACGGACGCGCCGCATCGAGTACGCGATGCGCTTCCGCGAACACGCCTTGCGCGCTGGCGCAACGGATCTCCTCGATCGCCGTCAAAAGATGCATGCGTTCATTGCCGGCAGCGAGTTCAGCGGCCATCTCAGCGCGAAATGTCACGGCCGCATCGATCTGGCCGGAGGCGACAAGCGCCTGCAACTGATTGACCATCGCGCGACCGCGCTGCACCGCCGGCAATTCGGTGCCGGGCAATTTGAGCGCGAGATCGAACAAAGGGGCCGCAGCGCGGGGCCGGCCCATTTCCAATTCGAGACGGCCGGCATCGGCGAGTGCGATCGCCGCCCCCGTCATATCCTTGATCGACAGGCTCTCGCCGAGCGCCCGCAACAGCGCCAATCCGGCTTCGCGCCCTTCGCCGCACCAGGAATGCACAATGGCGGCTTCACGCTTGGCCTCGGCGACATGCGCGGCATCGTTCAATTGCGCGAAGAGATCGGCGGCTTCGTTGAGATCGCCCAGCGCTTCGCCGCGCAGACCCAGCCGATTGGTGGCGATGCCTTTGGCGACAAGCCATTGCGCGTGCAGCGCCGGTTCGGCGCAGGCGGCGGCCTCGATGGCGCGCAGGCGCTTACTGACTTCGCCTTCCGGCGCATTGGCGACAAGCGCCTCGCGGCAGGCTTTGATGATCGCCTCGGTGGACAAGACCGCATCATCGGTCTCGGCTGTATTGGTATCGGTCACAGCAAAGGCCTTTCTCGGTCTCCGCGCTGAGATCCGCCGGTGCGGCGAAATAAATAATATGGTCTATTGCGATGGGGCGAGCTTCTTCTTGACCCACTCGATCCAGCCTTGCTGAACTTTCGTCAACCGGCCCTGCTGGTCAAGCTCGGTCAGGATCGTCAGAACCTCCTGGTAATTCGACCGCGGGTCGGCCGACAGATCCGCGGCCTTGGCGAGCGCAATGACAAGATCGATCTGCGCCTGCCCATTCGACTTGTCCTTGGCGAGAAGCCGGCGGATCTGCAATGATGCCTGATAGGCTTGCAGCGCGTCGGCATTATTCTTCTGCAAGGACAGCACATCGCCGACCTTTTCATAAGCGATCGACAGATCGCGCTGCCACCCGCTATTCCCCGCATCGATCTTGACGAGCCGCTGTCTGATCTCGAGACACGTCCGATAGGACTGCAGCGCTTCGGGCAGACGGCTCTGCGTCTTCAGCGCATCGCCGATTTTTTCGATCGCGACGGAGAGATCGCGTTGCCAGGCGGCATTGCCCGGGTCGGCCTTGACCAGTCCGGCGATGATGTCGCGCTTGGCGGAATAGGATTTCAACGCCTCGGCCGGCTGGTTCTGGCTCATTTGAACGTCACCTACCCGCTCATTGCTGATGCCGAGATCGAATTGCCAGCCGGCATTGGCGGGATCGGCCTTGACCAGCCGCTGCATGATGTCGAGGCCGGACTTATAGGCTTGCAGCGCCTGCGCAAGATTACCCTGCGCGACATACATATCGCCGAGCTTATTGTTGAAGACAGACAATTCGCGCTGCAGGCCGGCATCGGCCGGATCGAGCTTGGCGAGCCTATCGATGATCGCAAAGCCCTTTTGATAGGATTGCAGCGCATTGTCGATCTGTCCCTGCACCGCTAGAACATCGCCGATGCGCGTATAGGAGAAGGAGACGTCGCGCTGCCACAAGGTCGTGCCTGGATCGGACTTCGCTAGACGCTGCGAAATGACAAGGCCCGCCTGGTAGGATTTGAGCGCATCGGCGAGATGGCCCTGGAGTTTGAGCATGTCGCCGATCTTGTTGTAAGAGAAGGCCAGATCGCGCTGCCAGCCGGCGTTGTCGGGATCGGACTTCGCCAAACGCGCGCCGATCGCCAGCGCCTTTTGATAGGCCTGCAGCGCATCATCCACATGACCCTGCGCGACGAGGACGTCGCCAATCTTATTGTCGACCACAGAGAGATCACGCTGCCAGCCGGCATTATTCGCATCGGCATCGGCAAGTCTCGTCGCGATCTCGAGACAGATCTGATAGGCTTTCAAGGCATCGTCCAGATGGCCTTGAGCGACAAGCACGTCGCCGACCTTTTCATTCGCGACAGATAGATCGCGCTGCCATGCCAATGTCTTCGGATCGGATTTGACGAGAGCGGCGACGATATCGCGGCGCGTCTCGAAGGATTTCAGCGCCGCGGCCAGATTGCCCTGCGCCATTTGAACGTCGCCGATCCGCTCATTGCTCACGCCAAGATCGAACTGCCAGCCGGCATTGCCGGGATTTGCCTTCGCGATGGGAGCGATCGCCGCAAGTCCCGACTGATAGGCCTTCAGCGCATCATTGAGATGGCCTTCGGCCACGAAGACATCGCCGACCTTATTGTAGGACACAGACAGATCGCGTTGGGCTTGGGCATTTTTGAGATCCTTGGCAAGTTCCAACGCAATGACCAGCGCCTGATCGGCGGAGGTCTTGGCGTCAGCCAGATCGCCAGCCCGAAGATAGGTGTCGACGAAATCGACAAGCATGGCCCAATGGCTGCGCTGCAATTCCTTGTCGTCCGGCTCGCTCGCCGCGAGCGTATCGATGGTCGTCTTCGCGGTTCCGAGAATCTGGCGAATGGTGACGATTGGCACGCCCGCCATATCCGTCAGCCGTTCGGCGACATTGAAAATGAGATCGTTGATCGCCTGTTTCGCCGCGTTGAAATCCTTCTCGGCGCGCTGCTGCTGCTGCAAGGCCGCCTGCTTCTCCTGGGTGGCGACATAGCCTTGCCAGCCGGCGAGACCAGCTAGCGCAAGCGCTGCGACAAGCCCGATGCCGGTGCGCTGCGCCGTCCGTTTATTGGCGGCGGCAAGTTTTTCGGCATCGGCCAGACGGCGCGCCTGTTCTTCCTCGCGCTCGCGCCGCCGCGCCTCTTCTTTTGCTTGCTCTTCGGCTTCCTTGCTCCGGCAGGCCGCGAGATAGGCCTTGTCGACGGCATCGAAACGGGCGGCAATGTCGGGGCGTTCGTCGATGAGCGCCGAGGCTTCGGCGAGCCTCTGCCCATGATGGGCGAGCCAGGCATCGGCGCGGCCGTTCGCATCCCAGTCGCGGGCGCCGCGCTTGGCGCCTTCGAGTGTCGCGAGCCGTCCGAGATCCTCGGCAAGCCAGCCTTCGAGCAGACCCCATTGCCGCAGCAGAGCCTCATGCGTCGGCTCAATGGTGACAATCTGCGTATCTTCGCCCGTCACCGGATCTTTGATGCGCTTTGTATCGGTAGAGAGAAGCCGCTCCTCGACCAAGAGATCGATCAAAGGTCTTGCTTCGTCGGGAATGTCGGAACGCCGCGCCACATTGCGACGCGGATTTTTGCTGTCCGGATCAATACCGGCGAGCCAGGGAATGAGGCCGCGCCGCAGCAGCGCTTCGCGGCTTTTCTGCTCTCGCGGAATGCGCGGATCGGCATCGGCACGGGCAAAGGCGCGCGTCACCGCCTTGTCGATGGCACCGCGCAAACCGCCGAAGGCGCGATAGTCCTGATAGCGCAAGGCACCCGTCGCGCCATATTCCAGAAACAGCTGTTCAAGCGTGAAGGCCAAGAGCGGCAGCGCATCGCTGCCGCCGCCCTGCTCCAGATCTTCAAGGAGTGCTTGCGTCAGCCGCGGTTCGATGGCGAGCGTTCCACCGGCCGAAACATAACGGCGGGCCGGACCTTCGATCACCTCCATATAGGCGCCGCGCGGCATGGGCAGCAGCGGCAGCGTACTCTGCGGCAGACCTTCGAGCAGCTTGGCGTTCTCAAGTCCGTCATAGGCATCCGAACGGATAGCGAACAACACCGCAATGGCCGGCGTATCCTCGACCGCGAGATCGCGGAGCAGCGCGAGCAGCGCCATGCTCTCTTCCATGCCCTCGCTGCGAAACAACTCCTCCGCCTGATCGACGGAAAAGACGATCAAAGGCGGCCTTCCGCCTTGCTGCGCATCGGTGAGCGTCTGCGCAAAGGCGGCCCCCGCCCGTTCGGCGAGCAAGGGCCGGACGCCCGAGGCGCCGGCGAGGATCGCCGCGCGCAGCTCGGCGCGAGCGCGATGGGGAAAGAGCTTTTCGAGCGTTCCCAAGAGACCCGTCTCGCCGGTGAGCGCGGCGCGCTCGGGCCGGATCGGCGGCAGCGGCAGGAAGTTCACGTCGTCGCGCGTCAGGCGCGGCAGCAGGCCGGCACGCAGAAACGACGATTTGCCGGCGCCCGAGGCGCCGAGGATAGCAAGGAAACGGGGTGCCGCGGCCTCGCGTAAACCGCGCAGCCGGTCAAGCGCCTCGACGATCGGCGCATCGCGGCCGAAGAAGATGCCGGCATCGACGCCTTCGAGCGGCTTCAACCCGCGAAATGGCGCGCGCTTGGGATCGTCCTCCGGCGGCCACGCGAAGAATTTCGGATCGAGTCCAGCCTTATCGAGACCGTGCTTCAGCCGGCGCAAGCCATCGATCGAAAATGTGACATGCTTTTCTTCATGCGAGCCGGGCAGCTCGACGCGGAAAATGCGGCCGTCCTGGCCGGCCGTCAGATTGACCGCCTGCCATGTGCCGGCCAATTCCGGCGGCAGATCGTCAATCGCCTTCTGCGGATCGATGATGACCGCGAAGAGCTTCTTATTGAGCGCGCGGGCGAGCGAATATTCCTTCAGGCACCAACCGGACGCGAGCCAATTGCCGGAAATGAAGAAGATGACAGCTTCGCAACGCTTGGCCGCCGCATGCAGCGCGCGTTCCCAACGCTCGCCGGCGGCAATGCCGCGATCGGGATCGAGATCGAGAAACACATCGTCGAAGCCCTCGCCAACGAGAAAGTCGCGCAGCGCGAGCGCCTCGAAATTATCCTTGCTGGAATGAGATAAAAAAATACGCGACATGGCCCGATCTTACAGAAAGGGCGCCGGATCAACCACCGCAAATTCAAAGGCCAGAGGCCCAGCACGCCGCGCCTGACGCAATTCTAAAGGACGCTCGTCTTAGTAGGGAGACCCATTTGGGGGAGGTTCGGGTGCAACCGGCACTGGCGGTTGCCGCGCATGCGGGAGTGCTGCGGCCGCTGCCGGCGCGTGCGGCGCACATGGCATTTGCGATTGCGCTGGGCTGCGCTTTTGGGGCGTATGATCGCTCGACGCCGCGTCACCAGTCGGCGGCGTTGGCGAAGCGCAGTCAGAAGATGCGCCTTGCGCCGCTGCCTCGGGCGCAGGCGCGCTCCCTACGGCAGGTGCCGTCTGCAAAGGCGCAATCGCCTTGTTCGGTGGCGGCGCCGGCGCGGTGCTCGGCGCTTGCTCATGCACAGCGACGTTGGGCGGCGTCGCGTCGGACGTTGTGCGATTGATCTGCCACAGACGCGTGCCGCCGATGACGCCGACGAGGATCGTTGCCGCCATAGCGCCCCAGACCTGCCAATTGACCCGCCGGCGCGCTGCGATCGGCAGCGGCACGGCGGCAGCAACGGCCGCGGGCACAAACGCTTGCTGAGGTGCAAAAGCCGCCATGGCGTCGCGGAAGAGTGCATCGGACACCGACGCCTCATGCGGCTTGAGATCACTCAGAAAAGCAGCCGCCGATTCAAGCGCCGCCAGCGTTTCGGGTCGATGCGCGAGAACCGCGATCAAATGCTGGCGCTGCGCCTCCGTCGCGCAGCCTTCAAGATGCGCGGCAAACGCGTTGAGCAGGCGCTCACCATCGCTGTCGAGATCACCCTCCTTTGCAAGCGCGTCGGAAAAATCGGCCATGAGACGGGCGCGCAGCGTCGCGAAGGCAGCGGAATCGGAGCGGTCATGCTCCAATTCCAGCTCTTCGAGCAGCTCAACAATCGCCATATGCAAGCTTTCCGTCATGATGGATCTGACTTTGTGAGCGAGAGACGCGCTTCGTGATCTTGCAACTCCCGACGCAGGCTGGCGAACCAGCGTTGCGTCTTCTGCTTGAGCCGATCGACGTCGGTGACCGAACAGCCCATGATCTGCGCCACATTGCGGCGTGGCATGCCCTCCGTCGACCCGAAAACGAGTTGAAGATAAAGCTGCTCCTCCGCGGGAAGCTCGGCGGCGCTGGCGCGGATCCTTGCGATCAAGGCCTCGCGCTGGCGCTCCTCTTCGGCGAGCATCAGCTCTTCCTCAGGGTTCGATGCCATCGCCGATGACGGAAGCTGGCCTTCTATCGCGCTTGCGACCGCGTCGAGCGAGACCACTTTCGGCTTTTTATGCGCATCGGTCTTAAGCGTCGTCATCGCTTCGGTGACGCGCACCAAGGCCGCCCCGATCACGTCCGACGGCGGATCGGCCGCAAGCCTTCCGCGCAAAACATCGTTCACCCGCGCCGCTTCTGCAGCGCAGCCGTCCCAGGCGACCACCTTGTAGATTTCCTGCTCGAGCTCCGGCATGCGCAGGATCGAGGCCGGCAAGCGCCGACGCGGAACGTCGCGGCGCAGCTCATCGTTCAGAAGGTTTTTGACGACCTTTAGCACGAAGCCGATGAAGCTGCCCTTGCCGCCATAATCGCGCAGCCGCCGGCAATCGCCTTCGACGAGCTTGATGCAGATATCCTGATAGATATCCTCCCAGCGCCCAGTTCCCGCATCATAGGGAAAACGCCGCGCGATGCGGGTCTGGATATCGCGATCGAAAATGCGCTTGAAGCGCGTCCAGCCCTGCTGCGGATCGGCGAACAGCCGTTCGGCCGCGCGCAATGCCAAGAGTTCGCGCGCGACAAGCGGCAGAAAGGACGCGAGGCTGGCGCGGCCATCAAAAGCCTGAAGCCGTCGATAGCCATCCTCTTTGAGCTTGCCGAGAACATAAAGCAGTGCCGCCTGCTGCTCGTCAGCATCCGGTTCCAGCTTCGCGATCGCCGACAGAAGCGGCGGAATTGCTGCCCGCAGAAATTCCGCGACAACTCTGCCATCGCCATTGATGATGCGCGCGACGAGCGCCTGTTCAGGGGCTGAACCCTCAGGCGCGGCGCGGTGCAACGGCAGAACAACTTCTGTCAGCGCATCATCGCTCATGATCGTCCCCGCGCCGTCCAAAGGAAGCCATCGCAAAGCGATCGGCATTGCTTCGTCGGCGCTTGCAAGCCCGCAAGGATTAGAACGATCGAGCCTTGCCTGTCCAGCCGATTAAAACGGCGCGGACGGCGCGGATTTCCTGGAACGTGTCCGTCTTATTCTCTCCGCCGCGAAAGCCGCCGATTTCCGAGCCGCCAATCGGGGCTCTTTTCATATTCCAAAGCTCGGCTGCCACGCCTAGATTATCACGGAATGCCGGAGAGATCTGATGTTGTCGCTGCGTGCCATTTGTTTCGTCATCATGCCATTCGGCAAAAAGTCCGACAATTCCGGCCGCGAGATCGATTTCGACGTCATTTACAAGGACATTATCGAACCGGCGATCCATGATGTCGGCTTCGAGCCGATCCGCGCCGACGAGGAGGTGCAAGCCGGCCTCATCCACAAGGCGATGTATGAGCGGCTCATGCTCAGCGAATTTGCCATCGCCGACCTCACCATCTTCAATCCCAATGTCTATTACGAGCTCGGTGTCCGGCATGCGCTGCGGCCACAGACGACCGTGCTGATGGCGGCCGATGCGAGCCGTCTTCCCTTCGATGTCGGGCATCTGCGGACCCTCCCCTATGGTCTTGATGAGCGCGCAAGGCCCAAGGACGCGGCGGCGGCTCGGGCGGCCCTCGCCAAGCGCCTCGATGACTGCAAGACGCATGGCGAAGCGGACAGCCCCCTTTTCAAGTTGATCGACGGGCTGAAGCCGCACGACATCGCGCACAGCAAGACCGATGTCTTCCGCCAGCAGGTCACCTATTCGCGCGACTATAAGAGCAAGCTCGCCGAGGCCCGGCGCCTCAAGGGTGACGAACGGCTCGCCGCTCTCGATCAGATCTGCAAGGACCTCGGCGATATTTCCGTGGTGCAGGCCGGCATTGTCATCGATCTATTACTTTCCTATCGCGCCGCCAGCGCCTGGAAGAAAATGATCGAACTTTATAAGGCGATGGACCCGGTGCTCGCCCATTCGACCATGCCGCGCGAACAATATGCGATGGCGCTCAATCGTGATGGCCAGCGTCATGAGGCTGAAACTGTCTTGATCGCTCTCATCGATGAACACGGCGCGTCGAGCGAAACCTACGGCCTCCTCGGCCGCGTTTACAAAGACCGCTGGGACGCCGCTGTAAAAGCGGATGATTTTGAAGCGCCCGCCTGGGCGAAAAAGGCAATCGACGCCTATCTCAAAGGATTTGAAGCCGATTGGCGCGATGCCTATCCAGGCATCAATGCGCTCACCCTCATGGCGCTCAACGATCCCGACGATCCGCGCATCGAACGTCTCGCACCTGTCGTGCGCTATGCGGTGGAGCGCAAGATCGCGCGCGGCGCCGCCGACTATTGGGATTTCGCGACGCTCGTCGAATTGGCCGTCATCGCCGGCGATCTCAAGCAGGCCAAGCAAATGCTGCCCGAGGCGCTGGTCCATCTCGAAGAAGGCTGGAACGCCGAGACGACAGCCCGCAATCTTGGCCTGATCCGCGATGCCTGGCGCGCCGCCGAAAAGGCAGACAAAAAGCTCGACGACATCATCGCCGAACTGGAAAAGCGTGCAAAGGCGAAGTGAACGCCGCGCTACACGGCGATCTGGATCAGCGTTTCCATCGCCGCTTTCGTTCGGGACGCGCCGCTGCGCGAGGGGCCGCAATCGAGCGCCGCGGGAATGGACGATGGATCAGCCCAAAATCCGATCAGCTCGCGGAGATCGGCATTGCCCGTTTCACCCTTGTGCCCAAGCACGCAAAGCACATCGGCGCGGCGCGCCAGATAGGCGCTCACCTTGCGCCGTCCCATCTCATAGAGAGCCGCGTCCCGGTAAATCGCATCGTCGGAATGGCCCCGCACGCCGATGCGCGCCACTTCGACCCGGTTGAACCGGTGGAATAAATGCCGCCGCGCTTCCAGGCCGACATGAATTTGATGTTCGCGCAGCTGCGCCGTCTTGAAGGCCTGCTTCAGCTGAACGGGATAGGGAACGCCTTCGATCGCGAGCAGCCGCAGATCTGCATTGTCGAGGCTCCATCCCTCCGCCCGCTCCTTGAGCCGCAGCCGCTGCTTGAGCTTGGAGATCGCAGTTTCGACCAGAGTGAAGTCGCCGCCGATCGCCAGCGACGAAATGATTGTGATGACATGATGCGCGGCAAGATCCGCAAGTGGTTCTGCAAGCCGCTGCGCGATCTCTGTGCCGGCGGCTTCGACCATAGCAGGCGTGATGCCCGGCGCGACCGTCAGACCGATGCGCAGCTCCGGCATGAATCGCTTGCCTCTGTCGCGCGTCGCCTCCTTGGCCAGAGCATAAAGTATCTCGACTTGCTTGCGGTCCTTGCCCTGATCCTTGCCGCACACGTCCTCGAAGGGCACGAGATCGGGGTGAAGGCGTGAATCATCGTCGCGCTTGTCCGCAAATTGCCAGCCTTCCAACACACGGTCGGCAATCCAGCGCTCATGTTCGAGCCGCGACAGGCGCTCATGATCTCCCGGTGCCACGACCCGCGCCTTTTCCCAATCCGCATCGACGGCGAAAGGGCTCTCCGTCGAATGGCGTTCCGTCGCAAGCCCGAGCGACCAGAGCTTTGCCGCCATGTGATCTGCGGCATGGCGATCGGCACGCCGATAGGTTTCCTGCAAGGCGAGCCAGGACACATTCGCCGCCTGACGATCGTCCGAAAGCTCGCGGAAAGCCGCGTGAAAGCGCTTGGCGATTCTGTCGCGCTCGCCTTCGGCCAGGATGTCGACCGCCAATACCTCGCGGCTGAGCCGCAGCGGGATGACCGAATCGAAGGGATCCGCGATGCGATCCTTGTCCGCTTCAATGAACACTGTGCCGTTGATCGTGCCTTCGCGCATATGCATGAAAATCGGTGCAAAGCAGCGGCCGCTGCGCCGCCGCATGGCGCGCAGTGTCATGGCCGCCGCGACATTCTCGGCATCGCTTGGAAGACACAGAGCGATCGCCGTCACTGGCGCCGCATCGTCGCGATCATAAAGAATAGCGCGCGCCGCACTTGCCTGCGCATCGAGCGGCGTCTCCAACACATCCGCTTCGATGAAGACCGTATCGGCCGCCATCCGGTGCTGGGGCTTGTCCCGCTCGAACGCCGCCGCGCGCGCCTTGGCCTGCCGGTCGATCACGGTGACGAAAGGCTTTTCCAGAGCGCCGGCGACCGAATCCTGCACAGCTTCTTCGAAAAAGACGCGGCCGAAGCGGCCGAAGCCGATCACCAGCAAATGCACGCGCGCCGCGCCCTGCCGATCGGCCGAGGCGTAGAGCGGATGGCGCGCCAGCGTATCGCGCACCGAAAGCCGCGCCTCGTCATAGATCAATATGTCGCTTTGTCCGGTAATCAATTCGCCGAACTCATCCGCGAGATGCGTCGATTCAATGTTGCAGGAGACCGGCGGCGCCCGCTCGCCGAAGGCATGATGGATCGCGCGCGTCAGCGCCATATTCGTCGCTATGTCGCCCGTGTCGACGATGATCCGCATGGCGCTGGCGAGGGCGGCCGGCCTTTCGATCACCGGCAGGCTGAAGGGCAAAGCAAGCCGCGAACTTTCGCCGGCAAGCTCCGTGTCCGTCCCGACGACATGGGTGAATTTGCGTTTTTTGGTCTCGAGATGGGCGACGACCTCGCACGCCGTCGGCGTATTGCCGATCACCACCATATGGCCGCGGCGCCGGCTCAACACAAAGGCATGAATCTGCCGCGCGAAGACGGCCCAGCCGGCAAGAATGATCGCGCTCAAGAAGATGAGGCGCGCCAAAAGGGCGCCGACGACGAGCACGCCGCCTTCGTTCTTGCCGATGAACCACGCATCTTCCGTAAACGACAGGAAGAGGAGCGGAATGCGCTCATACCAGGTGATTGGCTTGTCGCCAGACTGCAGAGGTTCGGTGACGAGGCCAATGACGATCAGCAGCACTGCGGCGACGCCGCAGATCAACAGAAGCTTGAATTTGAGGCTGATTGGCTTTGCGGAGCGTGGAGGAATATCCGACATGAGCGGCTCCAGAGCCAAGGCTGAAGACACGAAATTTTCGCAAGTCTAGCAGCAGAGCCCGGCCGTCGCACGCCCTATCCTGTCCGACATGAAGATGTCACGAGATAGCCCGTCACCTGAAGAAACTCAGCCGGGTCACGAGCTGCACGAGTTCGGATTGGCGACAGAGACCGAGCTTCTGAAAGATCCGTTTGAGATGCGCCCGCACCGTCGCGATCTTGATGTCAAGACGCTCGGAGACTTCGAGCGGGCTCAAGCCCGCGCCCAGCAGAACACCGACTTCCGCCTCGGCCCGAGTCACGCCGAGCGCACGCAGGCTTTCGCCGGAACTCGGCGCAAGATGCGGCTCGGCGCAGAAGATCAAAAGCAACACGAGAGCGCGCTGCGCCTGTCCGGCGATCGAGCGATCCTTGAACAGCGGCTGCGCCCGCAACACGAGCGGCCGCTCGCCGCTCGGCCGCGGCAGCGCCATATTGGAGATCAGTCCGTCGCGGCGCGCCGCCTCGATCAGCCCGTCGAGCGCCGTCTGCGTCGCCGGCGCGGTCGCGCGCAGGCGATTTCGCGTGATCGTCAACCCATCGCCGAGAAGACAGCGCGCCCCGTCATTCAAGGCGACGATATCCTTGTCGTCGTCGACGATGACGACACCGCAGTCGAAATGCTCCAGCAAGGCCATGAGATCGGCGCTGACCGGCGGCTGCGGCCGCTCGGGCTTCGAGGAAGCCGCGGCATGGAAGGCAAGCGTTTCGACGGCGGAAATCATCGGCGGCATCCTCTGGAGCAATCGCTGCAAGCGAAGATCGACAGGACGCCGCCAAAATGTGCTTTCGCGCGCTGCGGCGGCGTACTTACCTGCCTCAGACGGACGCGGAGAGATTTTCCGCGGATTAAACTTCGTTAAGAATTAAAGCTCCGCTCAGCTCGGCGCCTTGCCCGCGAGCTTGCCGGAATTGGCAGCCCGTTCCTCCATAAGAATGTTCATCCACTCCATGATCTTGTCGATCTTCTGCGCTTCCAAGGCCGAGAGATTTTTCATCAACGTCTCGATCTCTTCTTTGGCCGCGACATTGGTCTCGTAGTCATGCTGCGCCTGAATCCGGTCACGTTCGCCCTGCCGGTTCTGGCTCATCATGATGATCGGGCTCGCATAGGCGGCCTGAAACGACAGGACGAGGTTGAGCAGGATGAAGGGATAGGGATCCCAATGCTCGACATAGGCGACAAGATTGAGGATCACCCAGATCGTCAGAATGACGCTCTGAATGATGATGAACCGCCAACTTCCGACGATCTGCGCGAAGCTGTCTGAAAGCCGCGCGCCCAGGCTCAACTGTTCCTGGTGGCTGTCGTGCCAATTCTGGTCTGGTCGCATACACACCCCTTCCGCCATGTGACCCGGCTAGATCACATGTTTGAAGGGCGCCAGCAAGCCCGCCGCGGCGGGCCTGCTAAGATCTATGCGGCCGTCTCGCTTATCCCAGATCCGCCGCCGGCAAGGAGGCGACCTGCGCCGTTGTCAGGGCGTGGATTTGGGTCGATGTCAGCGCCTGGAACTGATCCGTCGTCATCGCATTCAGCTGTGCGGTGGTCAGAACCGGGATCTGCGTCGTGGTCAGGCTCTGGACTTGATCGGTCGTCAGAGCGTTGACCTCAGCCGTGGCCAGATTGACCACTTGTGCGGTCGTTAGCGCCTGTACCTGGCTGGTGCCGAGAGCGACGATCTCATCCGTTGTCAGGTTCGCGACCTGCGCCGTCGTCAGATTAGCGATCTGCGTCGTGGTCAGAGCCGCTTCCTGATCCGTCGTCAGGCTGGTCAGCTGCGCCGTCGTCAGAGCCTTCACTTCCGCCGTCGTCAGAGCCTGCACTTGGGCCGTGCCAAGGGCGACGATCTCACCCGTCGTCAGCGAGGCGACCTGCGTCGTCGTCAGATGGACCAGATTGGCGGTGGTGAGTGCACCGACCTGATCCGTCGTCAGATTAGCAATCTGGGCCGTCGTCAGAGCCGCTGCCTGGGCAGTCGTCAGAGCCGCGACCTGCGTCGTGGTCAGCGTCGATGCCAAGGCGGTGCCGAGCGCCACGACCTGGGCCGTGGTCAGTGCCTGCACCTGGCTCGTGCCGAGAGCAACAACCTCATCCGTGGTCAGGTTGGAGACCTGCGCCGTGGTCAGAGTCGCGACCTGTGCCGTCGTCAGCGCCGCTTCCTGATCGGTCGTCAGGCTCGTCAACTGAGCGGTGGTCAGAGCAGCGGTCTGAGCCGTCGTCAGCGCATGCACCTGGGCTGTGCCAAGCGCGACGATCTCATCCGTGGTCAGATTGGCGACTTGCGATGTCGTCAGGGCTGC
>JBKQRA010000143.1:0-42944 GCA_052144065.1 Methylovirgula sp. | reverse complement strand
GCCATGGCTGCGGATCTGCCAACGACAAAGGCACCGCCGGCACCGCCGCCCTCCTGGTGGAGCACGTTCACCGTCAGCGGCATTCTCGAAGCCGGCATCACCGGCAATCCGGATCTTGGCTCCGGCGGCATCAACTTCGGCCGCCTGTTCGACGACAAGGCGAATACGCCGCTCCTCAATCAGGCGTCGATCATCCTGCAGCGCCCGATCGATTCGAGCGCGAAGAGCATCGATTACGGCTTCAAGGTCCAGCTGCTCTACGGCTCCGACGCGCGCTACACGCACTACCTCGGCGAATGCGACTATTGCATCGGCAACATCAATCAGTTCGACGTCGAAGAAGCCTGGGTGGCCGCCCACTTCCCCTATGTCTTCAGCGGCGGCTTCGACGTCAAAGTCGGTCAGTTCGTCACGCTGCTCGGCTCGGAAGTCATCAACGCGCCCGACAACATCTTCTATTCGCACAGCTACATCTTCAACTTCGGCATCCCGCTCAAGGATACCGGCGTGATGACGGTGGCGCATGTCACCCCGATGCTCGACATCTATGCGGGTGCGATCACCGGCGTGAACACCAGCCTTGGCTGGAATAGCCCGGCCTATGGCGATCCCGGCGACAACAACAATGCGCCGGGCTTCGAAGGTGGCTTCGGCTTGAACCTCTTCGACGGCAAGGTTTCGGTCATCGCGGCGACCAACATCGGCCCGAACAACGCCAATACGCCGCTCGTCGCCGGCCTCTGCGGCTGCAATCCGAACACGACCTGGCGCTATCTGAACGACGTCGCCGTCACCTGGAAGGCGACCGACAAGCTGACCTTCGTCGGCGAAGCGAATTACGCGCATGACGACGGCTATGGCGGTGTCGACGCTTATGGCTTTGCCGGCTATGCGACCTATCAGCTCGATGATTGGATCAAGCTCAGCGGCCGCGCTGAAATCTTCCGTGACAACAATAATTTCTTCGTCGCGGCCTATCCTAACAACTTCGATTTCGTGAACGCCGAGCACGGCTACCTCAACACCTCGTTCACGGCTCCGGCGGCGACGACCTATGCGGAACTCACCGGCGGCGTGACCATTACCCCGGTGCTGCCGAAGGATGTGCCTTATCTCAAAGGCATCATCGTGCGGCCTGAGGTTCGCTACGACACCTCTTTGAACAACACCACGCCGTTTGCCGGTGGCACCAAGAGCTCCGGCGTCACCCTCGCCACGGATGTCGTCTTGAAGTTCTAAGAGCTCCTCCCCGCGGCTTCGCCGGTAAAGGCGACCGAACTGGCCCGAGTCCATGGCGATCGACAGCGCTATGGGCCCGGGCTTTCTTCTTTGGGGCAGGGCATCTCGGGCGTATCTGCTTGGACCATTCGAACAGCAACGCTTGAGCGCGCGGACACATTTCGCAACACAATCTTGAAGCGCTTCCACCGTTAAGCCGTCTCGACGCAATCGCGGCCAACCCTTAAGGACTTCCCCTTGCGCAATGCATGCTGAAAAGCGGGACGCGTATGGGTGCGACGACGGATTCGCGGACAGGTCCGAGCTATTATCTCATCCTCGTCGTCGCGACCTTCTTGATGGCGTCGGGCTTCATCGCCGGCAAGGTGCTTCTGGCCGCGCATATCCCCGCCATTCTGCTGATCGGCTGGCGCTTCGTGGTGGCCGCTTTTGCCTGTCTGCCGCTCGTTCTTGCCGCTGAAACCAGCCTGCATACGACGCTTGTGCCGCCGCATTTCGCGCTACGCGATTGGGGCGTGATCTTCTGCATCGGCTTGCTGCAGACGGCGGCCACCATGGGCCTCATCTTTCTGGCGATGCGAACGATCTCCGCCGGCACCGCCGCGATCCTTCTGTTCAGCAATCCGCTTTGGGTCGCGCTCATCGGCCATTTCGTCCTGCGCGAACATTTGTCGGGGCTGCGTCTTATCGGCCTTTGCTGCGGCATTGCCGGCGTGGCATTGGCGCTCGGTGCGGCGGGAGCCGGCTTCTCACATGAGCCTTTGATCGGCCTGCTGACGGGACTTCTTTCGGCCTTCTGCTGGGCCTTCGCGACGGTTCTGAACAAGAAGGCGAAGCTCGCCATCGATGCCTGGGCCTTGAGCTTCTGGCAGATGCTGATCGGTGCGCTGATCCTTCTGGCCGTCGCCTATGGCCAGGGCGAATATTGGCCGGCGGCGGCCGCGGCCTCACCCGAACTTTGGGCCTGGTTCCTCTGGCTCGCGATTCCCTGTTCGGCCGGATCCTTCGGCCTCTGGTTCGTCGCCTTGCGCAAGGGCGGCGCGGCGCAGTCGAGCAGCTATCTTTTTCTCGTGCCGCTCTTCACCATTCCGATGTCGGCCGTCGTCCTCGGCACCGGCTTTACGCCCGTGGAAGCGCTCGGCGGACTTCTCGTCGGCATTGCTCTATGGCTCGTCAATCGCGCCGGCCTGGCTTTGCCGACGCCGATCGTCGAATAGGGATCACGCCGCTGCCGCGGTCTTGACCTTGTCGAAGAGCTTGCGCAATTCGCCGATCTCATCTTGCGAGATGAACATCGGCCTGTCGGGAAAGATATGCGAGGTGATGAGCGCGCCGCCCGCCTGCAGCGTGCGGATCGTGCCGCGAATGCGATCGATCGGCACATCCATATCCGTCTCGCTGCCGGTCACGTAGACGGGCACGGCGAGCAGACCGCCGCCCGGCCGTTTGCCGATCACGGCCGCATCGAGCATGCCGCCGGTCAGAATAAAGGCACCGCCATAACCGCGCGGCCGGCGGGTCAAAAATTCGGCAGTCAGGCTTGCGCCCTCGCCAAAGCCGCCGACGACGATGCGCTCCAGCGGAACGCCGCGCGCCAGCACGGCATCGATGAGGCCTGCATAATAGGCAAGCGAGGCTGAGATCTGCGGCTCATTTTCTTCGAGCGGCACCATCAGGCTTTTCGGGAACCATTGGCCGTCCTCGGCCCGCGGCAGGACATAATGGATGCCCGGCACGCTGATACTTGCGGCGAGATCGCGCATCGCCTCGGCGGTTTGGCCGCGGCCATGCCAAGCGAGCACCACGAGCTCGGCCTGCGGCCAATCAACACCGTAATCGAGCGGCTCGGGGAATGCCATGATCTGTGAATCCAGTGCTGAGATTCTGGGGAAAGCGGCGCCTGCGGCCAAGCAAAAGCCGGTCCCAGGCCAATAGATGCGCGCAAATGCTGATGCGCCTGCCTCTGTCAGCTGCCCGATCAATGGACTTGCCCGGGCGAAATTTTGGCGCCAAGCTGACGGATCAGTCTCCGGCAGGCTCTGCCGGCGATTTTAAGATCCCATGAGCGAACCGTAAGCGCGCTGCATCGAGCGGACCGCGCGGATGGAGCGGCAGACCGTGACCATCATTGAACATGACTTCGGCAAGAAGGGCCGCGATACGGTGCGGCGCTTCACCAAGCTCATTACGCTTGAAGCGCAGCATGAAGCGAATGTTCTCGCCAACCCGCTGCCCTATCTCGAACGTGCGACGGAGCGCATCTCGCAGCTTGAAATGTGTCTGCTCGACGCGGCGCGTGCAACCGATCCGCAGCCCGGCGAGCCGCCGTCGAATGGCGACACGGTCACGGTCGACAAAGCCGAATATGAGCGGCTGCTTCGCTGCAAGGCGCTGTTGAAAGAGTCGGTCGAAAAGCTCTGACCGTTTCGGCGTCAGCTGATATTCGGTGCGCCCAGGCGATAGACGCCGCGAAATGTATCGGGATCGACGGGCTCGCCCTTGCGATAGATGATGATCTTGCCTTCCTTCGCGAGCGTCACCGCTGTATCGCGCACTGTCTGCAGATAGCCCTGCCAAGGCACGCTCGGCCGATTGGCCACTTTGGCAAAAGCCTGCGCGATCTCGGCCGGGTCGAGCGTCTTGGTCGGACCGGCCGCGGTACATAATTCGATCATCACATCGGCAAGACGCGGGGGAGAGCTCATGTCTCTTTCGTTCCTTCGGTCGGTCCTGCCGCGCGGCCGATGACCGCGTAAAGCGGGTCGCTGCCTTGGCCCGGCGGGATCAGTGTCAGATTTTCGATCTGCGCAAATCCCGCTTCGGCAAGATAGAGCGCGACAAGACGTTGATGCCCGGCATCGTCGAGCGCTTGCCAGATCGCGACAGCCTTTGTCGGAAAGCAGCGATTTGAAAAAGTGATCGCGAGCGGCGCATCCTTTTTCAAGACGCGCGCGACCTCGCGCAGCACGGCGACGGGCTGCTGCAGATATTGGATGGAGACGCAAATCGCTGCCGCGTCGACGCTTGTATCTTCAAGCGGCAGTTTTTGATTTTCGTTGAGATCTTGCAGAAAGAAACGGCTGAAGCGCGGGTTGGCCTTCAATTCGAGCTCGTTCATGCCATGGCCGATGACATCTCGATAGGTTACGTCGCGCGGCAGATGACTGACCCAGCTCGACATGAGATCGAGGATCGTGCCGCCTGCCGGAAACAGGCCGCGGTAGAGTTCGGTGACCGCCGCTGTCGCTTTTGCATCGATATGGGTGACGAAGCGCGGCGCCGTGTAGAAAATATGATCCGGAGCCTCGTCTTCCTTGCGGAAGGCGTCCTTCGGCAGCTCTTCGAATGCGCTCACGGCCTGTCCCTCGACACGCGCCCAGCAAAGTCTCTGCCATAGCGCGATGCGGCCGCAACGCCAAATCAGCCGCGATAAGAGGCGCCCTCATGGCTGAGCAGCCAACGCTTGCGGTCGAGGCCGCCGCCAAAACCGGTGAGCGCGTGATCGGCGCCGATCACGCGATGACAGGGCACAACGATGGCGATCGGATTGGCGCCATTGGCAAGGCCGACGGCGCGGACCGCCTTCGGCCGCCCGATCTTGGCGGCCAGTGCGCCATAGCTCAGCGTCTCGCCGACCGGAATGGTGCGCAGCGCCGTCCAGACTTCGCGCTGGAAAGGTGTGCCCATTGTCATAGCCACCGGGATCTTCGCAAGCGCCTGAAGGTCGCCGGCGAAATAGGCGTCGAGCGCAAGACGGACAGTGCTGGGGCGGGCGTCGTCGGTGGCGAAGGCCGCGCCCGCGCCATAGGCGCGTTTCAGCCTTTGCAGGAAGCTCTGTTCGTTTTCGTCCCAATGCAGCGCGTGTAGCGTGTCCTGCGTGTCTGTTACGACGAGCAGGCCCCCGACCGGGCTTGCCACGCGCTCAAGCTTGAAGGTGAGAGAGGACAGCATGAAAGTCTCCAAATTCACCGCCGATCTTGCCCCAGCGCGGGTGAAGATGCTCGCGGTTTTCGGACGTGAACCGCGAAAGCAAGCAGCTATGGCCATGTTGGGCAATATGTCGGGTAAGATCATGTCCGAAATCCGCGAGACAGCGGCGGTCGCGCTCCCCATATTGGTGCGATGAGCCTCGATCCCGACGCCTGCTACCGTGCCGTCTGCGCCAGGGACGCGCGCTTCGACGGCAGCTTCTTCACTGGCGTGAAGACGACCGGCATTTATTGTCGGCCGATCTGTCCGGCACCGACTCCGAAGCGGCAGAACGTAACTTTCTTTCCCTCCGCCGCGGCGGCGCAGGAGGCAGGCTTTCGGCCCTGTCTGCGCTGCCGTCCCGAGACCGCGCCCGAGCTTGCCGCCTGGCGCGGCACCTCGAACTCGGTCTCCCGCGCGCTCGCCTTGATCGAAGACGGCGGACTCGACAGCGCATCGGTCGCCGATTTTGCCGAGCGGCTGGGGCTCGGCGAGCGGCAGCTGCGGCGTCTGTTTCGCCAGCATCTCGGCGCCTCGCCAATTGCGGTGGCGCAGACGCGCCGCGTGCATCTCGCGAAACAGCTTGTGCATGAGACGAGCCTGCCGATGACGGAGGTGGCGCTTGCGTCGGGCTTCGGCAGCGTGCGGCGCTTCAATGAGACCTTTCGCAAAATGTTTCACAAGCCGCCGGCCACTCTGCGGCGCACGCGTTCGGCGCAAAATGTGAGCAGCGATGTGCGTTTCCAGCTCGCCTATCGCGCGCCTTATGACTTTGATTCAATCCTCGGTTTTCTCGCCAAGCGTGCCATTCCCGGCATCGAGGCGGTGGATTGCGACAGCTATGCGCGCACCATCGAGATTGCGGGCGTGCAAGGCATCATCCGGGTCGACAAAGGCGAGGGCAACAATCTCCGCGCGACGATCCGCTTTCCGCATCTCGCGTCCTTGCCGCAGATCATCGCACGCCTGCGCCGTGTCTTCGATCTCGCCGCCGATCCGCACATCATCGCCGCGCATTTGTCTGAAGATGCGGTGCTCGCACCGCTTGTTGCGGCGAGACCTGGATTGCGCGTGCCGGGCGCCTGGGAGGGATTCGAGCTTGCGGTGCGCGCGCTGCTCGGCCAGCAAATTTCGGTCGCTGCCGCACGCACGCTTGCCGGCCGGCTCGTCGCGCAGTTTGGGACGCCGCTGACGATCGATCGCAGCGGCTTTGAAAATTTGACACATATCTTCCCAAAGCCGGCTGCGATCGCGAGTGAGTATCTTTCAACGATGGGCCTGCCGCGAAAGCGCGGCGAAGCGCTGCAGGCGCTCGCCGCTGAAGTTGCCGCCGATCCGCTGATCTTCGGCCGGCAGGCCACGCTTGACGAGGCGATTGCGCAATTGCGCCGTCTGCCCGGCGTCGGCGAATGGACGGCGCAATATATCGCCATGCGCGAATTGCGTGAGGCGGACGCCTTTCCGGCCGCCGATCTCGGCCTCATCCGCTCCATGGCGCGCCTCGAAGGCGCAACGCCGACGCCGAAACAGCTGCTGGCGCTGGCCGAGCGCTGGCGGCCGTGGCGTGCCTATGCGGCTCAGCATCTTTGGGCCGCAGAAGCGGTGCCGCAACCGGCCGAGTCCCCAAAGCTGCGGCGCCGCGCCGAGGCGCCCGCCATGGTGGTGTGAATAGCCAGGAAATGTGGGCAGAAGCCGGGCTTCATGCCCGCAGATAGTGACCTGCACGCCGCGGCATGAGATAAGTCCGCATGGCGAATCGCTTCCCCCCTGCGTCGGATCCGGGCTTCGGCATTTATGTGCATTGGCCTTTTTGCCTGTCGAAATGCCCCTATTGCGATTTTAACAGTCACGTCCGGGCGGAGCCCATCGACGAGAAGCGATTTGTCGCGGCCTTCAAGACGGAGCTGGCGCATCGCGCTGCTTTGACGAAGGGCCGCAAGGTCCGCTCCATCTTCTTCGGCGGCGGCACGCCCTCGCTGATGAAACCCGAGACGGTCGGCGCCATCCTTGAGGCGATCGGCGGTCTCTGGCCGCTTGAGCCAGATCTCGAAATCACGCTCGAAGCCAACCCGTCGAGCGTCGAAGCCGGGCGTTTCCGCGGCTATCGCGATGCCGGCGTCAACCGCGTCTCGATCGGCGTGCAATCGCTGATCGATGCGGATCTAAAGCAGCTCGGCCGGCTGCATACGGCCGCTGAAGCCCTCGCCGCGGTCGATACGGCCGCGAAGATTTTTCCGCGCTATTCCTTCGATATGATCTATGGCCGGCCGCAGCAGAGCGTTGCCGCCTGGAAGATGGAATTGCGCCAGGCGCTGTCCCGCGTCGCTGATCATCTCTCGCTGTATCAGCTGACGATCGAGCCGGACACACTATTCGAGAAGCTCGAAAGCGCCGGCAAGCTCGTCGTGCCCACCATGGATCAGGGCCGCGATTTCTGGGACGCGACGCAGGAGATGATGAGCGCCGCCGGGCTGCCGGCCTATGAAATCTCCAATCATGCGCGGCCGGGTGCAGAAAGCCGGCACAATCTCATCTATTGGCGCTATGGCGAATATGTCGGCGTCGGTCCCGGCGCGCATGGCCGTATCGCGACACCGAAAGGCCGCCGGGCGCAGGCGACCGAACGGCATCCGGAAATGTGGCTGACGGTCGTCGAGACCGACGGCCATGCGCTTATCGAGGACGAGACGCTGTCGCATGAAGAGCAGGGCGATGAATTCCTGCTGATGGGTCTGCGATTGGCCGAAGGCATCGATCCGGCGCGCTTCGAGGCGCTCGCCGGCCGCAGTCTCGATCCGGCGCGGGTGTCCTCGCTGATCGCCGAAGGCATGGTCGAAATGACGCCGGCCGGCCGCCTGCGCGTGAGTGCGGAGGGCTTTCCGCTGCTTGATGCAGTCGTCGCCGATCTCGCGGCCTAGCTTCGTATTTTGGGTACTGCCTCAGTTTGAAATTTTGGACCACTAAAAGGCGGACATAAAAAAGACCCGGCGGGTGGCGTCGGGTCTTTTTTGGAAGTGTCAGGCTAATTTGGTCAGGCTTGCCGGGTCGCGGATTTTGAATGCGAGTCATGATTGGCATGGCGGCGTTGCCAGCGGCTTAGCCAGATAATGCCTGCTCCGATCAGCAGGAGGATTAACGGGGCGCCGAAGGCGGCATAGAGTTGGAACGGTGTCATTTGTCCAAGTCTCCAAGGTAGTACAGTGCCATGAAATGTAGGATTACGCCGGCGACAAGCCAACCGTAGCCTAATTTTAGGACGAGATCGAGTGAAGCGGCACTGGTCAGGCCGTAAAGGCTGCCAATGAGCGGCGCGACAAAGCCAAACACGATCATGGCTATGGCGATGTTGTTTAGGAATGTTGCTGTAAGCTTAATCCGCTCTTTTTCGTGGTCTTTCATCGTTCGGCCTTCTGCTGTTTCGACCCGCATTTTCGTTATTTATCCGGCTAAGGTCCAGTTGCCGCTGGTGATCGCTTCTTGTACGGCCCGCGCGGGCCAGGCGGCGGTGCCATGGCGTCCATGATCTTGAGGATGTCTTCCCAGGACCAAAGTCGATCGGTGAGGCCTGCGGCCATCGCCGGCGACATTCTGAGGGTCTTGTGAATGCGGATGAGATTGTAATGTACGATATCGACAGCGAGCGCGTTAATGTGGTTTTCGAGCTTTTTGCTGAAGGCGTTGGTTAGTCGCGTGAAGCGCCGCAGCGACATGCGGATCGTTAGATTGTGGCGTTCGACCATGGAGGTCGAGATATGGACGGGATCCGGGGAGCCTGTGATGCGCTTGGGTTTGGCCGTGACGATCTGCGCTGGGCTGTAGCGGGAGTCGCTTTGTTGTGCTGGCGCGTCGCCATAGATTTTAATGAGCTGGGCAAAATCGACATCGATGCCGAAAGCGTCTTCGACAGCTTGAAGATAGGCGGAGTGGCCATCGGTTGTGAGCTGCACGCGGTTGGCGAGACGGCTCTTGAGATCGTCGATCAAAATGCCAGCGGATGTGGCTGAGCGATCCCCGACGAACCAGGCGATCAGGAGTTTTGTTTGTGGGTCGATTGCGGTCCACGTCCAGGCGTCGCCGGCTTCCGGAGGCGGCCTTTTCGCAGTGGCGACGTTCTTCTGCTTGGCATAGCAGAAGGACCATATCTCATCGCATTGGACGCGTTGCGCTTGGACGTTACGGATCTGGGCGTCATGGATGGCGATGCAGGCTTGGCCTGCTTCCCGTAGGAGCTTGTCGACTGTATTGGGGCTGACATCGAGCACGCGCGCGATTGACCGCATCGAGGTTCCTTCGACGATGAGTTGAAGGATTTTGACCCGCTGATCTACGGAAAGGCGGTTCATGTCGGTGATCGATTATCGCGCGAGTTGCCTGGCAGAGGCGCTATTGCATTCGTGAAGTTATGAGGTTAGGAACATAACAAGAACGAAGAGGAGAGTCAAAGTCGCGAGCGAAATAGTTTTTGTTATGTGAAGTTATTGGAGATGGTTAATCTGATGTCGCTACGTCAATAATTGACGTATTGACGTAATGTATTTTTCGATTGATTGCGGGCGGCTGCGTTAGAGAGAGAAAGTTGCTCCGATGAGAGTGTTTATGAATTCGGAGATTTCTTCATCGCTGGCGGTTATGTCCGGATAATGGAACAGTTTTCCGAGTTTTTTGATGTTGCCAAATTTGAAGGAAATGCCGGCCGAGTCTGGGCGCAAGTATATATGACTTACGACCGAGTCGCCGTCTTGCCGGAAGGTGTCTTCGATTAGGACGTCGTGTTTTAAGGCTCGCTCGACATTGATAGCTGAAAATCCGGCAGCGACGAGACGATCGTTGAGTTTCGAGAGAGCGTTGTCGGTTAGAGGGCGCGTCCACATTGCTTTTTCCTTTCGGGGATTTTGAAGATTGGACTGATCAACGTGACTGAACTTCAAATGGTTTCGCGCTCAATCCCATGGGTCAGATCTGATGGGGTTGAAGTTGATGGTGACTTTTGTTGACAACGAGGGGGCTACTCACAATTTCAGACATGCGTTTTTTAGTGAGGAAAAGGGCGTTATGCCGCCGGATGACGCGTTAGGCGTTTATATGTTGTTGGATCGTAACTACCGCGGTCGTCATGGTCCGTGTACACACAGGGTTCTTTATGTCGGCCAGGCGAGGGATGGGAGTTTGCGAAATCGGATGTTTTCTCATGCAGAAGATCCGGAATATGCGGATCGCTATCGCAATCTTGGTACGTGGCCGTTCGATGTTTTATTCGTGATCGATTCAGATCTTGAGGTTTCTGCGCGTGCGGAGCCGGATTTTCTTGCAAAACGCACCGCGTATGAAGGAATACTGTTTCGGTGGTTTGTCCCGCTTTGCGCTTATGAAAGCCAATTTCGAGCGGCGAAAGACCGCGGCAAGGCGGAGGGGTGTGTGCCGATGGTGATTCTGGATTTTGAAGCGAGCACACTTCGGTGGGCGCGTCAGGCAATGGCTGCGTAATTTGACGGCAGCCCAGCGTTTTAACGCTCTGCCCTGCTCGGGCGTACCGACCTAACCGGCTTTGCCTTAGGCATTTCCGCTTTAGCGGTGGCCCGCTCGGCCTCGGTTTTCTCGTTGCTCTCGCCTGTAGCGATGCGCAGCACGGCCGCGGCGGCGGCGATTGGGTCTTCTGGGCGACGCTGACCTTGTGGGCCTGTGGACATGTCGGGGGGTCCGAATCTATCTTTCAATCAGTATGCTCCTTTTGAGGGGGAGTAAATCAGGTGGTCGATCGGTAGATTTCAAACTGAGGCACTACCGTATTTTGGTCGACCTTGACCGCGGCGCAGCCGGGTGCGAAAGCTCCGCTCCTTTCTCGAGCCTTTGATCCGGTCCATGCCCGAAACACGCTTCGATATTCTCGGCCTCGGCAATGCCATCGTCGATGTCATCGCGCCCAGCGATGATGATTTTCTGCTGGCCCAAGGGCTGAGCAAAGGCGCGATGCAGCTGATCGATGAGGCGACCGCCGAGAAGCTTTATGCGGCGATGGGGCAGACGACGATCGTCTCCGGCGGCTCGGCCGCGAACACGATCATCGGCGCGGCGCATCTCGGGTGTCGCGCCGCCTTCATCGGCAAAGTGAAGGCCGATCCGCTCGGCGATATTTTTGCCCATGACATCCGCTCGGCGAAGGTCGCTTTCACCTCGGCGCCGGCAACGGATGGCGCGGCGAGCGCGCGTTGTCTCGTTGTCGTGACGCCCGACGGACAGCGCACGATGAATACCTTTCTTGGCGCCTGCCAGAATCTGACGCCGGCCGATGTCGATGCGGCGACGGTCGAAGAGGCTCAGATCACCTATCTCGAAGGCTATCTCTGGGATCCGCCGGAAGCCAAGAAGGCCTTTCTCAAAGCCTCTGAAATCGCCCGTGCCGCCGATCGCCGCATCGCGCTGAGCCTGTCGGATGCTTTCTGCGTCGATCGCTATCGCGATGAGTTCTTCGGTCTCATCCGCGAGCGCCGGATCGATATTCTCTTCGCCAATGAGAGCGAATTGCATTCGCTCTATCAGACGTCGGATTTCGATACGGCCGTCTCGTTGTTGCGCGGCGAGGATCTTCTGGCGGTGGTGACGCGCTCGGAGCGCGGCTCGCTCGTCGTCACCCGCGAGGAAACCCACGCGGTCGATGCCTTTCCAGTCGAGACGGTGGTCGACACGACGGGGGCAGGCGATCTCTTTGCCGCAGGCTTTCTGACCGGGCTCGTCAAAGGCCAGGATCTGCCGGATTGCGCCAGGCTCGGCGCGCTCGCCGCAGCCGAGATCATCCAGCATTATGGCGCAAGGCCGCATCGCGATTTGAAAGCCCTCGCGGCCGAATGCGGCTTCACGCTTTAAGATCTATCGCGTCATTGCGAGGCGCAGACAAGCTTAGGCAGGCTGCGTAAACTTGCCTGCTTGCGACGAAGCAATCCGGAACGTCAATGGATTGCTTCGCTGCGCTCGCAATGACGGTCACGCCGCGCTCATTTTCAGCACATCCGGATTGACGCAGGTATCCGGCGCCGCGCCCGTCAGCACTTTGATGACATTGCCGGCGGCGATTTCGCCCATCTTGAGCCGCGTCTCCATCGTCGCCGAAGCGATGTGCGGGACGACGATGACATTATCGAGCTCGACGAGGCCTGGCGCCAGCAGCGGCTCGTCTTCGAAGACGTCGAGCCCGGCGCCGAAGATGTGGTTTTCACGCAGAGCTTCCACTAGCGCCTTTTCGTCGACGACCGGCCCGCGGCTCGCATTGACGAGCACGGCGCTCTTTTTCATCTGCTTCAATTCCGCCGCGCCGATGTAATGTTTCGTCTCGGGCGTCAGCGGCAGGTGCAGGCTGAGATAGTCCGACTCGCGCAGCAGCGTGGGCTTGTCGACATAGGCCGCCTCGAACATGGCTTCGAAGTCGGGATCGCGGCAGACATCGTTGTAGATGATCTTCATGTCGAAGCCGGCGGCTTTGCGCGCGACATTCTTGCCGATGCGGCCGAGGCCGGCGATGCCGAGCGTCTTTCGATCGACGTCGAGTCCGACGAAGGCCATCGGCGACCAGCCCTTCCACTGGCCGGCGCGCACATAACGCTCCGCTTCGCCGAGCCGGCGCGCGGTCGCGAGCAGCAAAGCGAAAGTGTGGGTCGCTGTCGCATCGTCGAGAACGCCCGGCGTGTTGGTCAAGATCACGCCGCGCTTGGTTGCCGCGGCGAGATCGAAATTGTTGAAGCCGACGGCGTAATTCGCGACGATCTTGCATTGCGGGCCGGCGGCATCGAGCAGGCTGCCGTCGACCATATCGGTAATAAGCGTGATGATCGCATCGCGCCCCTTCACCTTCTGTTTCAATTCCTCGGCCGTCAGGGCCCGATCCTCTGGATTGACTTCGAGGTCGAAATGCTGGCGCAGCGTTTCGATCGTCGCTTCGGGGATCATGCGGGTGATATAGACGCTTGGTTTGGTCATCTCAAAGAGGTGCTTTCTGCAGGTCTGCCGCTTCTTCGACCAGATGTGCCGTTTCTGTCAGATGCGCCGCTGCGACTTCGTTCAGATCGCCGCGTTGCTTATGCACGCGTCGATACATCCAAGAGGTCAGGATTGGGGTCAAGATGGCCGTGACGATCACCGAAGCGGCGACTTGCACGGTGGCGATCGGCGCGATAGCGGCGTAGCTCGGATCGGCAAGCGCAATGGCTTTCGGCACGGCGGCTGAATTGCCGGCGGTGCTGGAGGCTGCCGCGCCGGCGATGCCGGAGCCGCCCAAGAGCTTGTCGGCGAGGATGCAGCAGGTTCCGGTGACGACCAGCACAAAGAAGCCGAGGAAGATGCCGGGCAGGCCGGCCGTAACCACCGCCGAAAGATTGATCGTCTGGCCGAGCGTGAAGCCCATGAAGGGCACGATCAGCGCCTCGCGATCGCCAAAAAACTTCCGCATGTCATCATCGAGATTGCCGAGGATCGCACCGGCCGCAATCGGCGCGATCACTGAAACGATCGTCAGCCAGGGGATGTTAGCGAGGCCGGCGCCGACCAGGATGACCATGGAGAGGAAGGGCCCGGTCTCGATGCTCTGTGGCACATAGGTGCCGGCGTCATCCTTGTCGCCCATGACGCTGGTGAGAGCCAGGAACATGCCGCCATTGGTGTCGCTCAAAGCGACCAAGAGCGCCAGCGTGCTATAGCCCCAAAGATTGCCGCCGAAGACCTTGCCGACGGTGATCGAGATGAGCGTCGCGACGCCGACCTTGACGAACATGATGCCGAAGCCGCGCTTGAGCATGCGCGGCGCGGTTCTCACCGTCATCTTGGTGCCGACGACGAAGAGATACATGCCGAGGATGGTCGGATAGCCGGCGCCGGTCAAAGCCTCGGTGAAGCCGCCGATCTTCATGAAATGCGGGAAGAATGTGTTGAGCACCATCCCGATGAAGAGCGGCACGACCATCAGACCGCCAGGAACTTTATTGATCCATTTATAGATTGGCATTGTTTCCTCCCGATTATTTTTTTGAATTGATTGTTTCTTCCCTTCTCTAGGTTCCGAATGACCGGCGCGAGATTTCGCCTGCAACAGCCATCAAACGGGGTGCGAGCGCGGCGAAGCGCGCGACATCGACCTGCAACACCGTACCAACGGCGCTGATGGCGGCGACGACAGCACCTTTGCGGTCGAAGACGGGCGCGGCGACGCAACGAATGTTCGGAACATTCTCTTCATCGTCGGTCGCAAATCCCTGCTCGCGGACGATCGCGAGATGGCGGCGCATCTCGTCGGGGCGGTCGATCGTCATTGCGGTGCGCTTGTCCCAGGCCATGTCGGCGAGCGCGCGGGCCAGCTCGCGTTCCGGCAGCCAGGCGAGCAGCACTTTGCCGAGCGCCGAGCAATGCAGCGAGAAGCGCTTGCCGACCCAGGAGTCGACCTTGATCGGCTGATCGCATTCGCATTTGGAGAGATAGACGGCCTCGCGGCCTTCGCGCACGCCGAGATGACAGGTTAGTCGTTCTTCATGCGCGAGATCGCGCAACAAAGGCACGGACTCCTTCTCGATGAAGCGCTGGCCCGCGGCGAAATTGCCGAGTTCGGTCAGCCGCAATCCCAGTACATAGCTGCGGTCGGATTGCAGCTGCAGCACGCCGAGACGGCAGAGAGTGACGAGAAGATTATGGGTGCTGCTCTTCGGCAGGCCGAGGCGGGAATGGATGGCGGTGAAATCGAGCCCGGGCGCGCGCGCGATGAGATCGAGAATCGCAAAGCCGCGGATCAGCGCGGGCACGGCGCTTTCCGGCACTGCCGAATCGACGGCAGCTTCCAACACCTCCAGAGGCGGTGGTCCCGCGCTCATGGGCTTGTCCTCTTCCTCCCAAGTAGTTCAAGTATTTGAACTACCGTTCCTTATTGTGATCTATGGCTAACATCGGGAGAAAAGAGCGGCAACAGAAAAATCCGTGAGCCACTTGTGAGCCTTCGCGCTCAGAGTTTGCGCAGCTCGACCTCTTCGACGAGATGGCTCGCGCCTTTGGTCAGCACGAGATTGGCGCGGGCGCGCGTCGGCAGAATGTTTTCGTGCAGATTGCGCAGATTGATCCTCGACCAGATATCGCGCGCCGTTGCTTCGGCCGCCGCATCGTCGAGATCGGCATATTTGCGGAAGTAGGAGCGCGGGTCGCGGAAGGCGGTCTGGCGCAGGCGCATGAAGCGGGCGACATACCAGCGTTCGAGCTCCGCATCATCGGCATGCAGATAAATCGAGAAGTCGAAGAAGTCGGAGACGAAAGGCGTCGCCCTTCCATCCTTCGGCGGACGGCCGGGCAGCAGGACGTTCAATCCTTCGACGATCAAAATGTCGGGCCGATCGACGGTGACATAATCGCTGGGCAGGACATCATAGGTCAGATGCGAATAAACCGGCGCACGGACATTGCGGGTGCCGGCCTTCACATCCGAGAGGAAGCGCAACAGGCTCGCGCCGTCATAGCTTTCCGGAAAGCCCTTCTTGTCCATCAAGCCTTCGGCTTCGAGGACGACGTTGGGGTAGAGAAAGCCGTCGGTCGTCACGAGTTCGACCTTGGGCGTGTTCGGCCAGCGCGAAAGCAGCGCGCGCATGACGCGCGCGAGCGTCGATTTGCCGGCGGCGACCGATCCAGCGACGCCGATGATATAGGGCATCTTGCCGTCTTCGGCGCCGAGGAAGCGCTGCGTCGCCTTGAACAGGCCCTGGGTCGCGGCGACATAAAGCGCGAGAAGCCGCGAGAGCGGCAGATAAATCGCGATGACCTCTTCGAGCGAAATCGGATCATCGAGCGATTTGAGCTTGCTCAAATCCTCCAAGGTCAAGGTCAGGGGCGTATCGGCGCGCAACGCCGCCCACTCACTTCGGGTGAAGTGATGATAGGGAGAGAGGACTGCCGGAGCCTTGACGCGTTCGTCCATCATTCCTCGGAATTCTGCAGCCGAGTGCATAGCCGCTGTTTAATATGCCGGGCGCATTTCTCCAAATGCCCGCCCATCCCTCTTATGGGGCGGTCGAGGCTGCTGCGGCCACGCTTGTTCCAGAAAATTGATAGGCTTTGCCGATGAAGCCCATCGTCGGTCAGCCTTGCCGCGACGCCTTCTCACTATGCCCCGATTGGGCGGTGCGCCGCTTGAGCTCCGTCAATACGTCGGCGAGCGGCACGCCGCGCGCCTGCAGCAGAACCAGCAGGTGGTAGAGAAGATCCGCGCTTTCCATCACCAGCGCTTTCGCATCGCCTTCGACCGCCGCGATCACGGTTTCGACCGCCTCCTCGCCCATCTTTTTGGCGACCCGCGCCGGGCCGGAATCCAAGAGCGACCGCGTATAAGAGGCATCCGCCGTCTTTTTGGCGCGCTCGGCAATGAGCGCGGCGAGATCTTCGAGGCGGAAATCACTCATCTTCAGTCTTTCGTTCAAGCTGCTGCGGCGGCGGAGTGGCGGTCGAGCCGCATATTGAGGCCGCAACGCGCCATATAAGCCTTGGCCTCGGCGATCGAAAATTCGCCGAAGTGGAAGATCGAGGCGGCGAGCACGGCATTGGCGCCGCCGTCGCGCAGGCCTTCGACGAGATGATCCAGCGTGCCGACGCCACCCGAGGCGATCACCGGCACGCTGACGGCATCGACCACGGCGCGGGTGAGTTTCAGATCGAAGCCCGATTTCGTGCCATCGCGATCCATCGAGGTCAGAAGGATTTCCCCGGCGCCCAGACTTGTCACCTCGCGTGCGTAATCGATCGCATCGAGGCCGGTCGGCTTGCGGCCGCCATGGGTGAAGATCTCCCATTTGCCCGGCGCCGTTTGCTTCGCATCGATGGCGACGACGATGCATTGATTGCCGAATTTCTCGGCCGCGACGCGGACGAAATCGCGGTTCTCGACGGCCGCCGTCATGATCGAAACTTTGTCGGCGCCGGCGAGCAGCAGCTTGCGGATATCGTCGATCGTGCGCACGCCGCCGCCGACGGTGAGCGGCATGAAGCAGGCTTCCGCTGTGCGCTGCACGACATCGAAAATGATGCCGCGGTTTTCATGGCTCGCGGTAATGTCAAGGAAGCAGAGTTCGTCGGCGCCCGCCGCATCATAGGCGGTCGCGCAGGCAACGGGGTCGCCGGCATCGCGCAAATCGACGAAATTGATGCCTTTGACGACGCGCCCGTCTTTGACGTCGAGACATGGGATGAGACGCGACTTAAGCAAGAGATCTCTCCTCCGCCGCGCGTAAAAGTGCGAGCGCTTCTCCGGCATCGAGTCGCCCGTCGTACAGCGCGCGGCCGGTGATGGCGCCCGCGAGCTTGGCGCAATCAGGCTCGAGCAGCCGCGCGATATCGGCGAGCGAGGCAAGACCGCCGGATGCGATGACCGGGATCGCAACGGCTTCCGCCAAGGCGACGGTCGCCGCGATATTGAGGCCCTGCAGTGCGCCGTCGCGGGAAATATCGGTATAGATGATGGCGGCGACGCCCGCATCTTCGAAACGCCGGCCGAGATCGACTGCGGTCATCTCGGATGTCTTTGCCCAGCCTTCGACTGCGACCTTGCCGTCCTTGGCGTCGATGCCAACGGCGATGCAGCCGGGATGGCGGAGCGCCGCGTCACGGACGAAATCGGGATCGCGCACGGCCGCCGTGCCGATGATGACGCGGCTGATGCCTTTGCCGAGCCAAGCTTCGACGGTCTTCAAATCCCTGATGCCGCCGCCGAGCTGTACCCGCATTTTGACCCGCGCGAGAATATTATCGACGGCTTGCGCATTCATCGGCTTGCCGGCGAAGGCGCCGTCGAGATCGACGACATGCAGATAGGTAAAGCCCTGCTGTTCGAAGGCTTCCGCCTGCGCCGCAGGATCCTGATTGAAGACGGTCGCCTTTTCCATATCGCCTTGGAAGAGGCGGACGCATTCGCCGGCTTTGAGATCGATCGCGGGAAAAAGGATCACGGCTGCCACCGCAAGAAATTGCCGATGAGCGCCAGCCCCATGGACTGGCTCTTTTCAGGGTGGAACTGGGTGCCGACCATATTGTCGCGACCGACGATGGCGACGATGTCGCCGCCGTAATCGGTCGAGGCGATCAGCTCCTGCGGCTTGACGCCCGAGAAGGCGTAGGAATGCACGAAATAGGCGTGCAGCCCCTCTGGCCCGGTCGGAATGCCAGCGAGCAGCGGATGGGATTGCGCGACATTCAGCGTGTTCCAGCCCATATGCGGGATCTTCAAGCTCTTGTCCGCCGGTGCGATCGCCGCGACATCGCCGGTGATCCAGCCGAGGCCTTTGGTCACCTCATGTTCGAGGCCTTGTGCCGCCATCAGCTGCATACCGACGCAAATGCCGAGAAACGGTCGCCCCTTCGTCTGCACGGTTTCGGTCAGCGCCTCGATCATGCCCGGCACGGCGGCAAGGCCGCGCTTGCAATCGGCGAAGGCGCCGACGCCCGGCAGCACCACGCGCTCGGCGTGGCGCACCGCTTCGGGATCGCCGCTGACGCTGATCGACATGGAAAGACCCGCCTCGCGCGCGGCGCGCTCGAAAGCTTTATGCGCAGAGTGGAGATTGCCGGAGCCGTAATCGACGATGACGGTGCTCACCTCCGCAACTCCGGTTCCGGAAAGAGCCCAAGCACATCGCCATGCTGGCGCGCGGAAGAGGGAGGTGGCGGCGGAACTTGCGCCGAGGGTGCGACGGGCGGAAAATCCATGGCGCGCGAAAAGAACAGCCGCTCGGCTGCTTCGAGCGACGTCGCGGTGACGACGCCCACGAGCCGATAGTGGCGCTGCGCCAATGTCTGGCGGATGATCTCGCGGCCTTCGAGTCCGAGCCAGAGATGCACAGCGAGCGTAATGAGGACAATGCTGGCCACTGCGAGATAGGTGACCGCGATCCAGCCGAGGCCCGCGATGACGATCACCCAGATGATGGCGGCCAGCCAAAGCCGGTTCCAAAGCAGCCAGAAGACGCCGAAGAAAAACGCGCCCCAGGAGAAGCCTTCGCGCAGGAAGACCGCTCTTTCGAGATCGGGCTCATGCGAAAAAGGTTCACTTGTCGAGCCAATCGGCGCTTGCACAGTGTAGACGGCCATGAAGGCGGAAGCTCCAGGGATTTTGATCGGGACGGTCGCGACGGCGAGGATGCTACAGCATCCCTAGCGTCACAGCGTCCCTTTGGTCGAGGGGATCTCGCCCATCTGGCGCGGATCGACAGTCATCGCGTGGCGCAGGGCCCGGGCGACGCCTTTGAAACTCGATTCAGAGATATGGTGGCAATTCTCGCCGTAAAGCGTCTCGATATGCAGATTCATGCCGAGATGGACGGTGAGCGCCTGAAAGAATTCGCGCACCAGCTCGGTGTCGAAATCGCCGATCTTCGGGCGCGGGAACACGGTCTTGAAGACGAGATAGGGACGCCCGGAGAGATCGATCGCGATGCGGGTCAAGGTCTCGTCCATCGGAATCAGCGCATCGGCGAAACGGGTGATGCCGCGCATGTCGCCCAGCGCCTGGCGCAGCGCCTGGCCGAGCGCGATGCCGGTGTCTTCGACCGTGTGATGGGCGTCGATATGGAGATCGCCCTTGGTCGTGATCTCCATGTCGATGAGTGAATGCCGTGCCAGCTGCTCCAGCATATGGTCGAAAAAGCCGACGCCGGTCGAAATTTGCGCGCGACCGGTGCCGTCGAGGTCGACATGGACCTCGATCGTGGTCTCCTTGGTCTGGCGCGAGACATAGGCTTTGCGCATAAGGGGCTCTGGGTCGATCCGTAAATTCATGGCTCAGCTACTAGAGCATTTACCCTATTAGGGGAACTTTTTCGCGCCGTTTCGGTCCCTTCGCGGCGCGAAGCCGCGGATTATGGTTCACAAAGCGCTGGCAAAGGGGATTTAACCGCCCAATTCGACAGCTCTTGCATCGCGCCGCGCTCCTCCATAGATGGTGCAGCACGCGCCGCCGGCCATGGCCAAGCCTTGATGGCTGAAGCCTTGATAGCCTCGCCCGGCGCATTCCGGCCTCTCTTTCCGAGTACCCCGAATGTTCGATCATCCGCCGGACCATGCAGGCAGCAGCTGGCATGCGACCACCATTATCATGGTCCGCAAGGGAGGACGCACGGTGATTGGCGGCGACGGGCAGGTCAGCATCGGCCAGACGATCATCAAAGGCAATGCGCGCAAGGTCCGCCGCCTCGGCAAGGGCGATGTGATCGGTGGCTTTGCCGGTGCGACCGCTGACGCCTTCACGCTTTTCGAGCGATTGGAAGCCAAGCTCGACCAATATCCCGGCCAGCTGGTGCGCGCCTGCGTCGAGCTCGCCAAGGATTGGCGGACCGACCGCTATCTGCGCCGGCTCGAGGCGATGATGCTCGTCGCCGACAAGGATGCCGGCCTCGTGCTCACCGGTACCGGCGACGTGCTGGAGCCGGAAGCGAGCGGCGCCGGCAGTGTCATGGCGATCGGCTCGGGCGGCAATTATGCCCTAGCCGCTGGCCGGGCGCTGATCGACACCGAGATGGATGCCGAGGCGATCGCCCGGCGGGCGCTCGAAATCGCCGCCGACATTTGCGTCTACACCAACCGCAACGTCGTGATCGAAAGCCTCCCATGATTTCCGATGAGGCTCTTTCGCTCGCCATCGAGCGCGGCGTCATCACTGCGGAGCAGGCGGAAGCTTTGCGCGGCCTCGCGCAGGATCATCCGCTGCCCCCGCCGCCACCTTTGCCGCCGCCGCTCCCTCAGCAGCTGCCCCCGCCGCTTCCTGTGAAGGCCGTGGACGCGCCGTTTGAGCGTACCGACCCGCAGGATGACGAGGCGGTGCGTTTCGTGACGAGCTTCGCCGATATTTTCGTCAGCCTCGGCTTCGTCCTCTTCTTCAGCTCGGCCGCCTATCTGATCCGGTTGCAATTCGGCGGGACCGCAATGTGGGGCGCGATTGTCGTCCTCGCCTGGCTCGCCGCCGAATTGTTCAGCCGCAAGCTGCGGCTCGCTTTGCCGAGCATACTGCTGCTCGCGCTCTTCTCATTCAGCGTCTTCATGACGACGACGCGGCTCTTTGCCGAATTCAATCCGACGGCGCCGGTCAATTGGTGGCATCCGGCCGATGGCTTCGGCTGGATCCTTGTCAATTCCACGAGTGTCGCGGCGGCGGGGCTGATGACAGCGGCGGTGACCGGCCTGCATTATCTGCGGTTTCGCGTGCCGATCACCATTGCCGCCATGGCGGCGGCTTTGATCGCGACCGTGATAGGCACCTCCTATTGGCTCGCCCCCGATCTTGCCGCGCGGACGTTCAACTGGCTTTTGCTGACCTCGGGATTGATCGTCTTTCTCGTCGCGATGCGCTTCGACATGACCGATCTCAAGCGCGAGACGCGGCGCACCGACATCGCCTTCTGGCTGCATCTCCTGGCTGCGCCGCTCATCGTGCATCCGCTGCTCGCAACCGTCGGCGGCCATCCCTTCAATGCGGCCGTCGGCCTGACCCCGGCACCGCTCGATAGCCATGTGGCGATAACCGTGCTCGCGATATTCTTGGGCCTCGGCCTTGTGTCGCTGATCATCGATCGCCGTGCGCTGCTTGTCTCCGGCTTGACCTATGCGGGCATCGCCTTTGGGACATTGCTGCATAATAGCGGGGTCACCGACAATACGCCCGCGGCGACGCTTCTGGCACTCGGCGCCTTCATCTTGTTCCTCAGCGCTTTGTGGCGGGTGTTGCGCGGCGCGATCCTCAGGCTGTTGCCGCGCGCCCTGGTCTTACGGCTTCCTCATTCCCATCTTTCGGTATCATGACAGATTTCTCTCCTCGCGAGATCGTCTCCGAACTCGATCGTTTCATCGTCGGCCAGATGCAGGCGAAGCGCGCCGTTGCCATCGCGCTGCGCAATCGCTGGCGGCGCCTACATCTCGAAGGCGCGATGCGCGAAGAGGTGATGCCGAAGAACATTCTGATGATCGGCCCGACCGGCTGCGGCAAGACGGAGATTTCGCGCCGTCTCGCCAAGCTCGCCAATGCGCCCTTCATTAAGGTCGAGGCGACGAAATTCACCGAGGTCGGCTATGTCGGCCGCGACGTCGAGCAGATCATCCGCGACCTCGTCGAGATCGCGATCAGCATGGTGAAGCAGGACAAGCGCAAGCTGCTGCAGGCGCGTGCGACGATCGCCGCGGAAGAGCGGTTGCTCGATGCGCTCGTTGGTGCCAATGCATCGCAGGCGACGCGCGACTCCTTCCGCAAGCGCCTGCGCGACGGCGAACTCGCCGATAAAGAGATCGAGATCGAGCTGGCGCAGCCCTCGAGCTCAATGCCGATGTTCGAATTGCCGAATTTCCCCGGCGCTTCGATCGGGGCGATTTCGATCGGCGATATTTTCGGCAAATCCATGGGCAAGACGACGAAGCCGCGCCGCGTACTCGTCAAGGATGCCTATGAGCCGCTGATCGCCGAAGAAAGCGACCGGCTGATGGATCAGGATCAGATCGTCCAGCAGGCGCTGCACGCGGTCGAGAACAATGGCATTGTGTTCTTGGACGAGATCGACAAGATCTGCGGCCGCGAAGGCCGCTCAGGCGCCGATGTCTCGCGCGAAGGCGTTCAGCGCGATCTCCTGCCGCTGATCGAAGGCACGACGGTCACGACGAAGCACGGCTCGGTGAAGACGGATCACATTCTGTTCATCGCGTCGGGCGCTTTTCATGTTGCGAAGCCCTCGGATCTGCTGCCGGAATTGCAGGGCCGCCTGCCGATCCGCGTCGAGCTCTCTTCACTCGATGAAGACGATTTCCGTCGCATCCTCGTCGACACCGAAGCAAGCCTCATCAAACAATATGAGGCCTTGATGCTGACGGAAGGCGTGACGCTGACTTTCACGCCGGACGCCGTGAGCGCGATCGCCAAGATCGCGGTGCAGGTCAATGCCAGCGTCGAAAACATCGGCGCCCGCCGCCTGCAAACGGTGATGGAGCGGGTGCTCGATGAAATCAGCTTCACGGCGCCCGACCGTTTCGGCGAGGCTATCACCATCGACGGCGCCTTCGTCGAGAAAAATATCGGCGATCTCGCGCGCAATGCCGATTTGAGCCGCTTTATCCTTTGATTGTTTCTGCCATGTTTCTGACTGGCGTCGGAGGCGCGTCTGTCGCTTTGAAATCCGCTCCATTCCAAGGCAGGGCGAGCCTCTCACGTCGATCCCGGGCGATCCCGTCTTGCGTTGCTGTCGTGAGCGCGCGATAAGCAGGCCCGCCGCTCATCCCGGAGCTTTACTTTCTATGGCCGAATTTCCTCTGCGCGTTTTTTCCGGTGTGCAGCCGACCGGCAATCTGCACCTCGGCAACTATCTCGGCGCGATCACCCGTTTCGTTGAATTGCAGCGCACGCACGACTGTCTCTATTGCGTCGTCGATCTGCACGCGATCACCGTGCCGCAAGATCCTGAGCAGCTGAAGTCGAGCATCCGCGAAGTGACGGCGGCCTTCATAGCGGCGGGCGTCGATACGGCGCAGCACATCGTCTTCAACCAGAGCCAGGTCTCCGAACATGCCGAGCTTGCCTGGGTGTTCAATTGCGTCGCCCGCATGGGCTGGCTCAATCGGATGACGCAGTTCAAGGAGAAGGCGGGCAAGGATCGCGAGAACGCCTCCGTCGGTCTCTTCGATTATCCGTGCCTGATGGCGGCCGATATTCTGCTTTATCGCGCGACGCATGTGCCGGTCGGCGAGGATCAAAAGCAGCATCTCGAATTGGCGCGCGACATTGCGCAGAAATTCAATCTCGACTTCGCGCCGTCGATCGCGTCGAACGGCCATGGCGAGATTTTCTTTCCGCTGCCGGAGCCGTTGATCCAGGGCGTCGCGACACGCGTCATGAGCCTGCGCGACGGCACCAAGAAAATGTCGAAGTCGGACCCGTCCGACAATTCGCGCATCAATCTGTCGGATGATGCCGACATGATCGCGCAGAAGATCCGCAAGGCGAAGACCGATCCGGATGCCTTGCCGAGCGAGCTTCCAGGCCTCGAAAAGCGCCCGGAGGCCGACAATCTCGTCGGCATTTTTGCCGCACTTAACGGGCAGACAAAACCGGAGATTCTGAAAGCTTTCGGCGGCGCCAATTTCTCGACGTTCAAAACGGCCTTGGTCGATCTTACAATTGCCAAGCTTGTCCCGATTGGTGAGGAGATGAAGCGGTTGACGAAGGATCCGGCCCATATCGACCAGATCCTGACCCACGGCGCCAATCGCGCACGCAGTCTTGCGCGCGAGACGATGACGGCAGTGAAGGACATTGTCGGATTTGTGCGCTAAGACTGCGCTGACCTGATCCAACCGGACGGAAAGGGATCTCGCCGATTTATTGGTCCTTTTGAGGGTTTTGCGCGGTTCGCTCCATGGCCCCTGTCTCCCCTTCCTCGCCAGCGGATTCCTTGCCAGCTCAGGAGTTGCGCATCGATCCGGCGGAGCGGATTCCGACAACGGCGGCCGTCCGGCACACCCGGCGTCTGGCGACGTTCCTCGTGGCAAGCGTCGCTCTCCACGTGACGGCCTTGGCGGTGTTGAATTACCTTGAGGGCGTACCGTCGCCGAAAGTCGAGATGGCACAGGAGATTCCGGTCGATCTTGTGACCGAGCCGCCGCCGGAGCTGAAGGACAAGCCGAAAGTTCCGGACAAGAAGCAGGCGGACAAGAAAGAAGCCGAGAAGAAAGAAGCGGAAAAGAAGCCGCAGGATCCGCCGAAGGCTGACGTCGCTCCAAAGCCGGTCGAAGAAAAGACGCAGGCGAAGTCCGATCCACCGCCACCGCCGCCAAAAGAAGAAGCTAAGGCCGAGCCGCAGAAGACCGAGCCGCCCAAAGCCGAGCCGCCGAAGGCTGAACCTCAGAAAGTCGACCCCCCGAAGGCCGAGGCGCAGAAGCCGCCACCGGCGGAAGCTAAGCCAGAGCCGAAGCCTGCCGAGCCGCCCAAACCCATGAGCGAGGCGAAGGTCGAGCCGCCCAAGGTTGAACCGCCAAAACCGGTTGAGCCGCCGAAACCTGCGGACCCGCCAAAGGCCGCCGAGGCACCTAAAGCTGAATCGCCAAAGGTCGAACCGCAGCAGCCGCCTGCGCAACAGGCGGACGCGAAACCGCCCGCGCCGCAACAGCAATCCGCCGATACGCAGCAACAGCCGCCGCAGCCACTAACGCCGCCGCAGCCGTCGCAGGAGGAACTCATGCGGCAGGCTCTCGGCAGCGATGCGGGGCTCGGCATAGGCAGCGAAACGCCCGACCCCGCTGCCTCGACGAATCAGCAGAGCTCTCTGCCGGCGCCGCCGGATCAGGATCCGATCCGCAACGCGGTTGCCGTCCCATCGGCGACGGCGGACGGCGATCTTGTCGTCGCCTATAAGACGCTTGTCTTCAGCAAGCTCGAACTCGCGAAGAAATTCCCGGACGAAGCGCGCAAGCGGCATGCGCATGGCGCCGCCGTCATCGCCTTCGCGCTCGATGACAAAGGCGGGGTCCGCAAGGTGACATTGTTGCAGTCGAGCGGCGATACGGCGCTTGATGTCGCGAGCCTTGCCCTTGTCGAACGCGCCGCGCCTTTCCCGCCGCCGCCGGCCGGCGCGCAGAAGGAATTCGCCGCCGTCATCGAATTCGGCATCGGCAAGGATCAGCACTAGATGATAGCCTGCCTTAGAGGCTCGCGACGGCCTGTTGCAGGCGTATGAGATCTTCCTCGCGCGATAGGCGATGATCGCCATCCTTGACGAGGCTCAAGACGACCGGATCGCCGGCGAGATGTTCGACAAGCGCCATCGCATGCTGCCAAGGCACGTCGGCATCCTGCATCCCTTGCAGAATATGGACGGGACAATGGGTGCGGATCGTATCGCCAAACAGCAAATGCCGGCGGCCTTCCTCGATCAATGTCTTGGTGATCGGATAGGGGTTCGGCGAATAGGCCGAGGGGCGCTCCCAAACCCCGTCGCGCGTGATCTGCGCGCGGGCTTCATCCGACAAGCGCTCGTAAATCAGCGTTTCGGTAAAATCGACCGCAGGCGCGATCAGCACCATGCCACTGAGACGCGCGCTTTCGCCTGTCGCAGCGAAGGCGCGGGCGCAGAGAAGCGCGAGCCAGCCGCCCATCGACGAGCCGATCAGGATTTGCGGGCCGCTCGTTGTGGCGCGGATGACGGCAAGCGCATCTTCAAGCCATTGTCCGATTGTGCAATCTTCGAAACGGCCTTCCGATTGGCCGTGGCCGGAATAGTCGAATCGGAGAAAGCCGCGGCCTTGCTCTTTCGCCCATTGGTCGAGATGCTCAGCCTTTGTCGAAGTCATATCGGACATGAAGCCGCCGAGCCATATGAGGCCGGGACGTGTGTCTTTGTCGGCTGCCGGGCGGTGCAGATAAGCGATGCGGCGCTGCCGCGCGCCGTTGCCGACTCTAAGGAATTGTGGATGAGCCGCATCTGCCGCGATCTCGATTTGCTCCGGCTCGCGCTTCACTCTTATTCTCGATCCATGTTGCTTCGGCTTTTGTCAGATTCGGCGATGCACGCCTGTCGCGCGGTGCGGCCGATTATCAATTTGGGCCGGCTGTGAGCGAGCGCTCGCTTCGGCGATGGCCGGGCTCCGGCAGCGCCTTGGCTGAATTGCGCCGACAAAGCAAGCATCCTCTGACGGGCTGCACGATTTTACAGATCATTCCTGAATTGATGAGTGGCGGCGCCGAGCGCGCGACGATCGATATTGCCGCGGCGCTTGCCGCTGTTGGTGCGCGCGCCCTTGTCGCCACGGCTGGCGGACGCATGGTGAGCGAGCTGCAGGCCAAAGGCGGCATTTGGCGGCCGTTTCCGGCGCAGACGAAAAATCCGATTTCCATGCTGATCAACCGGCGCCGCCTCGCCGAATTGATCCGCGACGAAGGGGTCATGCTGGTGCATGCCCGCTCGCGGGCGCCCGCCTGGGTCGCCTATGCCGCGACGCGCCGGACCAGAACGCCTTTCGTCACGACCTTTCATGGCGCCTATTCCGGCAAATCGGCGCTCAAGCTCCGCTACAATTCGATCATGGCGAAAGGCGATGTCGTCATCGCCAATTCGGCCTTCACTGCGGCGCGGATCGCGGCGCTCTATCCGGAGGCCGCGCCGAACATTCGGGTGATCGAGCGCGGCATCGATCTGCGCGCCTTCAACCCGGCCGACGTCGATCCGGCGCGCGTGCAGCAGCTGCGCCAGTCCTGGGGCGTAGCGCCGGGCGAGCGGATCATTCTGCTTGCCGCGCGGCTGTCGCCTTGGAAGGGGCATAAAATCCTCGTCGACGCCGCGCGCCTCCTCATCGCGCAGGGCGCGGGCGAGATAAAATTCATCCTGGCCGGCGACGAGCAGGGCCATGCGGCTTTTCTGAAGGACCTCGATCGCGTGATCGGCGAAGCGCATCTTGCCGGCGTGATGCGGCGGGCCGGCCATTGCGCCGATATGCCGGCGGCGCTGCTTGCCGCCGCGGTTGTCGTGGTGCCGTCGACGAGCCCCGAAACCTTCGGCCGCGTCGCAGCCGAAGCGCAGGCGATGGGAACGCCTGTCGTCGTCGCCGATCTCGGCGCTTTGCCGGAGGTCGTGCGCGCGCCGCCTGACGTGACGGCCGAGGAGCGCACCGGCTGGCGCGTTGCACCTGGCGACGCGGCGGCGCTGGCGTCTGCCATCGGCGAGGCTCTGGCGCTTGGCGCCAGCGCGCGCGATGCCTATTCGCGCCGGGCAAGAGCGCATGTGCTGCAACGATTTTCGGTCGAGCGCATGCAGGCCGAAACTCTCGCCGCTTATGCCGCGTTACTTAAATTGTGAAACTTGGGGACGATCGTCGGGCGCCGGCGCGGATTTCACGGCTTGCCGGAAGGATTTAGCCCGAATCTTGCTCAATTGTCGGAAAGCCAATTCGCGGATTGGGTTCGACGCTTTTCAAAAAAGGTCATGCGGACATCCCTATGGCGGAAAAGGCCACAGGCTCGCTTCAACCCGCGATCCAAGCCTACGAGTTCGTAAGCTTCGATTGACTTCGCCCCACATTGCCACAATGTTCTCTGTGGGTTCGGCCTCACCGACACGACGCAAGGACGCGATTCGTGCCGGTTTGCCGGATCAGAGAATTTGCTAGAGGAGACCATGCCATTCGCCGCCCAATGAAAAGCACCCAGGCCCCGCAGAAGGAAGGGCCTCGTATCAACCGAGAAATCCGCGTTCGCGAAGTCCAGCTCATCGACGCCGAAGGCCACAATCGCGGTGTCGTGCAAATCCAGGACGCGCAGCAGACTGCCGACGACGCAGGCTTAGACCTCGTCGAGATCGTTCCGACCGCGCAGCCGCCGGTCTGTAAAATTCTTGATTATGGAAAATTCCGCTTCCTCGAGCAGAAGAAGGCCGCGGAAGCGCGCAAGAAGCAAAAGGTCGTCGAAATCAAGGAGATCAAGCTCCGCCCCGGCATCGACGAGCACGACTACGATACCAAGATGAAGTCCGTGAAGCGGTTCTTCGAGGAGGGCGATAAGGTGAAGGTCACTTTGCGCTTCCGCGGCCGTGAAATGGCGCATCAGGACATTGGCTATAAGCTTCTGGAGCGGGTGCGCTCCGAGACGCTCAATATTGCCAAGGTCGAGATCGAGCCCTCCATGGAGGGCCGCCAGATGGTCATGATTCTGGCCCCGAAATAATCGGTCGGAATTAATTCTGCCTGCGGATAGCGGCCCCCGGTGGGGCCGCTTGCCCCGGGTGCCTGCCTTCTTGGCTTGATTTGGCAGAGGCTTTGCGCTTATAACCCGTCCCTTCGAACCGCCCGGCCAGATAGGGCTGCCGTGGCGGTTCTTTCGCTCGTTCGGCAACGAACGGGAGCGGCGCCGGCCTCAAACCGGCAAACCGCTCGAAAAATCAAGCGGCGGTCGGCGCAGTCAACGGGGCCTTCGGTCCGGCGCTCGGCCGCACAATAAAGACATCGAATATATCCGATGTCGCACTGGAGACGAGCAAATGCCCAAGTTGAAGACAAAATCCGGCGCGAAGAAGCGATTCAAGCTGACCGGGACCGGCAAGGTGGTCTACGCCCATCGCGGCAAGCGTCACGGCATGATCAAGCGCACGAACAAGCAGATCCGCAATCTGCGCGGCACCAACGTCCTGTTCAAGACCGACGGCGACAATGTGAAAAAGTACTTTCTGCCAAACGCATGAAAGTGAGCACTGCCCGTTCGTTCTGAATTCATTACAGTTGGAGATCTGCCATGGCTCGCGTCAAACGCGGTGTCACCTCGCATGCCAAACATAAGAAGACCCTGAAGGCCGCCAAAGGCTTTTACGGTCGCCGTAAGAATACGATCCGCGCCGCCAAGGCCGCTGTCGACCGCGCGATGCAATATGCGACGCGCGACCGCAAGGTCCGCAAGCGCGAGTTCCGTGCTTTGTGGATTCAGCGCCTCAACGCCGCTGTCCGCGAATGCGGTATCACTTATTCGCGCTTCATCGACGGCCTCAACAAGGCTGGCGTCGAGATCGATCGCAAAGTGCTCTCGGAGCTCGCGATCCATCAGCCGGAAGCCTTCAAGGCGATCGTCGAAAAGGCGAAGAGCGCGCTGCCGACCAGCGCCTGAGCTCTCGAAAATCCGTCTAAGCCTAAGCCCTCTTCCCCATGGGAGGAGGGCTTAGTCTTGCGTGCCCCCCGGCGCCACGCTGATTTCGAGGCGCGCGCGATGACCGCCATGGCGGCCGTAATGCGCATAGTGGGCGTGGCCATGCATCATCTGGCCGCTGCCGATGCCTGCGGGAACGGGCTTCAATTCATGCTCGTGCGCAGCCGGGCCGAATGAGGCGAGGCACTGATTATAGGCGTCGGCGGCCTTGATCTTCTCGCAGTCCTGTATCGTGGCGGCGGCGGCAGGCAGAGCGGAGACGCCCGCGACGGCACATAGAACAATCAACAGCATAGAGCGCAAACCATCATCCTCGTAATTGGGCGCCGGTCTTCTTCGTGATCTCCGCCACGATCTTGCTGGCGATGACGTCGATTTCCGCTTCCGTCAGGGTCTTGTCGCGCGGCTGCAAGGTGACAGCGATCGCGAGGGACTTCTTGCCCTCGGGGATGCCCTTGCCTTCATAAACGTCGAATACGCTCACCTCTGTGATCAAAACCTTGTCCGCGCCTTGAGCCGCCTTGACGATGTCGGCGGCCTTCACGCCGCGGTCCACGAGAAACGCGAAGTCGCGCGACAGCGGCATGAAATCCGACAATTCAAGCCGCGGCTTGGTCTTTGTCGGCTTTGATTTCGGCGCTGGTATGTCATCGAGCAGCAATTCGAAGGCGACAACGGGACCTTCGACATCGAGGGCTTCGAGCACGCTCGGATGGATTTCGCCGAAATGGCCGATGATGGTCTTCGGCCCGAATTGCAGCGAGCCGCAGCGGCCTGGATGAAACCAGCTCGGACCCGATGCGGCGATCTGCAAGCTGCCGAGCGGCACGCCAAGCGCGTTCAACAGCGCGAAAGCATCCGCCTTGGCATCGAAAATATCGGCAGTGCCGGTTCCTTGCGCCCAATGCCGGCCGGGGCCGGTGAGACGCGCGGATTTGCGCCTGATGCCGCTTGCAGCGGTCTTTTGATCGGACGGCTCGGCGCCTTTGAAGATCTGCCCCACTTCGAAAAGCGCGAGATCGCCGAAGCCGCGATCGGCATTGCGCTTTGCTGCGGTGATGAGGCCCGGCAGAAGGCTCGGCCGCATGTCGGAAAGATCGGCGGCGATCGGATTGACGAGCGCTAAGGCCTCGCCGCCGCCGCCGAAGACTTCCGCCTGCTCATGCGAAAGGAAAGACCACGTCACGGCCTCGACGAATCCTTCGCCGGCCAGCGCCCGCTTCGCCATGCGCGTGCGCTTTTGCATGAGGTTGAGAACCGGACCGGCGATATGCGTCTCGTCGCGCGGCAGCGGCGTCGCTTCGATGCGATCCAATCCGGCGATGCGGACGATCTCTTCGACGATATCGGCTTTGCCTTCGATGTCGGGACGCCAGCTCGGGGCCTTTACCATCACGAGATTGCTGTTGCCTTCGACGATGGCGAGCGCAAATCCGAGCTGCTCCAGGATCGCGGTCATTTCGGAAATCGGCAGCTCGAGACCGGTCAGCCGCTTCACTTCGCTCCAAGGGAATTGCAGCGTGGTCGTCTCTTCCGGAATCTTGCCGGCGAGCACGACTTCGGAAGGTTCGCCGCCGCAAAGCGCCATGACGAGTTCTGTGGCATATTCCAATCCCGGCAGCGTAAAGGCCGGATCGATGCCGCGCTCGAAGCGATAGCGCGCATCCGACACGATGCCGAGCTGGCGGCCGCTGCGGGCGATATTGGCCGGATCCCACAGCGCCGATTCGATCAGCACATCGGTCGTCGCTTCATCGCAGCCCGACGCTTCGCCGCCCATGATGCCGGCAAGCGATTCGACGCCGGCCTCATCCGCGACGACGACGATAGTCTCGTCGAGTTTATAGGTGCGTCCATCGAGGGCTTCGAGGCTTTCGCCGGCATGTGCGCGGCGCACGCTGATATTGCCCTTGATCTTCTTGGCGTCGAAGACGTGCAGCGGCCGGGCGCGGTCGAAGCTCATGAAGTTGGTGATGTCGACGAGCATATTGATCGGCCGCAGGCCGATCGAGGTCAGGCACTTTTGCAGCCATTCGGGACTCGGTCCGTTGCGCACCCCGCGCACGAGACGCAGCGCGAAGGCCGGCGCCAGATGCGCATCGGCGTCAGTGAAATCGAGCGTGACGCCGACCGGGCAGGGGAATGTGCCTGCAACCGGCGCGATCTCCGGCGTGATCCGTTTGCCGAGGCCGGCAGCGGCAAGATCGCGGGCAATGCCCGCAACGCCCATCGCATCGGGGCGATTGGGCGTGAGATTGATGTCGATGACCGGATCGTCGAGTCCGGCCCATTGCGCATAGACGGCGCCGACCGGGGCATCTTCGGGCAGATCGAGGATGCCATCGTGATCCGTCGAGATTTCGAGTTCGGCGCCGGAGCACAGCATGCCGAGCGATTCGACGCCGCGGATGACGCCTTTGCCGAGCGTGATCTTCTTGGCGGGAATATAGGTGCCGGGCTTGGCGAAGACGGATTTCATGCCGGTTCGCGCATTGGGCGCGCCGCAGACCACCTGGATGATTTCGCTGCCCGTATCGACCTTGCAGACGCGCAGCCGGTCGGCGTTGGGATGTTGGGTCGCCTCGAGGACGGCGGCGATGGTGAAATCTTTCAGTGAGGCGGCCGGATCCTGCACATGTTCGACCTCGAGGCCGATCTTCGTCAGCGTGTCGACGATGGTTGCGAGATCGGCCGAGGTGTCGAGATGCTGCTTGAGCCAGGAAAGCGAGAATTTCATCGGGGGTCCCATCGGAGCGCAGGGGAGAGGCGCGCCGGAAGCCCGCTGGTATAATGCGCTCGCGGCAGAGTTTCCAGCTTTGCCGGAAAACCCCTAGGCGAGCTGGTCGGCGAATTGGCCGGTCCTGCGGTAGCGGGAGAGATAGGCTGGAACGAGAGCCTCATAGGCCTCGGGCGCGATGCCGAGACCGGCGAGGGTGCGATCTTCCGCCTGCGCCTCATCCGACACGATATTGTCCTGGCGCAGCAGATCGACCTCGTCGCGGCTCAGCGCGAAGAGGTCCGGAAAAAAGCCGAAGGATGCCGCCATCGCCAACTCCGTCGCGCCGCCCATGGCCCGGGCCAGGCCGAAGGGCAGGGGCGCGAGCAGACGCTTTCTTTCGGTGACCCGGAGGATGAAGCGCATGATGTCGGCGAGGCTCGCGACCTCCGGGCCGCCGAGCTCGTAGGGGCCGGCCGCCGGCGCCTTGCCGTCAAGCGCCAGCGCCACGGCTTCGGCGACATCACCGACATAGACCGGCTGCAATTTGGTGGCACCACCGCCGATCAGCGGCAAAGCCGGCAGAAGCCGCGCCATGGCGGCGAATCGGTTGAAGAATTCGTCTTCCGGCCCGAATACGACCGACGGCCGCAAGATCACGGCGCTCGGCACGATCTCCTTGACGGCGGCTTCGCCGGCCGCCTTGCTCTTTGCGTAAAGCGACGTCGCCTCGCTTGAAGCGCCGATCGCCGAAATATGCACCATATTGGTGATGCCGGCGGTCTTCGCGGCTTCAGCCACGGCGCGGGCGCCTTGATGATTGATCACATCGAAGGTTTGCGGTCCGCGCGGGCGCAGAACGCCGACGAGATTGACGACCGCATCGGCGTGCTGAAGCGTCGGAAGAATCGAGTCCGGATAGCGCAGATTGGCCTGAACGGCATTGATCTGGCCGACTCGGCCCGAGGGCTGCGTATGAAAGGCGAGATCGGGGCGGCGCGTCGCGATTCGGATACGCCAGCCGTGGCGGGCGAGTTCATGCACGACATGCCGGCCGAGAAAGCCGGAGCCACCGAAAACTGTGACGAGACGGGTCGATCGAGCCACGGAAATCCCCATAAGATCGGTTGGCAGATCAATTAGCGCCCGATGGCGCTTGCGCGACTTCTAGAGCAAGTCTTTGGGGTCCGAAAGCGGCAAAACCGCCCGCAGCCTGGGGTAAGCCACAAGGTAGGTGACCGGGATCAACCGGATTGACAATCAAGCCGCGCCACCCCTATGGAATGCACGCCCCTTATGCCCTGGTGGCGGAATTGGTAGACGCGCTGGTTTCAGGTACCAGTGGTGAAAGCCGTGGAGGTTCGAGTCCTCTCCAGGGCACCAAGCATGCGACGCGCTTTCGCTCAGATCTTATTTGAGAAGCGCCTCCATGCTGATCCCGCCTGTGTCGCGACACGAGCGGGGCTCTTTGAAGTGCGGCATCAAATTCACAAAAATCAAAGCCGGCGCTGAGGCACCGAACTCCGAAGAATTTACACTTGTTGGCGGTCCATACACTTGTGGCCCGGCCGCCGCCCAAAACGACGACCGCGCGGGCCACGAGGTCAATTCGTTTCGCTTGGTGAGCGCTTAGTCGATCACTTCGACGACGCGATAGGAGCGCTCGACAAGAACCGGCTGATCGTCGACCGCCGTGTAACGATAGCCGGGGGCGACGTGATATTCCGGCGGCACGTCGTAATAGATGACGCCCTCCTGAGGCAGCATCACGCCGACGCGGACCGGCCCGGAATAGTCGTAGGACCGAATATGCCGCTCGACGACATAATGGTGGAAGCGCGGACCCTCATCGACGCCCAAGAGACCTGCGACACCGCCGGTCACGCCCACGACACCGCCGACGACAGCGCCCACCGGGCCTGCGTCACGGGCGCCCTCATGCGCCCCATATTCGCTGCCGCGCACGACGCCTTGAGCTCGTGCCACGGTCGGCATGGCGAGCGCAGCCGCCAATGCTAAAATACTGATATTCTGACGCATAATGTTGTCCTCCACTGTTTGTCGTGGGAGACGAACGCCAATCCGTAAAGCTTAGTTTCAGCTTGGCTGCAGCGAGGCCGATACCGCAGCCGAAGCTTGCGCGGGGTGCTGGGGGGTGATACCCGGCAGCTCAGCTTTCCCCGCAACACCAAGGTCTTGAATGACGAGCGCGCCGACGATCAGCCTGCACAAGGGCGACTTGCCGGATGGCGTCGACTTCGGCGACAGCGTCGCGATCGACACCGAAACCTTGGGACTGGTGCCGCGGCGCGACCGGCTTTGCGTCGTGCAGCTTTCGCGCGGCGATAACACCGCGCATGTCGTGCAGATTGCCGCTGGCCAGAAAGAAGCTCCCAATCTCACCAAGCTCTTGGCTGATTCGCGGGTGACGAAGCTCTTCCATTACGCCCGCTTCGATATAGCCGTACTTTACGCGGCCTTCGGCACGATGGCGGCGCCGATCTATTGCACCAAGATCGCTTCGAAACTGGTGCGCACTTATACGGATCGGCACGGCCTTAAGGATCTGGCGCGCGAGCTATTGGGCATCGATCTTTCGAAGCAGCAGCAATCGTCCGATTGGGCCGCCGAAACGCTCAGCGAGGCGCAAATCGCCTATGCGGCCTCCGATGTGCTGCATTTGCATGCTCTTCGGGCCAAACTCAATACGATGCTGGCGCGTGACGGCCGGCGTGACTTTGCCGCAGCATGCTTTGACTTTTTACCGACCCGCGCGAAGCTGGACCTTCTTGGCTGGCAGGACGCGGACATTTTTTCGCATGAATGATATATTCTAAGGTGGCGGGTAGGTATCCCGCCGGCTGTCAGGGATTGCGGCGGACCAAAGCCGCATTTCCCCCGCAGCAAAGACATGGTGGAATGCTTTTGTGGTGTCTCGGGTGATCTGGACGTTCCGATCCGAGAAGAGTTAAATCAACCTGTTTGGGCATGTCCCGCGGGGGCGAGCGGAAACCGCTTGAGCGCATGCGCCAAAGTAAAGAAATGACTGATTTGACACGCGAAACTCAAGGCTCGCGACACGGACTCGATCTCGGCAGGATCGATCCGGGTAAGGCGATCCGGCGTGCGCGTTTTCACTCCGCCGTGGTCCGCCACGTGCGGCTGCTGATCGTCGTCAGCTCGACCTTGGCTATTGTCTCCCTCGGCATTATCGCCTTTTTCGATCCGTTCAAGCGGCTGCCGGCGAATGTTTCGGTCGGCCATGTCGGTCTCCAGGGCTCACGCGTCACCATGGCGTCGCCCAAAATGTCGGGCATGCGGTCGAACGGCATGCCATTCGAGCTCACCGGCATCTCCGGCGTTCAAGATATTTTGAAGCCGAATGTGGTCCAGCTCTTCGGCGTCAAAGCCAAAATCACCATGGATGATTCCACGACCTCGAAGATCACCGCTGTGTCGGGCACTTACGACAGCAGCAAGGAAATGATCTGGCTGAAAGGCAACGTGCATATCATCAACGACAGCGGCTATGATGTGCGCATGCCGAGCGCCACGGTGAATGTCCGCTCCAGCGCGCTGATGACCAATGAGCCGGTCGTGGTTCTCTTGAACGGCGGTCGCGTCATCGCCGACCACATGGACATTGAGGACAACGGCCATAAGATCACTTTCGACGGCGATGTCCGGTCGGTCGTGGATTCGAGCATCACCGTCGAGGACGGCGAAGGCACCGCCGCCCAGGCGGAGGCGTCGAAATGAAGCCGATCCGCGGCGCGGTGTTTCCAATCTGCTGGGCCGCTTATTTCATCTGCAGTGCCGGATTGGCCGAATCGGCGCATGCGACTGCCGGGCAATCGAAGGGCGTTCATATCAAGACGAATGCCGCCTCGAGCGATAATCGCGAGCCGATCAACATCCAGGCGGGCAAGCTCGACTATTTCGACAAGCAGCAGAAGCTGATCTACCGCGGCAATGTCATTGCCATCCGCGGTGATACCACGCTGAAAACCCCCCTTCTCGTGGTGTATCTCAACCCGAAGGACCCAGCGGCGCAGAAGGGCCCGCCGTCGGGCGACAGCCAGGTTCGGCGGATGGAAGCGACGGGTCCGGTGACGATCATCGCCAAGGACCAGATCGCGACCGGCGATGCCGCGACCTATGAAAAGGCGCAAAACAAGATCTTCTTGAACGGCAATGTCACTTTGAGCCAGGGGCCGAACGTGACCAAGGGTGACCATCTGGTCTATGATACAATCACGGGTCAGGCTGTCGTGACCGGCCATGTCCGCAGCATGTTCATCCCGAAAGACAGTGATGACGGTTCGGGCAAGCCTGCCGGTCAATCGGAGCCGAAGACTCCCTGATATGAGACTTCAGCTGATTTAGGGCCTTCTTTGTACGCCAAATCCGACCCAGTCTCCGTGGCGAACCCGGTGGCGCTCGGCCGCCGCAGCAGTCTGTTCGGCTGGCTGCGCGGGCTCTTCCCAATGAGCCGCAAGCCGGTGCCGCAGAAGCCGCAGAGCCAGGACGAATGGCTCTTCGACGACGACCGCGATTTCGATGCGACGGAAAGCGAATGGCGCAACGACCCCGACCCCAATGATCAGGGCTATGAAGAGCCGGCACCTGTGGCGCCGCCGGCGCAGACGCGCCAGACCCAGCGCGCGCTCGGGGCCGAGGGCTGGCTCGTCGCGCAGAACCTGCGCAAGACCTATAAGGGGCGCAAAGTCGTCGATGACGTGAGCCTCATGGTCCGACGCGGCGAGGCGATCGCCTTGCTCGGGCCGAACGGTGCTGGCAAGACGACGCTGTTCTATATGATCACCGGCCTCGTGCGGCCGGACGGCGGCACGATCACGCTCGAAAATTATGATGTGACGACTTTGCCGATGTATCGCCGGGCGCGACTTGGCGTCGGCTATCTGCCGCAGGAGCCGTCGATATTTCGCGGCCTCAATGTCGAAGACAATATTCGCGCGGTGCTCGAAATCACCCAGCCCAATCGGCGCAAGCGCGCGGCGGAACTCGAAGCGCTGCTCGACGAGTTCAACATCAAGCGGCTGCGCAAATCGGCGTCGATCGCTCTGTCGGGCGGCGAGCGCCGCCGTCTCGAGATCGCCCGCGCGCTTGCCGGCCATCCGTCCTTCATGTTGCTCGACGAGCCTTTCGCCGGCGTCGATCCGCTGGCGGTCGCCGATATCCAGGATCTGGTGCAGCATCTGAAGGAGCGCGGCATCGGTGTGCTGATCACCGATCATAATGTGCGCGAAACGCTGGGCCTCGTCGATCGCGCCTATATCCTCCACTCGGGCCAGCTGCTGACCGAAGGCACGCCCGATGAGATCGTCAACGATCCCGACGTCCGCCGCCTCTATCTCGGTGAAGACTTCAGATTGTAGGGTGTGGCAAGGCGCGGCGGCCATGCCGTTCTCGTTCGCGCATCCGATGCAACCGTGTCAGGCGCTGATATGTGATCCGCGCATTCAGGCCTAATTGCTTGGCGTGAGCTCGAACGGTCATACAAACATTAGAGTCTGGCTGGCTGGGTCGCAGAGTGCTCCTAAAGACGCCCGTCTTCCGACTGGCTATGCTTGGCCACGAGGTGGTGGGTCAGGTCCGAATTGCCGGTGGGAGCGGATCGCTCACACAGCTATGACCACCCGAGCGCATGGCGAATCCTGTCGGCCTCAACTTTTCCCAGCGTGACCCAGCCGAGCCGGCGCGCCAGCGCGTGGCGAGTCAGGCGGAACACGAGCACCTCGCCCATGTGGGCGAACGCTTGCAAAAGCACGTCCGGATCGTCGGGCTTGCGGTCGCTCGCCCGCGCCAAGAGGGCTGCAATAAGCTCGACAGCCCCCTTAGCAGCGTCCTCATAGACGAGATCGAAAGCCACGCTGGGATCGAGGTGCTCGCGAAGCAAGAGCTTGGCCCAGTTCTCCGCTTCCGGGTTGACGGCCAATACGTCCAGCAGCGCTCCCTGGAACGCGGCCAGCGCGTGCTTGGCTTGATCGGGCGATCCGCAGAGCGCGGCGCTGGCATCCGCGGCCGCCGGCGCTATAGCCGCGGCGAGCCTGCGGCGGACTCGTTCCAGCGCAGCTCGGTAGAGCGCCTCCTTGGTGCCGAAGTGGTGCGGGATCGCTGCCAACGGCACGCCCGCGACAGCAGTGATCTCGCGCGCGCCGACGCCGTCGAATCCCTTTCTGCCAAACAGGTCGAGCGCGGCCGTGACCAGTCGCTCCCGGGTGGCCTCTCCGCTCGGACCGGGCTTCTTGCGAAGCGGTGCGCCCAGCTCTCTTGACATCCTAGTACGATCGTACCATTAATTCTTGTACAGATGTACGACTTTAGGTGGCCACGTCCGCCCTGGCAAGGATCTCGGGCATGTTGTTTGATCGCGATCGCCCTCATGCCTTTCGTGAACGACGTGTGGCCGTAACTGAGGCCCAGGCCGTCGCGAATGCTGCAGTTGCGGACGTTGAGCGGCGCGCGCTCCGTGCTCCCGAGCTTGAAGCTTATGCCCGTTCACGTTGCTCAGGACCGCACGCGCGTGATGATCGTGGAGGCTTGGCGGGATGCGCTGGCTTACCGCGCCGATCCCGACGCACGTGCGCCCGGGTCGGCCCTTTGTGCTTGGGTGGCGACAGGCGGAGCGGAGCCTACCCCGGTTGATGATCTGGGTGCAGGGGTGATCGTCATTGATCTGTTCGCCGTCTGGCGTCCTTTGGTCGGTCCCATATCCAAGTTCACCGTCAGAAACGGCGAGGCCTTCAACCGCGAGCCTGGCTGCATTAGCACCACCGTGTTGCGCGGTATTGGCAACGGCTCGATAGCGACCTACGCCCGTTGGCGATCGGCGGAGGCTTTCGCCTCGGCTTTCGCGGAGATCACGGGCAGGGCGGCGAGGACGCCCGACGACGTGAACGTGGCCGCAGCGAAGATGACCCTCGGTCTCATCCGTCCCGACTACCACGCCTACGACCTCGTCGTTTTCAAGGGAGCGCGCACGTGACCTCGCTTGCCGATACCTCGACTGAACGCGTTCCCGTAGTGATCTCCGGGGCGGGTCCCGTAGGACTGAGCCTGGCGCTCATGCTCGCCCGTGGCGGCGTGCGCGCGTTGGTGCTCGAAAAGAAGACCGCGCTCGATCCGCACTCGCGCGCAACGCTGATCGTGCCCCGCAGCCTCGAGCTGTTCCAGCGCCTTCGTGTACTCGACGCCTTTCTCGCCCAAGGGGAGCGTAACGATGCGATCCGCCTGCTGCGGGCCTCCGATCGCCACCGGTTGCTTACTTTCGACTTCTCGAGTTTGGCCGCGCGCACGCCGACGCCTTTTGCGCTGGCGCTCTCGCAAGACAGGACTGAGCGGATCTTGCTTACGGCTGTGGAGGCAACCGGTCTGGTCGAGGTCGCCTTCTCGACGCCCTTCGACCGGTTCGAGCATCTGGCCGACGCCGTCCGGGTTCACGCCAGTCGGCGCGTTATTGACGCCGAGCTGCTGGTCGGCGCGGATGGAGCGCACTCGGGTGTGCGCGATCAGCTCGGCTGGAAACTCGAGGGCAAGACCTATCCAACCCGCGCCGTTCTCGCTGACGTGCGCATCGCGGCCACTCGCGATACCAGAGCGGGATGGCTGGTCGACACGGACGCGGAAGCGTTCACGCTGGCAATTCGCTTCGCCGACGGCGTCTGGCGGCTCATCGAGTCTGCCGTGCCTGATACGGTGACCGACGCGGACCTACCCGCACGCGCTGAGCGAATTGCAGGGCGGCTATTCGGCGCGGGCGCCTGGCAACAGACGATTTGGGCGGCAGCCTACCACAAGCACGAGCGGCGCGTAGGGCGCTACGTCGAAAAGCGCGTAGTTCTGGCAGGCGACGCCGCGCACCTGAACAGTCCCGCTGGCGGCCAGGGGATGAACGCGGGCCTCGCCGATGCCGATCGGCTGGGGGACGCTATCATTCAAGGATTCGGCCGCCCGGCCGAACTGCCTGCACTTCTCGCCGGCTATGAGCGGGAGCGGACCGAGACGTTTGATCATGACATCCGTGGCCTCACCAACGCGCTTGAGACCATGGAGACCGTGCCCGCCTGGGCCCGCCGGTTGGCTTTCGGCGCAATCGGGCTCGCTCGCGCCTTCGGCGTCGAAAGAGCGGTCGCAAATAGGCTATCGATGCTCGGCACGCCAACAAGAGCGCACGCCTGACGAGATGCCCCCCTCCGGGATGGGCGCAAAACGCCCATTCAAACTGATCCATCACCGACCATAACGCTCACTTGACGCCAAAATAGCGCTCCAGAATATCCGCATAGATCGCCGTTAGCGCCGCGATGTCGGTGACGGCCACGCGTTCATCGACCATATGCATGGTCGCGCCGACGAGGCCGAATTCGACGACCGGACAATAAGACCGAATAAAGCGCGCATCCGATGTGCCGCCCGATGTCGACAGCACTGGCTTGCGGCCTGTCTGTTCTTCGATGGCATTTGCGACGAGCGTTGTGAAATGGTCGGGCTCGGTGACGAAGGCCAGCGCATTGCACGGCTCGAAGCTCAACATATAGCGCGCCGGGCCCGCGCCGGCGGCGCAACGGCGCTCGATCTCGGCCGCAAGCGTGTCGGGCGTCCAAAGATCGTTGAAGCGCACGTTGAAGCGCGCCAGCGCTTTCGCTGGAATGACATTGGTCGCCTGATTGCCGACATCGACCGTGACGATTTCCAGATTGGATGGATCGAAATGCGATGTGCCGGTGTCGAGCGGTGATGCGATTAAAGCTTGCAGCAAGCGCAGAAGATGCGGGATCGGATTATCGGCGCGCTGCGGATAGGCGACATGGCCCTGCTTGCCTTCGACGACAATCGCGCCATTGAGCGAGCCGCGCCGGCCGATCTTGATCATGTCGCCGAGCGTCTCGGGATTGGTCGGCTCGCCCAAGAGGCAATGATCGAAACGCTCGCCTTGTTCTTTCGTCCAGGCGAGAAGCTTTGTCGTGCCGTTGACGGCGGGGCCTTCCTCATCGCCGGTGATAAGGAAGCCGATCGAGCCCTTGTCGGTTCCGTGCTTCTCGATGAAGTCGAGCGCCGCGGCCGTGAAGGCGGCGATGGCGCCTTTCATGTCGCTTGCGCCCCGGCCCCAGATCATATTGTCGGCAAGCTCCGCCGAAAAAGGATCGTAGCGCCAGGCCGCGCGATCGCCGACCGGCACGACATCGGTGTGGCCGGCGAAGACGAGATAGGGCCGACCCGTGCCGATCCGCGCATAAAGATTGTCGATCGCCGGCTGGTCTGGCGCGCTGAAGGTGAGCCGATGCATGGTGAAGCCGTGACTCTTCAGCAGCTCCTCAAGGAGGAGCAGCGAGCCGCCGTCCGCCGGCGTGACGGACGGACAGCGGATGAGCGCGCAGCAGAGATCGATGGCTTTGGTGGGAGCGGGCATGCAGCAAGAGGATAGGATTCAGCTCTGCGCAGTCTACAGGAAACTGCCTGCGCAAGGAAATCCAGCCCCTGCGTCAGGATTTGAGGTCTGCCCGCCTGTTCGAGTACAAGGCGGCCCGGATAATCAAGATCGTTGCCGCGAGAAAGCCAATGGTGGCGAGCGTGAAGCTCACCGCCGCGGGAATCGGAAAATAAGGCGCATGCGGAACCGGCGGTGCACCCGCCGGTGGCTTCGGCGTTAGCGCCACTTTGAGAAATCCCAAAGGATTGAAAAAGGCGCCATAGCAGGCCGATCCGATCACCCAGATCGGCGGCTTGATGAGATATTGGCGAAACAGTAGGCCGAAGATGAACAGAAACTGCGCCATCATTAAAAAATCGATGTGCGCTTTGATGAAAGCCGGCCTGTCGGCGATGAAGCTTGCGAGATAGCTGTGGGGGAAGAAGAGCGTGATGCCGAGAACCCAGGCGAGAACCAAAGCGATGGCCAAGCAAAATCCGGCGAAACCTAAGACGAATGTGGTGCGCATCTCACCTTCCTTTGCGACGGAAAGGGCGGCAATCTATGCCGGAGTTTCAGGCATGACGTCCTGATCTTTGAGAAGGATCGTAAGGATGAGCGCATCGGCGCGCTTGTACGAACGTGCTGCATCGGCCAACAAAGCGAACACGCTGCTTTGTGCCACACGCGAGGCGACCTTTTGGGCCGGAACGGCCGATTATCTCGCCGCGCATCAGGGCGGTGCGCCCGTCTTTCTGGGAAGTCTTTACGGACGGTTCCGTTTGCGCGTGCCGGGACAGCCGTGGATGGACTGCCGCGCGGCGGTCATTCCGCCGGGCCTCTCGCACGAATTGGATTTTGCCGGCGAGCCTTTTGCGTCACTCTATGTCGAGGCGGGCTATGGCGGGGTCGCAGCCCTGCGGTCTCTGGTGGAG
>JBKQRA010000142.1:0-3349 GCA_052144065.1 Methylovirgula sp. | reverse complement strand
TCAGCTGGCCGAGGATGAGCCGGCCGGGCGTCGTATCGTAGATCTTCGGCACGCGATGGCCCTTCTCGTCGTAGGTCCAGGCACGGCCCTTGATCTTCGTATGAAGCGTGATCGCCTTGGCGTGGATCGCATGCTCGATCTCGCCCATATTGGCGAACATCATCCCCTGCCCGATGTCGCCATCGCGCATCAGCGTCAGATAATAGAGGCCGAGAACGATGTCCTGCGACGGCACGATGATCGGCTGACCATTGGCCGGATGCAGAATGTTGTTCGTCGACATCATCAGGACGCGCGCTTCGAGCTGCGCTTCGAGCGACAGCGGCACATGTACCGCCATCTGGTCGCCGTCGAAGTCCGCGTTGAAGGCGGCGCAGACGAGCGGATGCAGCTGGATCGCCTTGCCCTCGATCAGCTTCGGCTCGAAAGCCTGAATGCCGAGACGATGCAGCGTCGGAGCGCGGTTCAGCATCACCGGATGTTCGCGGATGACCTCGTCGAGGATATCCCAAACCTCCGGCTTCTCCTTTTCGACCAGCTTCTTCGCCTGCTTGACGGTCGCCGACAGGCCCTTCGCGTCGAGACGCGAATAGATGAAGGGCTTGAACAGTTCGAGCGCCATCTTCTTCGGCAGGCCGCACTGATGCAGCTTCAGCTCCGGACCGACGACGATGACCGAACGGCCGGAATAGTCGACACGCTTGCCGAGCAGGTTCTGGCGGAAGCGGCCCTGCTTGCCTTTCAGCATGTCGGCCAGCGACTTCAACGGCCGCTTGTTGGCGCCGGTGATGACGCGGCCGCGGCGGCCGTTGTCGAATAGCGCATCGACGGCTTCCTGCAGCATGCGCTTTTCGTTGCGGATGATGATGTCCGGCGCGCGCAGCTCGATCAGCCGCTTCAGACGATTGTTGCGATTGATGACACGGCGATAGAGATCGTTCAGATCGGACGTCGCGAAGCGGCCGCCGTCGAGCGGCACCAGCGGACGCAGATCCGGCGGGATCACCGGCACTTCGGTCAGGATCATCCATTCCGGCTTGTTGCCGGAATACATGAACGCCTCGATGATCTTCAGCCGCTTGGCGAGCTTTTTAGGCTTGAGCTCCGTGGTTGCCTCGGAGATCTCGACCTTCAGCTGCTCGGCGATCTTCTCAAGATTCATCGCGCGCAGAAGCTCGCGGATCGCCTCCGCGCCGATGAGCGCTGTGAAGGCATCCTGGCCATATTCGTCCTGGGCGCGCAGATATTCTTCCTCATTGAGAAGCTGACGCTCCTTCAACGGGGTGATGCCGTTATCGATGACGATGTAGGATTCGAAATAGAGAATCCGCTCAAGATCCTTCAGCGTCATATCGAGCAGAAGGCCGATGCGCGACGGCAGCGACTTCAAGAACCAGATATGCGCGACAGGCGCCGCGAGCGAGATATGGCCCATGCGCTCGCGCCGTACGCGCGACAGGGTGACCTCGACACCGCACTTTTCGCAGATGACGCCCTTGTACTTCATCCGCTTGTACTTGCCGCACAAGCACTCATAGTCCTTGATCGGCCCGAAGATGCGGGCGCAAAACAGGCCATCGCGCTCGGGCTTGAAAGTCCGGTAGTTGATCGTCTCGGGCTTCTTGATCTCGCCGTAGGACCAGGAGAGAATTTTCTCCGGGCTCGCGATCGAGATCTGAATCCGATCGAAATGCTGCGGCTGCACCACCGGATTGAAGAGATTCATGACCTCTTGATTCATCTTCTTCTCCTGATATCCGTCCCCGCGCGGGATAACGCCGGACCGCGGGCGGAAAGCTTTGGGAGGCGGCCGCTACGCGGCCTCTTCACCCACCATTTACAAACGCATGCGACGCGCGAATGGGCTCGATGAAAAGCCCAAACGGGAACGGATGCACTGCATCCTTTCCCGTCTGTTTCGCGCGCTTTATTCAGCTGCTTCCGCGGTCGGCGGCAGCATGGTTGTCGTCGTGGTCGCGGGCGGCGTCGTCGATTTCAGTTCGACGTTGAGACCGAGCGAACGCATTTCCTTCACGAGGACGTTGAAGCTCTCGGGGATACCCGATTCGAACGTGTCCTCGCCGCGAACGATCGACTCATAGACCTTGGTGCGGCCGGCGACGTCGTCCGACTTCACCGTCAGCATCTCCTGCAGCGTATAAGCGGCGCCATAGGCTTCGAGCGCCCAGACTTCCATTTCGCCGAAGCGCTGGCCGCCGAACTGCGCCTTGCCGCCGAGCGGCTGCTGGGTGACGAGGCTATAAGGACCGATGGAGCGTGCATGGATCTTGTCGTCGACAAGGTGATGCAGCTTCAGCATGTAGATATAGCCGACCGTCACCTTACGGTCGAAGGTCTCGCCGGTGCGTCCGTCGAACAAGGTCACCTGGCCGGAGCGATCAAGCCCGGCCTTCTCCAGCATCTCGCAGATGTCGGCTTCATGCGCGCCGTCGAAGACCGGCGTCGCGATCGGCACGCCGCGGCGCAGATTCTCGCCGACTTCGAGCAGCGTCGTCTCGTCGAGCGCATCGATATCGTCCTTGCGGCCATAGATATCGATCAGCTCGTCGCGCAGCCCGCGGGAGTCCTTGCTCTTCATATAAGCATTGACCGCCTCGGAAACCTGCTTGCCGAGACCGGCGCAGGCCCAGCCGAGATGCGTCTCCAGGATCTGGCCGACGTTCATGCGGCTCGGCACGCCGAGCGGGTTGAGCACGATATCGACCGGCGTGCCGTCGGCGAGGAAAGGCATATCCTCCTGCGGCACGATCTTCGAGACGACACCCTTATTGCCGTGCCGGCCCGCCATCTTGTCGCCGGGCTGGATCTTGCGCTTCACCGCGACGAAGACTTTCACCATCTTCATCACGCCGGGCGGCAGCTCGTCGCCGCGCTGCAGCTTTTCAACCTTGTCGAGGAAGCGGCTTTCGAGCCCCTTCTTCGCCTCGTCGTACTGCTTGCGCATCGCCTCGATCTCGATCATCAGCTGATCGTCCTCGACGGCGAACATCCACCATTGCGACCGCGGATGCGCCTCGAAGACATCCTTCGACAGGACCGTGTCCTTCTTGAAGCCCTTCGGACCCGCGACCGCAGTCTTGCCAGTCAGAAGATCGGCCAAGCGGCTGTAGACGTTACGGTCGAGGATCGCGAGCTCGTCGTCGCGGTCCTTGGCGAGCCGCTCGATCTCCTCGCGCTCGATCGCCTGGGCGCGCTCGTCCTTTTCGACGCCGTGCCGGTTGAAGACACGGACTTCGACAATGGTCCCCTGCACGCCCGGCGGCACCCGCAGCGAGGTGTCGCGCACGTCGGAGGCTTTTTCGCCGAAGATGGCGCGCAGCAGCTTTTC
>JBKQRA010000141.1:0-4092 GCA_052144065.1 Methylovirgula sp. | reverse complement strand
CGCCGAAGGCATAGACGCGGGCATGTTCGAGGAACCGCCCGATGATCGATTTGACCCTGATGTTCTCGGACAGACCGGTCACGCCAGGCCGCAGGCAGCAGATGCCGCGCACGATCAAATCTATTTCGACGCCGGCCTGGCTCGCCGCATAAAGCGCATCGATAATTTCCGGATCGACGAGCGCATTGCATTTGCACCAGATCGCCGCCGGCTTGCCGACGCGGGCGAAATCCGCCTCTTGCGCGATATGCTGGAGGAGACGCGCCTTCAGATTGATCGGCGAGATCGCCATGCGCTCGAGCCCGGCGGGCTCAGCATAGCCGGTGATGTAGTTGAAGATGCGGAGAATATCGCTGCCGACCACCGGATCAGCCGTAAACAGCGAGATATCGGTATAGATCTTCGCCGTCACCGGATGGTAGTTGCCGGTGCCGACGTGGCAGTAGGTCGCAAGCGAGCCGCCTTCGCGGCGCACGACGATCGACAGCTTCGCATGCGTCTTCAGCGCGATGAAGCCGAACACCACTTGCGCGCCGGCGCGTTCGAGATCGCGGGCCCAGCGGATATTGGCCTCTTCGTCGAAGCGCGCCTTCAATTCGACGAGCGCCGTCACCGATTTGCCGGCCTCCGCCGCCTCGACCAGCGCCCGAACGATCGGGCTGTCGTGCGAGGTGCGATAGAGCGTCTGCTTGATCGCGACGACATTCGGATCGCGCGCCGCCTGGTTCAGAAACTGCACCACCACGTCAAAAGTCTCATAAGGGTGGTGGACGACAAGATCCTTCTGCTTGATAGCCAGAAAACAATCGCCGCCATTCTCGCGCACGCGCTCCGGAAATCGCGGATTATAGGGACGAAATTTGAGGTCGGGCCGATCGACGCTGATGATCTCCGACAGCTCGTTCAAGGCCAGCATGCCGTCGAGCACGAAGATCTCGTCGCTACCGACATCGAGCTCGCCGGCGACGAAGCTCCGCAGCTCCTCGGGCATGAGGCTGTCGACTTCGAGCCGGATGACAGAGCCGCGGCGGCGGCGCTTCAGCGCGCTCTCGAACAGCAGCACGAGATCTTCGGCTTCTTCTTCGACCTCGAGATCGCTGTCGCGAATGATGCGGAAGAGGCCCGAGCCGCGCACCATATAGCCAGGGAACAGCGATTGGGTGAACATGCCCACGACGGATTCCAGCGCGATGAACCGCGCCTCGCCCTGCCCTTCCGGCAGTCTGATGAAGCGTTCGATCTTCGCCGGCAGGCGGATCAAGGCCTTCATATATTTGCTGTCGCCCGGCCGTACCAATTCGACCGCGACCGTGAAGCTGAGATTGGGAATGAAGGGAAAAGGATGCGCCGGATCGACGGCAAGCGGCGTCAGCACCGGGAAGATGTGTTGCAGGAAATAATGTTCGAGCCAGGTGAACTCGGTCTTGCCGAGATCCTGCGGATCAACGAGGACGATTTTCTCGGCCTTCAATTCGCCGCGGAGTTCCCGCCAGCGGCGCTGCTGCTCGGCGGTGAGAAGACCGGCGCGCTCGCGGATTTTGATCAGCTGCTCGGCCGGCGTCAGGCCATCCTCTGACGCCGTATCGACACCGGCGCGGACCTGACCACGCAGACCCGCGACGCGGACCATGAAGAATTCGTCGAGATTGTTCGCCGAGATCGAGAGAAAGCGCAATTGTTCGAGCAGCGGATGATTGCGGTTCGAGGCTTCCTGCAGGACGCGGCGGTTGAATTCGAGCCAGGACAATTCGCGGTTGATGAAGCGCTGCGGCGAGCGCGCGAGTTCGTCTGGATGCGCACCGATGTCGCCGATCTCGTCCATTACCGGGATCGAGGCGGCCGGCGAACCAGCGCCCGCCTGAGCTTCATTGATGGCAATCGTTTCGGCTGTCTCGACGCGCTTGCGCCCTTCCGCATTAACCTGCACGTGACTCTCCTTTGCCCGGACGCGCCGAACCTGCCGTTTTATTTTGACATTCGCATGATCAGGCTTGGCAGTTTCATCAGTCATCGGTGTGGGCTCGCGGTCTTGGACAAGGCGTATCGCCGGTTTGGGGCGGCCCACTCTGGCGTGCATAGATTTAAATCAATCGGGCTCAAAGTCTTGATGAATTGAGATGTTTTCGACGCGACGATCCACAGGGAGCGGGTCGCCGCGCGATTGGCTCGGCGCCCCTCAGGCGGCAGGAAAGCCGCCTTCAAAGACGAAGTCTTTTTGCGGCAGGCGGGGGCTCGGGACCTCGCGCGCCTGCATGGCCTCGGATAACATCGCTTTCTCGCCCTGCCGGCCGATCGCGATCGCCGCTTCCGGCCGATAGTCATCCGGCAGTTTCAGCACGACCCGCGCGCGATCCTTGTCGAAGCCGCCCATCGCATGCGTCGCGTAGCCGAGCCTATGCGCCTCAAGCGCGAAAAAGCCCCAGGCCGTGCCGGTGTCGAAGGAATGGCTGTAATTCGTCACGACACTGTTGTCGCGCGCGACCTGCGTGGTCTTCGACACGAGCACGATAAGCGCACCGGCATTCTTCGCCCAGGCCTGATTGGACTCGACAAGCAGCCCGAGAAAAGCGGCGAAATGCTCGGACCCGGCGATGGCATAGAAAAACCGCCACGGCTGCAGATTGCTGGACGACGGCGCCCAGCGGGCCGCCTCGAACATAGTGGCAAGGTCTGATTCGGGAATCGGCTCGCCGGTGAACGCACGCGGCGACCAGCGCGCGGTGAAGATGGGATCGATCGGATAATCAGGCTTGCGGGAATTTGCTGCGTCCATGCGGTCCTCAAGCAAAGGCTGTGGTTACGGTCGCCTCGTACTCAGCATGGAATAGGATTTGGCAAAGCTCAAATTATCGTGCAACCGAATGATCCTCGGCTCGAGGAGCGTCGCCGTCGGGTAGCTTCCGCCGCGTTGGGAAGCAAATTTTCCTCTTGGGACGAAATTTCCTCGCACGAAATGTCCTCACAGTGTTGCGGCCCGCGCCAATCGCCATAGCGCCAGGGCCGCGCCCATGAGTGTCCTGCCGGCAGGCTTTCCGGCACCGGATCGAAGCCGTGATTGCCCCAAGGATGGCAGCGGCAAAGCCTTGCGACACCCATGACGGTGCCGGCATAGAGCCCATGCCGCACGATCGCCTCGTCCGTGTAGGACGAGCAGCTTGGCAGATAGCGGCATTGCCGGCCGATCAGTCCCGAAAGCGTCAGCTGATAGGCGCGGATCAGACAATGCGCCGCAAGCCGCGGGGCTAATCGCAAGCTTGCCGCAAGCCGGGTGGCGCCATTGCGCTTTGCCGGCGTGTTTCCCACATCCAAAGGGTGCGTGTCCGTCATGCCGAGCCTATTCGAGGGGCTTTTGCGCCGCTTCAATCTGGTTGATGGCATCCACCGTCGCCTCAAAGGTCAAAAGGGTCGAAGTGTGGCGTGCCTTGAAGTCACGAACCGGTTCGAGAACGGCGATCTCGGCCCATTTGCCCTGCGGCGGTGGCCCCTTGTCCTTCAGCATGGCCCGCACCTCATCGCGCAATTGCCGGAGTTCGGGAGCCGTGGCACCGATGACATTACGGGCCATGATGGAGGCTGCCGCCTGGCTCAGGGCGCAGGCCTTCACGTCGTGAGCAAAGTCGACAACCTTACCGTCCTTCATCACAAGGTCGACAATGATCGTCGAGCCACAAAGCTTCGAATGGGCTTTGGCCGTCGCATCGGGCGCGGCCAATCGTCCCTGGCGGGGAATATTCGCCGCCAAATCAAGGATTTTATCGCTGTAGATGTCTGTCAACATGCCTCAAAACCTGACCGCATGGGCCGGATGACGGCACCATCTAGATATTATATAGGGTAGCCGGGCATGGCGAAGGAGATTTGGCACATTTCCAGCAGGTTCCCCGGTTCGACGTTCCCCGGCACGGTTGCCGAAGGCATGGCGATTTTTCCCCTTACCAACTCCCAGGAGGCACCACATGGATGACGTGGTTAAGTCCTTGCTCGACCGCCAGCCGCTAAAATCGGCTCCTACCAAGCCCGCCGCGCCGAGCGCCGGGGCGTCAAAGCCACAGCGGCCATCTCGGGAAGAAGCCGAAGCCGCCGTGCGTACTT
>JBKQRA010000140.1:0-27081 GCA_052144065.1 Methylovirgula sp. | reverse complement strand
TTCTTGGCGATATAGGCGGCAAAGCCGCGTTCGGCATCCTCATAGTCTTTCTGCTTCAGATAGCCGAGCGCGACGTCGAATTCTTCCTTCTGCGGATTGGCTTGCGTGTCGGCGATCACCGTACCGCCGGGCGTCGTGGTGAACCCGGCCGGCGCGGCCGCCGGGTGCTTTGCCGGCATACTGCCCATCGTGCGGGGCTCGCCGGCGCAGCCGGCGGCGGCCCATTGCGTTGCGGGCTGCTCAACAGTGTGATCGGGCCATCATCGCTGCTCGCGACATCGCCACTCCGTGGACTACCGGCCACGACTGGCGCCGGGCTCGTGGAGCCGAGCGCACGCGGCACGCCGGGCGCGCTCGGATCCTTGCTCGGATCGAACGCATCGTCGCGACTGCCCGAGCGCGGCGCGGCGGAGGCCGTCACGCTTGGCGTATCAGGTGTGGTAGCGGCAAGCGACGGCTCCGACGATGACAGATCGCTGCGCTTTGGCAGCGGCTTGCCCTTATGTCCGAGTTCCTGGAAGCGGAATTCCACATCCTGCTGGAATTTCGCCATTTTATCTTCGAGCTGCTTGTTGGCATATTGCAGTTGCTCGATCTTGCCGTTGAGCTGGCGGACCTGTTCTTCGAGCTGGCCGACGCGCACCACAAGCCCGGCATCGCCGCTGCTGCTCCCTTGATCGCCCTGATCGCCGCCGTCGCCGACATTCCCCGGCGGCACGCCGTAGGATTGGGCGAGCTGGATCGGATGATTCGCCGATCCCGCGGTCGCGACGCCGGGGCCGCAGATCGCGGCAGCCCCAACAATGGCCAAAGTCAGAAACGGCACCGCTAGAGCTCTCATGCAACGAGCCATTGCGTCAAATTCCTAAGAGTCAAAGGTCGATTCAAGGTCACCGCGATCATAAACCACAGTTCGGCTAAAGTTTGGAGACCGCCGAAATTTTGTGCCCTGCAAAGCGCCCTAAAGGTCGCGGTTTAGTCATCTTTTGCCGGTACTGCAGAGCTGCGAGACGGGTTGCATTAAGCTAAACCGACGTACACAATTGAATTTTAGTGAGTTTTGTAGGCTAGTGACGATGGATTGCGGGCAACTGCGCCCAAAGCAGAGCCGAGACGCCTTTTCGTCGCAAACGCTCGGCTGAGGAACGAAGGACGATCGCATTTATGGCGCGCACATATTTCGGCACTGATGGCATTCGCGGTCTCGCCAATAAGGTGATCACGCCCGAGCTTGCGATGCGGGTTGCGCAAGCCACGGGCGTTCTCTTTCAACGCGGCGACCATCGCCACCGTGCCGTGATCGGCAAGGATACGCGCCTCTCCGGCTATATGATCGAAACCGCCATGGTCGCCGGCTTCACCTCGGTCGGCGTCGATGTGCTGCTGCTCGGCCCGATGCCGACGCCGGCGGTTGCCATGCTGACGCATTCGATGCGCGCCGATGTCGGCGTCATGATTTCCGCCTCGCACAATCTCTACGAGGATAACGGCATCAAGCTCTTCGGCCCCGATGGCTTCAAACTGTCGGATGATGCCGAATCGCAGATCGAGGCGTTGCTCGACAAGGATGTGTCGCTGAAACTGTCGAAGCCCGCCGATCTCGGCCGCGCCATGCGCGTCGAAGGCGATCGCGCCCGCTATATCGAATTTGCCAAGCGCACGCTGGTGCGCAACCTCTCGCTCGAAGGCCTGCGCATCGTCGTCGATTGCGCCAATGGTGCCGCCTACAAGGTCGCGCCGGAAGCCTTGTGGGAGCTCGGCGCGGAAGTCATCAAGATCGGCGTCGAGCCGGACGGCTTCAACATCAACCGCGACGTCGGCTCCACCGCGCCGACCGCGTTGATGCACAAGGTCCGCGAGATGCGCGCCGACATCGGCATCGCGCTTGACGGTGACGCCGACCGCGTGCTCATCGTCGACGAACGCGGCAAGGTCGTTGACGGCGATCAGCTGATGGCGGTGATCGCCGAAGACTGGAAGGAAACCGGGCGCCTCTCCCAGCCGGGCATCGTCGCGACGCTGATGTCGAATCTGGGTCTCGAGCGCCACCTCAACGGCATCGGCCTGACGCTTGCTCGCACGCCGGTCGGCGACCGCTATGTGCTCGAACATATGCGCGCGCATGGCTACAATCTCGGCGGCGAGCAATCGGGCCATATCATCCTCTCCGATTACTGCACGACGGGCGACGGTCTCGTCGCCGCACTGCAATTATTGGCGGTGGTGAAACGCAAGATGCGGCCGGTGAGCGAAGTCTGCCGCAAGTTCGAGCCGCTGCCGCAGATCCTCAAGAACGTCCGCTTTAAGGCCCACGCGCCTCTCGAAGAAGAGCATGTCTCGAAGGCGATCGAAGCCGGCCGCAGCAAGCTCGGCAATGCCGGGCGCTTGATCATCCGCCTCTCCGGCACCGAGCCCGTCGTCCGCGTCATGGGTGAAGGCGATGATCATGATCTCGTCGAACGCGTCGTCGACGATGTCTGCGAAGCGCTGAGCGCGGCGGCGGCTTAGGCCGCTCCGCCTCCGCACCGTTAACGCGGATTCACCTCTCAAAGCCCCGAAAAATCGCGTCGCGCGCATGCGCGGCGATGCGCCGGAACGCGGCCAAATCCGGGCCGCTCAGTCGTTCTTAACCTTAAAAACTAGGGTTAAGACGGCTTTAAGGTCTTTGCGCGATCTTCCTCCGGCAAACGATTTTCGGGCGCTGTTCGCCCGTCATTGAGGGGAATGAATCGTCATGACAAGCCTTTCCGGCAGCATGCAAGCTATCTTCCTTGCCGGCGCGCTTGCCGCTGGCGCCGCAAGCTCCGCCGTCGCAGCGGATATGCCATTGCCGTTGCCTCCGCCTCCCGTCGTGGAGGCGCCAGTGCCGGTGCAGTTCGGCGGCTGGTATCTGCGCGGCGACGTGGGCGCCGGCATCGCGCAGATGAGCAATCTTCGGAACACGTTCACCACTCCCGGCTTCGTGGTCACGGGCGATCAGTTCAACGCCGGATCTCTCGGCGATTCGGCCTTCATCGATCTCGGTGTCGGTTATCAGTTCAACAACTGGTTCCACGCCGACGTCACTGGCGAATATCGCACCGGCGCGCGCTACCACGCCATTGAAAGCTACACCAGCTTCTGCGGCTCCCTCTCGGGCAATTGCTATGACGATTATAACGGCAATGTAAACAGCGCTGTCTTCCTCGCTAACGGCTACTTCGACATCGGCACTTGGTATGGCGTGACGCCCTTCGTCGGCGCTGGCATCGGCCTCGCTTACAACACGGTCAACGGCCTCACCGACGTCGGTATGTCTCCGAATCAAGGCTTCGGTTACGCGTCGTCCAACAGCACGACCAATTTCGCCTGGGCGGCCATGGCCGGCCTCTCCTATGCGGTCACGCCAAATCTGAAACTCGAACTCGGCTATCGCTACCTCGATCTGGGCAATGTCACCACCGGCGTGATCTCCTGCACCAATACGGCCGCCGGCGGCTGCGCCGGCGAGGTGCAGAAATTCCATCTTGCCTCGCAGGATATCCGCCTCGGCATGCGCTGGATGTTCGCCGACATTCCGCAGCCGGCGCCGCAGCTGCCGCTCATCAGCAAATATTGATCGGCACTGCTTCCAGCTTTCCCAATCGACTTCCAAAGCGGGCCGCGAGGCCCGCTTTTTTTGTCCGACTTTTGTAATCTGCCGCGGTCGGCAAATTTATTATGGTTAAGAGCTGCTTAAGAAATATCCTTCACATTTCCTTTCTAGGCGAAGCCTGAAGGGAAATGAAGTGATGTCGAGCCGCAAAAAAGTCGCGCGTGGGATGGGTCTCGCAATCAGCGCAGCGACCACCATCATCGCTCTCTCAAGCCAGGTTTCGGCCGCCGATCTCGACTCCTATTTCACCGGCGGCGGCCCGGCTGCGGCGCCCGTTCAGCCCGTCGAATTCGGCACCGGCTGGTATCTGCGCGGCGACGTCGCCTACGCGCGCGATTCGGTCCCGCAAGTCAACGCCTATGGTCTCTTCCCCAACACCAGCGATCTGCGCAACAATTACAGCGTGGGCCTCGGCGCCGGCTACAAATTCACCAATTGGTTCCGCACGGACGCGACCTTCGATTATCGCGGTTCTGTCAGCGGCTATGATCCGACGACGACCTACAATGCCTTCGGCGATCGTTGGGACGCGCTGGCGAACGGCTATATCGACCTCGGCAGTTTCATCGGCAATTGGAACGGTGTTTCGCCCTATATCGGCGCCGGCGTCGGCGCGGCCTGGGGCCGCACCAAGATGACGACGGCGAGCCCGCTCGATCCCTGCACGCAGAACGGAACAGTGCAGTGCTACGCGACCCATATGCCGATCTCGCTCGCCTGGGCGTTGATGGCGGGCGTCGCCATCGAGGTCTATCCGCATGCCTTCCTCGACCTCGGCTACCGCTACATCAATATGGGCACCTATTCCTTCTACGACAGCAGCATCGCGTCATCGATCACCGTGCCGGGCTATTCGTCCACCGTGCAATCCTACGCGCACGAGTTCCGCGTCGGATTCCGCTATATGATCGATTGATGCCGACGGCCAATCGCATTTGAGGGCGAAGGGCCAGGCAGTCTATACTGCCGCGCAATGGCCGATGCTTTTTTCAAATCGCCCCAACGATACCTTACGCCGCCGCCGGCTTTCAGCGGCGCGGCCCGCGCGCTTGTCGATGAATTCGTCGCCGCCGATCATTTCGCCGGAACGGTTCTGATCGCCTTTGGCGACGCCATCGTCCTGAACCAGGGCTTTGGCCTCGCCGACCGCGAATGGCAGATCGCGCATCAGCCGCAGAGCAAATTCCGCCTGGGCTCGCTCACCAAGCAATATACGGCCGCCGCCGTCCTCCAGCTGATGGAGAAAGGCGCGCTGCGCCTCAAGGATCCAATCGCCCGCCATTACCGCGACGCGCCTGCTGCCTGGGCCGACGTCAGCCTGTTGCATCTCTTGACCCATACGTCAGGCATTCCAAGCTACACATCGATCCCCGGCTTCTTCGATGCCGCGGCGCGGATCGAGCGGACGCCCGAAGAGATCATCGCGCTGACCCGCGACGCGCCGCTGCTGTTTTCACCGGGCACGCAGTTCAAATACAACAACGGCGGCTATGTCATTCTCGGCCATGTCATCGAGCTTCTGACCGGCCTCTCCTATGAGGCCTATCTCGCGCAACACATCCTGCCGCCGCTCGGCCTTACCGAGACAGGCTATGAGCATAGCGATTCGCTCATCCCCTATCGCGCGCACGGCTATCGCTTCGTCGATGGTCAAGTCGCGCCGGCCGCCTTCATCGCGATGAGCGTTCCGCATGCGGCGGGCTCCATCTATGCCACTGCTGGCGATCTTTTTGCCTGGCTGCGGGCGCTGAAGAGCGCGAGGCCCATCAGCGCCCACTCCGTCGCGCTGATGATCGCGGATCACGGTCACGGCTATGGGATGGGCTTTGCGGTTCAGAGCCAGTTTGGTCACCCGCATCTGGTGCATGCCGGCGGCATCAACGGTTTCAGCGTCGTGCTCAGCCATTATCCGGACAACGACGTGACTTTCATCGTCCTCGCCAATATTCAGGCAGCACCGGTGCAGAAGATCGCGCGCGATCTCGCAGCGCTCTATTTCGGCGTCGCGCAGGACTCCGACGTCGCGCTCGATCCTGCCCTGCTCGCCGATTATGTCGGCGTCTATCGCCTGGCCGAACAGAAGATCTTGCGCGTCACGCAGAACGGCGCGCGCCTCTTCATCGATTGGGGCGGCAAGACGCGGCAGGAGGCCATCGCCGAAGACGATCACGCATTTCGAGCGAAATGGGCGGATTGGTCGCTGAGCTTCGAGGCGGACGGTGTTGCGCTCGCAAGCCGCGCCACTCTCAGCGAGAACGGCCGCAGCTGGAGCGGCCCGAGAATCGAGGATGGAGTCGAAAACGAACGCGAAGACGGCGCTTAGTGCGCCGCTCCTTCGGCCTCGCGCTCGGACATGGCCTTCACATCCGGCCGCAATTCGCGCGGCAGCGGGAAGAAGACGCTCTCATCGGCCGTCGACACGATCTCGATCGCAAGCTCGAAGCGCTGGCCGAACGCATCCATGATTTCTTCGACGAGAACTTCCGGCGCCGAGGCGCCCGCCGTGATGCCGACCGAGCGCACGTCCTTGAAGAGGTCCCAATCGACGTCATCGGCGCGCAGGACGAGCCGCGCCATCTTGCAGCCGGAGCGTTCCGCCACTTCCTTCAGGCGCTGAGAATTCGACGAATTCGAGGAGCCGACGACGATCATCGCATCGACGATCGGCGCAATGCGCTTGACGGCTTCCTGGCGATTGGTCGTCGCGTAGCAGATGTCTTCCTTATGCGGCCCAGTGATGTTCGGAAAGCGCCGCGTCAGCGCCTCGACCATATTGCGCGTGTCGTCGATCGACAGCGTCGTCTGCGTCACATAGGCGAGCTTGCTCTCGTCGACATCGGTGAGCTTGTACACATCTTCCGGCGTCTGAACGAGGATGATCGAACCCTTCGGCAATTGGCCGAGCGTGCCGACGACTTCCGGGTGGCCGGCATGGCCGACAAGCAGCACCTGGCGACCGCGCTTGTGATGCGCCTCGGCCTCGCGGTGCACTTTGGTGACCAGAGGACAGGTCGCATCGATCGCCAGAATATTCAATTCGCCGGCATGGGCGTGGATCGATTTCGGCACGCCATGCGCGGAGAAGATCACCGGCCGCGTCATATCCGGGATTTCGTCGAGCTCTTCGACGAAGATCGCGCCTTTCGCCTTCAGCCCCTCGACAACATATTTGTTATGGACGATCTCGTGCCGCACATAGACCGGCGCGCCATAGATGCGCAGGGCCTGCTCGACGGCATCGATAGCCCGCACCACACCGGCGCAAAAGCCGCGCGGCGCGCAGAGAAAGATTTGAAGCTTCGGCTTGGCAGTCATGGATTCGGCGTTCACCGGTTCGGAGTTCATGCGCACGATCCTTCGGATCGGAGAACGGGCTTTGCGCGTCAAAGCCCCAGGGACTTCGCTCGACACGCTCTATATAGTGGGCCCGCGAACAATGCCCATCGCCTCAAGGCCAAAAGCCCTGCGGGGAGCGGGACAGGCGGGTTTTGGGCTCCGCCTTCGCGGGTGTCAAGTCCGCCTCCCCGCCAGTTAAGCTCTCTTCGGTGGGACGGCTAACGCCGCGATTTGAAAAAATCCCGTAGCATTTCGGCAGCTTCGCTGTCGCGCAATCCACCATAGGTCTCGGGCCGATGATGGCAGGTCGGCTGGGCAAAAAACCGCGGCCCGTGCTCGATCGCCCCGCCCTTGGGATCGCTTGCGGCCCAATAGAGCCGGCGCAGCCGAGCGAAGGAGATCGCCGCCGCGCACATGGCGCAAGGCTCCAGGGTCACATAGAGATCGCAGCCGATGAGGCGCTCCGAGCCGATCGCCTGGCAGGCCTCCCGGATCGCCAGCATTTCTGCATGCGCAGTGGGGTCCTTGTCGAGGAGCGTCCGGTTGCCGGCTTCGGCCAATATCACGCCGTCGCGGACGATGACCGCGCCGACCGGCACTTCGCCCTGCGCGCCGGCCACGCGGGCCGCGGCAAAGGCGAGCGTCATCGGATCGCGTGCCGCCGCCTCGGCGCCGCCGGCCGGCTCTTGTTTATCCTTTGCCGTCTCAGTCATAAGCCATCTACCGGCTTTTCGTCCCCACGCTGCCCCAGACCTGCTATCAAGCCCCATGCAAAGAATACCGCAACGAGCAAATCAAAGAACGACGCAACGCACGCCGCAGCGGAAGTCGCCGCGCAAGAGCCCCGATTCGAACGCCGGGACAGAACCGAGCTCGGCCGGCGACCGAGTAGCCAAGGTCATTGCCCGCGCCGGCCTCTGCTCCCGCCGCGACGCCGAAGCGTGGATCGCGCAAGGCCGTGTCGCCGTCAACGGCAAGATTTTGGAAAGTCCGGCCGTCGCCATCGGTCCCACGGATCAGATCAGCGTCGACGGCAAGCCGCTCGTCGAGCGGCAGCGGACGCGGCTCTTTCTCTTCCACAAGCCGCGCGGCCTCGTCACGACCCATAAGGATCCGGAAGGCCGGCCCACCATATTCGATTATCTGCGCGAGCATGCGCCCGACGCGCCGCGGCTGATGAGCGTCGGCCGGCTCGACATCAATACCGAGGGCCTGCTGCTGCTGACGAATGATGGCGGCCTCTCCCGCATCCTCGAATTGCCGACGACGGGCTGGCTGCGCCGCTACCGCGTCCGTGCCAATGGCGAGACCAATCAGGCGATGCTCGACGGCTTGAGCAAGGGCGTGACGATCGACGGCGTGCGCTATGCCGGGATCGAGGCGACCCATGATCGCCAGCAAGGCGCCAATTGCTGGCTGACGATGGGCCTACGCGAAGGCAAGAACCGCGAGATCAAGCGCGTGCTCGAACATTTGGGCCTGACCGTCAATCGGCTGATCCGGATTTCCTTCGGGCCGTTCCAGCTCGGCGAGCTCGGCGAAGGCAAGCTCGAAGAAGTACGCACCCGCGTGCTGCGCGATCAGCTCGGCACGGCCTTGGCGCAAGCCGCCGGCGTCGATTTCGATGCGCCGCTTGAGACCGTGGCTGAGGAGCCGCCCGCGCCGAGCCACAAGCCACGGCCGGCGCCGCATGCTGGCGCCAAAGCCCGCGCGCGGGATGGCGCAAGGGACAGTGGAAGAAACGGCGAAAGAGACAGCGCGAGATCTGGGCCAAGGTCTGGACCGAGATCCGGGCCAAGACTGAGCACGCAGCCTGGCGCGAAGACACGGACCGGTCCACGGCCGAAACATGCGAGGCCCGAGGCCGAGCCTGAGAAGATCAAGCATCGGCCGCAGCCGGGCCCGCGCAAACATGTCTCGACGCTGCGCGCCGAAGAGACGCGCCAGGAGAAGGCCGGCGCGCGCCGCCGCATAGAGACGGGCGAGATCGCCGACCGCAAAGGCCGTACGGTGACGATCGAACGGCGGAGCGAAATCAAGCCGCCGGCAATCAAAAAGCCGCCGCGGCAGACCGCGCGCGCTGGCTCGGAAGACCGCCCGCCAAGGACGTCGCAAGCTCATACCCATGGCAGGGAGCAGGCTCCGTCACAAGACCGGCCGCGCGCTTCTGAAGCTTCCGCCCAAGGCAGGCCGAAAAAAACCTATTCGCAAGATCGCCCGGCAAAGGCCGGCGGTCCTAAGGGCCGGCCGCAGTCTCAAGGCGCAGCGAAAGATCGGCCGCGCCAGGAGCAAAGCTATTCGAAGGCCCGCGCGCAGGATCGCACGCAAGCTGCCTCTCGCGCTGATGCGCCGGGACGGTCGCAGGCCGCCGCTGCGCAGGGCCGTCCGCCAAAAGCCAGCGGTCCTAAGGCGCGGCCACAGGGAGCGTCGAAAGGCCGCCCGCAAGGTGCTGCTCAAGGACCGGCAAAAGGCCGGCCGCAGCAAGGCGGCCCTTCGAAACCGCGTTCGCAGGGCCGGCCGGTGAAGCCGGGCTCGAATAGGCCGCGCCCGCAAGGCAAGGGCCGCAAACAACCGTGATGCGGCAAGACTCATGCGCATTATCGCTGGCCGCCTGAAAGGCCGGGCGCTGCAAAGCCCGGCAACCCACGCCATCAGGCCGACATCGGATCGTCTGCGCGAAACGATCTTCAATATTCTCGCGCATGCCTATGACGATCCGGTCGAAGGCGCGGCGGTGATCGATCTCTTCGCCGGCACCGGCGCGATGGGGCTCGAGGCGCTGTCGCGCGGCGCCAAGCGCGTGCTCTTCGTCGACGATGGGACGCAGGCGCGCGCCGTTCTGCGCGCCAATGTCGAAGCGCTCGGCCTCGGCGGCTCAACGAAGATCTTTCGCCGCGACGCGCGCAAGCTCGGAGTTGCGCCGGCCAGCGAAAAATTCGGCCTCGCCTTTCTCGATCCGCCCTATGGCAAGGGCCTCGCCGAGCCGGCACTCATCGCGCTCAGAGACGGCGGCTGGCTCGTGAAAGATGCACTCGCCGTCGTCGAAGAGTCCGCCGATGCGAAGCTCGATCTGCCGGACGGTTTCACGCTCCTCGAACAGCGCGCCTATGGCGATACGCAAGTGGTGATATTGAGGGCGACCCCCTTCTCTGCGTCAGCGTAAGAGGTCGCGTCCTCGAAGGACTTCGTATTTTGCGATCGAAGAGACCGGAGCAGCAGCGATCAGTATGATTGTAGCGAAGCTATGTAACGTGACAACTAGATCCGACATGGTTCTGAAAGCGCTTCAGCGAGCGCCGACGTGATGCCCAGACCAGTGGCGCACTCCACCCACATATATTGACCCGAAGGATTCACTTCCAAGAACACGTAGCGTCCGTCCGGGGTCACAATGAAATCAAACGCGCCGTAGACCAAGCCGAAGGAGTCCATGAACGCGTGGATCTTCGTCGCTATCTCGGGCGGCAAGTCGATGGCTTCGTAATTGACGTCCTGAAGCGCGCGCCGCCAATCGAGGGTTGCTGCAGCCTGGGCTTGAGAATCGATTCGGGCGCTGAAAATGCGTGTCCCCACCACTGTGATACGTATCTCATACGCTTTATCGACGCGCTCCTGAAAAATTCCAGGTGTGAGGCGAATGAGATCAAGCTTTGCCAGTTTGTCCTTCGTAAGGAGATTGGTAAACAGCACAGTGCCCGGCTTCATATTGCGTGGCTGAGAGAGGCCTTTGTAGATAATTTGCGTCGCGGATTTTTCGATAAATGCGCGGGCCTCATTGGGATCGTTGGTGATGACTGTCTGAGGGATTTCGAACCCGACTTGACGCGCGACGAATAATTGAGCGGGCTTAGATTTCGCGCGACGTTCGCGCAGCGGGTGGTTGATCCAGAGGAAATTACCGACCGTCATGAGTGCGGTGAGAGCGAGCTGTGCTTCTCTTTCCGCAAAGCCTCTCTCCTCGCCGACAAGGTCTCCAGGAAACCCGTTTGGCTGATCCCAGCCCCACCAGATACTCCCAATCGTCTCAAGATCGATTCTCCGACCATCGGAAATGATTTCTCCGCCGAAGGCGCCGTTCGACAGCCGATAGGTCAGAACCGAATCCTGGGGGAATTCGCGCGTGTTCCATCGGACGCACGGCGCATCATGCCGTCTTAGTTCGGCAAGGAGTAGATCCGCGGCAGCATCGAAGCGCGCGGTGATGAGTAAAATGGTTTTCATCGCCGCGCAAAGTTTAAGAAATCATCTCGCTCAAACCAAAGAGCACATCTGATCGCGCCGAAGCGAAATTCGGTCTCGATCCCGACGTTTCACTCATCATATTTGGGACAGTCGGAACAACCATTATAGTCGGTCACCTTCGCCAGCTTCATATCTTTGTTGTTCTCATAGATCGGCTGGCGCGTGACGGGGTTCACCATCATCTGCAAACCCGGATCATAGGTCATCTGGGGGAAGGTCATTTCAGCTCCTTTCTCCAGAAACTGGCTGGCAAAGACCTTGTCTGATGCGCCCATTGCGCAAATTGCCGGTCCAGCCGCGACACTCAATCTGAAGATCTTCATCAACCAACTGCGCGCCACCTCGGACAAACCATCAAATTTATTCATGGCCTTCTCTCCTATCTCACCCGTGTTGATTGGACCGGAACAACATGAAATCAAAGCCCACAAATAAGCGGGCGGCCCTGATGTAAATCAAGCGGACGATCCTATAACCGGCGACTGTCGGAAGCAGCGCCTCTATGGCGATACGCAGGTGATGATCATAACGGCGGCGCATCCCCTCCCCCCATAAATGGAAAGAGGGTTAGGGTGAGAGGCTTGGTGATTGGCCGCAATGCTGGAGATGTCGGGGCAAATCCCCCGGCCCCTTGCCGTAACTCTTCCCGCAAGCGGGGAGAGCGGCGACAGGCATCGCGCTACTTCTTCGCGCCAATATCCTTGCGGCAATATCCGTCCGGCCAATCGATGACATCAATCGCCGCATAGGCGCGCTGGCGCGCCTCTTCGAGGCTCGCGCCAACGCCCGTGATGTTCAGCACGCGGCCACCGTCAGCGATGATCTTCTGCCCCTCGCGCTTCGTGCCGGCATGAGTGACGATCACCCCCTCCATCGCCTCAGCCTTCTCAAGGCCGCGGATCTCGCCGCCCCTGACGGGATTTTCCGGATAACCTTTCGCCGCCATCACCACCGTGACGGCCGCCTGATCGGAGAGATAGATCGGCGCGACTGGCAGATCCTCATCGGCGCAGGCTTTTAGGAGCGGCAACAAATCCTGCTCAAGCCGCGGCAGAATGGCCTGCGTTTCGGGATCGCCGAACCGCACATTGAATTCGATGACCTTCGGTCCTTGCGCCGTGATCATCAGACCGACGAACAGCAAGCCGACGAAAGGCCGCTCCAATTCGGCCATGCCGGCAATGAGCGGCCGCACGATCTCGGCCATCACCCGCTCGGTCATCGCCGCATCCATGAAAGGCACCGGCGAATAGGCGCCCATGCCGCCGGTATTCGGTCCGGTATCGCCTTCGCCGAGACGCTTATGGTCCTGCGCTGAGCCGAGCGCCAAAGCATGCTTGCCGTCGCAAAGCGCGAAGAAGGAGACTTCTTCGCCGACAAGCTTTTCTTCGAGCAGGACGGTCTTGCCGGCATCGCCAAATTGGCCGCCGAACATGGCATCGATCGCGGCTTCCGCTTCCGCCATGGTTTCCGCGACGACGACGCCCTTGCCGGAAGCAAGACCATCCGCCTTGACGACGATCGGCACGCCCTTTTCCTTCAGATGCGCCTTGGCGGAGCCAGCATCGGCGAAGCGCGCATAGGCGGCTGTGGGAATGGAGAAGATCTCGCAGATCTTCTTGGCGAAGGCCTTCGAGCCTTCAAGCAGCGCCGCATCTTCCGACGGGCCGAAAGCCTTGATCTCTTCGGCTGCAAGCGAATCCGTGAGCCCGTCGACGAGTGGCGCCTCGGGACCGATGATGACGAGATCGATCGTTTGGCGTTTGCAAAATGCGACGATCTGCTCATGGTCTTCGGAGACGAGCATCACCGATTTGGCGAGCTTTTCAATTCCCGGATTGCCGGGCGCGACGAAGAAACGGTTGAGCGCGGGACTTTTGCGAAGCGTCAATGCAAGCGCATGTTCGCGCCCGCCTGAACCAAGGAGAAGGACATTCATCTCAAGCCTGTCGGGTTTTCAAACAGTTAGAACATTCCCGACAAAGGGAACAGCGCTTTGTGACGGGGGGTGCCCCAAAGCGACAATTTGCCGGCGCAACGGATATGACACATGCCTGACATGCAAAAGGCATGACGGCGATCAATGCGGTAGGGCAGCCTCTCTTTGCTATATCGGGTGAACGACAGCGCATAGCGAAAATGCTAGGCTTGCATGTCTCACAGCAGGGGATGGCCGTTCATGCAAAATCTGCTCAAATTAACTGCGTTTTTCGTGCTCGCCTCGACTGTCCACGCGGCGGCGCTGGATTGTTCCAAGGCGAAGACGCCGCAGGACAAGGCGCTCTGCGCCGATCCGAAAGCCGCCGCCGCCGATGCGGCCATGTCGAAGGCCTATGTGGCGCTCGCCGCGCGCTCGTCCGAGGCCGACAAAAAGGCGCTCATTCTGTCGCAGCGCTTGTGGCTCAGAGACCGCGCCAATGCCTGCGCCGATGCGCAAGGCGAGAAGATGGCGCAATGTCTGATCGATCAGAGCCTGGCACGCGAGCATTTTCTCGAGGGTCTGCCGGAGGCCGGACCTGGCACTGGCGGCAAGCTCACGCCGGTCTTCATCCAGCAGGCCGGCCGCAAAGGCTATTATGAGATCGATGTCGCCGTTCTCAAATATACGCCGCCGACAAATGCTGCCGAAAAGCTCTTCAATGCCGAAATCGACAAGGCGCTGAAGGATCTGCCGTCCGGCAAGAACGACGAATTCGGCCGCGACATGATCTATTCCTTCATGGTGCGGGCACGCATGGTCTACGCCTCGCCAAAGCTCATCTCCGCCCATATCGAGACCTACCAAAATGCCGGCGGCGCGCATGGCAATGGCGGCACGAGCGACATCAATATCGATGCGGCGAGCGGCAAGCTTCTGACCTTCGGCGATGTCTTTGCCGCCGGCGCGGCTGAGAAGATCAATGCCGAATGCGAACGCCAGATATTGAAAGAAAAAGCCGTCCGCATGGAGGGCGAGAAGATCGAAGGTAATGACCTCAAGGATCTGAAGAAATCGATCGCAGACGGCATCGCGCGGATGGACGATTGGAGCTTTGCGCCGAAGGGCGCCACCGTCGAATATGACGCCTATGTGCTTGGCTCCTATGCGGAAGGCGCCTATGCGTGCAGCTTCCCAACAAGCTTTCTAAAGCCCCTGGTGAAGAGCAGCTTCGCTTTGCCCTGAAGCCCTTTGCCTGAATCTATTTGCGTCCGAACAGGCGCTCGACATCGGCGAGCTTCAGTGGCGCGCTTCCATTCGACATAAATGGGCCGGCCATGGTTGCATTCGCCAGCCCCATCCATCTACTCAATATTGCGCAAAAATATCGACTGTGTGAAAGCGCAGCTTCGAAGTCTTAGCAGCGCCGTGACGCAGCCTCTGCAAATCGGCAACCTAGGCCGTAACGCGACATCCAAACGCAGAAAATTCGGCAAAGCGGCGTCACGCAATCTGACTAGCTTTACGCGCAGTCTTGAGCAGCGCGTGCCTTAATGATGAATTCCACGTTCAATGATCCGCCGCCGGTCTGGACGCCGCCCGTTCGCACGCGGACCGGTGCCGACGCAAGCCTGTTCGAAATCTGGCGAACCGATAAACACGACAGTCTTCAGTTGCTGCCGGCACGGGCCTATCACGACGACCATTGCTGGGTTTCGCTTGGACTGCGGCACATATTCATGCCGCTGTCCGAGGAGGGCGTTCACCATGTCATGGTGCGCAAAGTCGCCGATTATCCGAAAGATCGCATCTTCAAGCGGGTCTTTAGCTCAATGACAGGCAACGGCCTGCTATTGAGTGAAGGCGAAGACTGGCGTGCGCAACGCAAGGCGATTGGTCCCGCCTTCACGCCAAATGCGGCAAAGGGCATCGCCAGGCAAGTCGTACGATTTGTCGATGAAGCCTCCCCTCGCTTGATTCCACCGGGCGAGCGCGTCGATCTTCATGCGCTCATCGACGAATTGACCTTCGATCTTGCGGTCCACATCTTGTCACCTGACGCGCAAGGCGATCCGCCAGCCGGTCGCAATGATTTACGTGTCAAAGTGCGCGAGACGCTTCATGCAGACATTTGGGATGCGGTCTTGCCGTCCTGGATGCCGGTGCCGCGGACACCGGGGCGCCGGCGCGCGGCTCGACAGCTTAATACCTTCGTCGACGCGCTTGTGGCGCGCGGAGCGTCCGCGGCGAATGACACGCCGCCGCAGGATCTATTGTCTCAATTCATCGCGGCCTATGGTCCGACAGGATTAGAGGCTCCGGGCGGATTGCGCGATCAGCTCAAGACATTCATCATCACGGCGTCACATACTTTGACCGATACGCTTTATTGCGCCTTCGCGCTGTTGGCGCAGAACAAGGCGGCGCAAGACTGGCTTCATCGATCAATCGCCGGCAAGGATCTCTCACCTTCGATCATCGAGCAGAGCCTGCCGCAACTCGTCGAAGTGCGCGCCTTTTTTCGCGAAGTTCTCCGCCTCTATCCAGCGATCCCGCTCATTTGGGCCGCAGCCACATCCGACGATGTCATTGCCGGCCATAAAATCAAAGCCGGAACCTTGGTTCTGGTGGCGCCCTGGGCGTTGCATCGGCATCATAGATATTGGGCCGATCCAAATGCATTCGATATGCGGCGATTTCTGCCTGGCGCGGCGGAGCCGTCGCGCTCGATCTATATTCCGTTCGGGACCGGGCCGCGGGTCTGCATCGGCCAATATCTCGCGCTGACAAAAGCCATCATCATTCTGTCGAAACTGATCTCGCGATATGAAATCTCATATCCAAACAGTGGATACGACCCCGGGTCTCTGCGGAGAAAGGGGTCCAGATTTATCTTCCGCTTGCGCCGAAGCTGCGTCACGCCTGCGGACGATAGACGGCATGACATTCGCCTCGAAGATGAGGCCGCTTAAACTTCCGACTCTACTTGCGTCCGAATAGGCGCTCGACGTCGGCGAGCTTCAATTCGACATAGGTCGGCCGGCCGTGATTGCATTGGCCGGCGCCCGGCGTCTGCTCCATGTCGCGTAGCAGCGCATTCATCTCTTCGACGTTAAGTCTTCGCCCCGCTCGGACCGAATGGTGACAGGCGAACGTCGCCAGCATGGTTTCGAGCTTGCGTTCGAGCGGCAGGCTCGCGCTGTCGCCTTCGGCGAGCGCATCGGCAAGATCGCGGATCAAGCGCCGCATGTCGGCGCTCTTCAAAAGACTCGGCTGTTCGCGCACCGCGACGGCGCCGGGCCCAAAACTTTCGATGATGAGGCCGAATTCATCGAGCAGCGGCGCCGCCTCGAGAAGCCGTGCGACGGAGGCTTCATCGATCTCGACGACCGCCGGCACGAGCAGCATTTGCCGCTCGACCGTGCGGTCCCTTCGCGCCGCCTTCAGCCGCTCATAGACGATGCGCTCATGCGCGGCATGCTGATCGACGATGACGAGACCATCAGCGGTCTGGGCGATGATATAGGTCTCATGCAGCTGCGCGCGCGCCACGCCGAGCGGCGCGTCTTCAACGACGGGCGTTGCTGCGGGCTCGCGCAGATCAGCCGAAGGCGCAAAGCCCTGGAAAGTCGTACCCGCTTCCGCGAGCCCCGGATTGGCGGGCGAAGATGCTGCCTCCCAGCGGCGGCCCCGCGCCGGCCAATGCTGGGCGAAGCCATTGCCGTTTGCATATCCACTCGCCGGACGCCGCGCCAGAATTTCGAGCGCCGCCGCGGCATTGTGCGGTGTCGCGCGCCGCGCCGCTTCGAGCGTCTGCTTCAGCGCACCGATCACGAGACCACGGATGAGGCCTGAGTCGCGAAACCGCACTTCGGCCTTGGCCGGATGCACATTGACGTCAACTTCCTGCGGATCGCAGGTGACGAAAAGGACCACCGCCGGATAACGCCCCTGCGGCAGATAATCGAGATAGGCCGCGCGCACGGCGCCAGCAAAGAGCTTGTCGCGCACCGGCCTCCCATTGACGAAGAGATATTGCGCGGTCGCATTGGCGCGATGCCAGGTCGGCAGGCCGGCAAAGCCGGTGAGGCCGATGCCTTCGCGCATAGCCTCGAGCGCCAAAGCATTGGCGCGGAACTCGTCGCCCAGAATCTGCGTGAGCCGCTGCAATTGCGCATCATCGCCCGCGCAGGTCTGGTAATCGAAGCCAGAGACATCTTCACCCGACAGCGAAAAGCGCACATCGGGATGCGCCATCGCGAGGCGCTGGATCGTATCGGCGATGGCGCGCGCTTCGGCTCGATCGCTTTTCAAGAATTTGAGCCGCGCCGGCGTCGCGGCGAAGAGATCGCGCACCTCGACCTTGGTACCGCGCGGCTGCGGCGATGGCATGATTGGATGTTTGAGACCCTGATCGAGTTTGATCATCACGCCATGATCGGCGGCCTCCGCGCGCGTCGCGATTTCGAGATGCGCCACCGAGCCGATCGATGGCAGCGCCTCGCCACGAAATCCCAGGGTCGCGATGGCGAGGAGATCGCCCTCCGGCAGTTTCGACGTGGCATGGCGCTCGACGGCGAGATCGAGATCTTGCGGGCTCATGCCGGAGCCATTGTCGGAGACGCGAATGAGGCTGCGGCCACCCGCGCCGATCACGACATCGATGCGGCTCGCGCCCGCATCAAGCGCATTTTCGATCAGTTCTTTGACGGCGGACGCCGGACGCTCGACGACCTCGCCCGCCGCAATGCGGTCGATGAGAATCGGATCGAGACGGCGAACGGGCATGGGCCTGCGCAGGGTTGGCGAGGGAGACTCTGAGTCTGCGAGACCTAGCATTTCGGGCGCTGCGGCGACAGCTGCGAGCGAAAGCTTTGCCCAATGAAACAGCAGCGCTCTTCTCTGTGCTCACGCTTGTGTGAGAAGGTTTCAGCACAGATATTGGGCGATTGCAAATGATATAGGCAGTAGACTTTTGGTCTCCTGGCCCACCTTACACCAGACGCCCCAATCATACGCACCTGCTGCATCATCGGCATACCTCTTGCCCTTTGGGGCTCATCTTGGTCAGAAGAGGTGCGCCCCGAATGACGAAGCTTGCGCTACGCGATATCAGCAAGTCCTTCACGACAAAATCCGGCGAGATGCGTGTGCTCGACAGCTTAAGCTTCGACATTCACGACGGCGATTTCGTCAGCATCATCGGCCCGAGCGGCTGCGGCAAGACGACGATCTTCAACATCATCGCCGGACTTCTCGATCCCGACGGGGGAACGCTGTTCTATGAGGGCACGCCGGTCACCGGCCTGCGCGGCCGCGTCGGCTATATGCTGCAGAAGGATCTGCTGCTGCCCTGGCGCACTGTGCTGCAGAATGTCGTGCTCGGGCTTGAAGTGCGCAGCATGCCGGAGGCCGCGGCGCGCGAGAAAGCGCTCGATTACATCAATACCTATGGCCTCGGCGGCTTCGAGCATTCCTATCCGCATGCGCTCTCAGGCGGCATGCGCCAGCGCGTCGCGCTCATCCGCACGCTGATCGTCGATCCTGATATTCTGCTGCTCGACGAGCCCTTCTCCGCCCTCGATTATCAGACACGGCTCTATCTTGAAGGCGTGCTGATGCAGGCGGTCGAGACCTTCAAGAAGACCGTCGTGCTCGTCACCCATGACGTCGACGAAGCGGTGGCGCTGTCGCGCAAGGTCATCGTGCTCAGCCGCCGACCGACGATGGTGAAAGCCGTCCACGACATCGATATCGCCGAGCGCTCGCCGATCGGCGCGCGCAGCGATCCACGCTTTTCCGGCTATTTCCATGCACTTTGCAATGAGCTCGATATCCAGACGCACAGGGCACAAGCGAGGGTAGACGCATGAGCAGCGTGACCGTGGAAAAGCCCAGCGCTACAGCGGAACGTTGCCGCTCGCCGCGCTTCAGCGCAAGGCTCGACAATCCATTCGGCCGCGGCCTGCTGCAGCTCGCCTTCATCGCGCTCGTGCTTAGCCTTTGGGAAGCGGGCGTGCGCCTTGGCATCATCTCCGGATTTCTGTTCGGCTCGCCGGTCGGCATCGGTCTGCAGCTCTTCAAAAGCGTGCTCGACGGATCGCTCCTCTACGACACCTGGATCACCCTTTATGAGGCCATCCTTGGCTTCATCATCGGCACGATCGCCGGCTCGGCGCTCGGCCTCTCGCTCTGGTATTCGCGCTTCGTCGCCCGCACCGTCGAGCCGATGATCGTCGCCTTTAATTCCGTGCCGAAAATCGCGCTGGCGCCGATCATCATTCTCTGGTTCGGCACGGGACTCGTCTCGAAAGTGGCGCTCGCCATTTCGCTGACCGCCATCGTCGCACTGATCGCCGCCTATCAGGCCGCGAAAGATGCCGATCCCGATCTGCAATCGCTGCTGCTCACCCTCGGCGCGACTAAGAAGCAGGTCTTCTGGAAGGTCATTGTGCCGTCATCGCTGCCGAGCATCATCGCGACCTTCCGCATCAATGTCGGCTTCGGCCTCGTCGGCGCCGTCGTCGGCGAGTTCATCTCATCCGAGCACGGACTTGGGCACATGGTCTTCGTCGCCTCGAGCCTCTACGATTTGAACTCCGTCTGGGCCGGCATCTTCACGCTGATGGCGATCGGCTTTCTGCTTTATTTCGCAATCGATCTCTTCGAACGCAACACGCTGCGCTGGAAGCTCGAAGGCCATCGTCAAGAACTTCACGTCTAAGCATCCAAAGTCCACTACGAATCCTTGAGGGTCCGATGAACATCGTCGCGCTGTTCCACCGTCTTGTGCTGCTTGTCGCAGCCGTCATTGGTCTGACGGTTCCGGCCTTTGCCGAGAACACAAAAGTGGTGATCTCGCAGGCCTTCCAGTCGCTGCTCTATCTACCGCTCTATGTCGCGCTCGACGACGGCTATTTCACCAAGGAAGGTCTCGACGTGACCAAGCAGACAGCCGGCGCGCCAAGCGCCGCGCTCGCCGCCGTTCTGTCGGGCAGCGCGATGTTCTCGCTGCATGGGCCGGAATGGGCGGCCATCGCTGCAAGCAAGGGCGCCAAGGTGCATGTCGTCGCCAATGTGGTGAACGGCGCCGCGGTCTGGATCGTCACCAAGCCCGATTATAATTTTACCGGCGTCAAAGGCCTGAAGGGCGAGACCATCATCACTGGCCAGATGCCGACGACCAGCACCTCGCTGTTCATGAAGCTTCTGAAAGAGAATGGCATGGATCCGGCGCGCGACGTCCATATGATCCAGACGCCGCTCGGCACGGAGATCGGGCCGCTGCTCGCCGGACAGGCGAAGGTCGCCGTCATGTATGAGCCGGGCGTCGATCAGGCCGTCGGCAAAGGCATGAAGGTCGTGCTCGGCTTTCCCAAGCTCTATGGCGCCTACGCCTTCTCCGCCATTGTCACCAAGAGCGATGCCGATCCGGCGACGGTTCAGCGCTTCGTCAATGGCTTGAATCAGGCCATTCACCGGATCCACGCCGATCCGAGTCATGCGGTGGCCATCGCCAAAAAGGAATTTCCGACGCTCGATCCCGCTGTCGTCGAAGCCGCGACAAAGCGCATGATCGCGGAAAATGTCTATCCGACCGATGTCGCCATCACGCCCGAAGCTTTAAAGGTCGCGATGGCGACGCAGATCGCGCTCGGTAATCTCAAAGAACAGCCGAATTACGATAGCTTCATCGCGACGGATTTCATAAAGAAAGCGCTCGCCGAAAAATAATCCATAACGGTGGGCGTCATGACAAGACCAATCCCGACTGCTCTTGAGGCTGCGCGCGGCATCGCCGACGGCAGCCTCACCGCCGAAGCGCTCGTGCGCGCCTGCCTTGATCGCATCGAAGCGCGCGATCCTTTCGTCCATGCCTGGGCCTATCTCGCCGCCGATCAGGCGCTCGAAGAGGCCCGCGCGCTCGATCGCCAATCCGGCGGCGGCCCGCTCAAAGGCATCCCGATCGGCGTGAAAGATGTGATCGATACGGGCGACATGCCGACGGGCTATGGCTCGGCGGTCTATGCCGGCCACCGTCCGATCCGAGATGCCTCCTGCGTGTCGCTCGCCCGCGCCGCCGGCGCCATCGTGCTCGGCAAGACGGTCAGCACAGAATTCGCCTATTACGATCCTGGCCCGACCGCTAATCCGCATCATCCAGGTCATACGCCGGGCGGCTCGTCTTCGGGTTCGGCGGCAGCTGTGGGCGATGCGATGGTGCCCCTCGCCTTCGGCACGCAGACGGCGGGCTCGATCATCCGCCCCGCCTCCTTCTGCGGCTGCGTCGGCTATAAGCCGACCTTCGGCACGCTCGATCTCACCGGCGTGCGTCCGCTTGCCGTGTCGCTCGATACGTTGGGCGTCATGGGCGCCGACGTCGCGGATGCGGGTTTCTTCGTCTCGGTGCTATCCGGCCGCGCGACTCTCCACGTCGATGCGCCGATAATGCCGCGCGTCGGGATCTGCCGCACGCCCGATTGGGACTCAGCCGAGCCTTCTATGCAGAGAACGCTGATCGAAGCCGGCGATTTTCTCAAAAAGGCCGGCTGCACAGTCGTCGAGGTGACGCCGCGCGCGCCATTCGAAAAGCTTGGGGACGCGCATCGGACGATCATGGCCTTCGAGGCGGCCCGCGCCGTTCATCCGGAAATGCGCATACGTCGGGAGCATGTCTCCGAAGTCATGCGCAATTATGTCGACTCGGGCGCGGCGATTGCGATCGAGGATTATGATGCGGCAAAGGCGATGAAGATCGCGAGCTTCGCCGCCTTCAACGAAGCGATGACGGATGTCGATGTCCTGCTCACGCCGCCCGCGCCCGGTGAAGCGCCCATGGGCCTCAGCGCCACGGGCGATCCCGTCTTCAACCGCGTCTGGACGCTGCTCGGCGTGCCCTGCCTCACCATTCCCTTCGGCAAAGGTCCGCATGGATTGCCTTTGGGCGTGCAGATCGTCGGCCGCTATGGCGCCGATGCAGCGCTGCTCGCAGCCGCCGCCTGGATCGAGCAGGCGTTGAAGTAAGTGTGAGCGCCGGTTCGGCGCTCACAGATCCAGGATCAGCAGACTCGTCTTGGCGCGTGATACGCAGCAGGTGAGGAACTGCGTGCGATCCTCGTCGGAGAGGATGAAGTCGCGATGATCGACCTCGCCTGCAAGGTAACGTACCTTGCAGGAGGCGCAGAGGCCCGAGGTGCAGGACGTATCGATCGTTACGCCGCCATCGGCGAGCACTTCGACGATCGAATCATTCGGCGGGACATAGAAGGTCGCGCCGGTGCTCGCGATCTGCACGGTGAAGCCGTCGACATCGGGATCGATTTTCGCCTCCAGCGGATCTTCCGCCAAAGCTGTCTCCTGAACTGTCAAATCCATCTCCGATATTACTTCGCCGCCACCGGCTGGCGAACCGATTCTTCGAGCTCCGCCATCCTCTGCCGGACGAATTCGGCGCGCGCCGCGCCTTTGAGCGCATCGCTTTCGGTCAGAAGCGAAACGATGCCGCGCAACAGGCGCCGGCGGTTCGCCACTTCTTCCTCGACGGTCGCAGCCTCCGGCACTTCGAGCACATTGCCTGAGCAAAAACTGTTCGGCGCCGCATCGAGCGCCTTCACCCAATCGGCGAACTGCTCCGGCGTCGCGGCGGGATTGCTGCCTTTCAGCGCATCGCGCAGCATGCGGCGGAAGGCGTAGAGGCCGGCATCGAACTTCGTCGGATTTTCGAGCGCATGGACGGCGATCGGCCGCTGCGAGATGATCGCCTCGTAGTCGCCCGGCGCATATTGCGTCTCTTTATAGTTCGCGCGCTCGCGGTGGTTCGGCGGAATCGGCGGCATATCCTCGAGCTTATATTTGCCGAAGCGCTCGGGACGGCGCATCGCAACTTGGCCTTCGAGGAAATCGATCGTCTCATAGCCGACGAGCGATTTGTCGCCGATCCCGCGCGTATCGATGTTCGGGCCCATCACGCGCCAGCCGATCATCTTGCTGTTGTGATTGTCGACCGGCACGGTCCAGCGGATGATGTGGAATCGGCTGAAGAGCTTGCGCTTCGATCCATCCTCCGACGTATAGGCGTGGAGGCTCAAATTCGGCAGCACCTGATGCTGCACACGGATGAAGATGCGCTCCTTGTCGACGCGGCGCGCGCCGGCGCAGGCGAGCGTGCGGCCCTGCTGGACCGGCACGAAAAGCATGTCGGGCGCGACTTCCATCGGCGCCGCGCCGACCTCGTCGAAGGTCGTGCCCTGGTAATGGCCGCCGACGACATTCTTGCCCGCATGCAGCGCCGTCGGATGATAATTGTCCGCCGCGTTGTCCTGCACCTGCAGCCAGTTGCAGTGCTGGAAATTGCTGAAGGGCACGAGTTCATCGTCGGGATGGACGGTGAAATCGCCTTCCCACTCGGGGAACGGCGGCTCCTTCTCGGGCGGGCCCATATAGGCGAAGACGAGGCCGTTGCGCTCGAAGGTCTTATAGGCACCCTGGCGGATCGATGAGGCGTATTTCTCCGCCTCTTTCTCCTCGCCTTTCGGGAACGGTACTTTGAGGCAGGTGCCGTCGACGTCGAAGACCATGCCGTGATAGCAGCACATGATGCCGCGATCCTGGATCGCGCCATATTCGAGCGACGCGCCGCGATGGCAGCAATGCGCATGCATGAGCCCGACGCGGCCGGATTTGTCGCGGAACGCGACAAGCTCTTCGCCCAAAATCTTGAGGAAGCGCGGCGTATCGGTCAGCTCCATCGACATACAGACCGGATGCCAGAAGGCGCGCATATATTCGCCCATCGGCGTGCCGGGATCGGTCTCCGTCAATTCCGGATCATGGGCCGGCACGGTATTGCCGTAATAGCCGCCATAGGCCGGCAGACGTTTTTCGCGCGGCCGCTCCGGCGCGCCATCGAGCTTCGTCGGCGTGCCTTGAATCTTCGTGTCGACCTTGGTGTTCATGGCGTCCTCACCCTGAATTGCGTCCTCGCCTTCCCGGCGCATTTTGTTTGCCGGAGCCCGCAGCCGAAACCCGGCCAACGCAAGCCCTCAATTGAACATGTCGGGCTGGGTCGCGACGAGATGATCGTACATGGGCTGGAAGTGCAGCCAGCCGATATAATCGTTGCCGACATTGTCGCGGCTGTATTGGGCGCGGTCGGGCTCGACGAGCACCGGCTTGATTCCGGTCGCTTCAACCATCAGCTGCTGGCGGCAGACGCGCTCCAGCGCGATGAACCAGAAGGCGGCCGAGTCGATGCTGTGGCGGCTCGCCGAGAAGAGACCGTGGTTCTGGTGGATTGCCGCCTTGACGCCCTGGAAGGCCGTCGCAACATTGTGCCCCGCCTTCACTTCGAGTGCGACCTGGCCGGCTTCTTCGCTGATGACGACGTGATCATTGTAGAAGGCCGCCGCATCCTGCGAGATCGGCTCGATCTTCTTGCCGAGCGCCGCGAAGGCGGTGCCATAGACCGTATGCGCATGGCACATCGCGACAATGTCGGGATGGGCTTCATGCACGGCGGCATGCAGCACGAAGCCAGCACGGTTCACCGCATATTTGCCGTCGACGACTTTGCCGGCATGATCGACGAGGATCAGATTGCTGAGCTTCACCTGGCCGAAATGCACGGCCATCGGATTGGTCCAATAAAGCTCGGGATGCTGCGGGTCGCGAATGGTGAGATGGCCGGCGAAACCGTAATCGAAATTCTCCTGCGCGAAGGCGCGGCAGGCAGCGACGAGGCGCTTCTTGCGATGGTCGCGCTCGTCCTCGACGCTGTTGAAGCTCGGAACGCGCGGATAGATCACATCCTTCTGCTCGGGATAATAAAGCGAGGCCTCCTCTTCAGAGACAGGCTTTCTCACAACGTCGAGCATGGGCTTCCTCCGAAGGATATTGTTTGGCCCGGCCTGCCACTTTCTTGAGCGAGGCAAGGGGTCCGTTGCTCGAAGACTCGAGCAATCCGTCCTGCTTGACAAATGATCATTTTTCCCCTGATATGTGAAATAATTTCATCCAAAGGATGGGAACATGCGGCGGCTCCCGAGCCTCACCGCCTTGCGCGCCTTCGAGGCGGCGGGCCGCCTCGGCAGCTTCAGTCGCGCCGGCGACGAGCTGCATCAGACGCCCTCGGCGATCAGCCACCAGATCCGCAGCCTCGAGACCTATGTCGGCCGCGCCCTTTTTCTGCGCCGGCACCGGCAGGTCGAACTCACGATTGACGTCACGCGGCTCCTCGATCAATTGGGCCGCGCCTTCGATCTGATCGAAGCGACATGCGCCGATCTGCGGCCAGACGAAACGCTCTCCGTCCATTGCGTGCCGAGCTTCGCCTCGAAATGGCTGGGACCGCGCCTGCCCGGATTCATGGAAAGCCATCCAAGCATCAGGATCGCGCTATCGGCTTCGGCCGATCCGATCGATCTGCTCGCACATGAGGAATACGATCTCGCGATTGCCTATGGGATGACGGCGCCGCGCCGCGGCATCGTCTCGCAATCGCTCGGGCGCGAAAGCGTCGCGCCTCTCTGCGCGCCGAAGCTGCTCGATGGCCGCACCGATCTGACGCTGGCCGAGATCGCGCAAATGCCGCTGATCGAATCGGCGCTCAATCCCGTGCGCTGGACGGATTGGTTTGCGCTGCAAGGCGCCGAGCCGCTGACAGCGCGCCGCATCCTCTCTTTCGATCGCGCCTATCTCGGCATCTCCGCCGCCGTCGATGGTCTCGGCATCGTGCTCGAGAGCACAAGACTCGCGCGGCAGGAATTGGAACGCGGCGCGTTGATGCGTCTCGGCCATGATCTGCGCCCCGTCGAACGCGATCTGCATGTGCTGCTCTATCGGCAGGTGCAGAGCGAGCAGAAGCGCATCAGCGCCTTTCGTGCCTGGCTCTTGGCGGAATGCGAAGCCGACGCGCAAGTTTAAGGCGGCGCGGCGCCCATATTTTTCTGGCGCTGCGACGCATCCTGCCCGATCGCCTATTCGACGGGCTCTTGTGGGGCATGTCATAGAGAGGAGTGGGGCAAGGCCTACACTTGCGCCAAACCGCCCTCTACGAAGGCCTGCGAATTGTGTCAGCTCGCCGAAACCGGACATTCTTGGATAAAAGCGATGAGCATCTTACTTTAGATGCTCACAACGAAGTGTGTGGAAGTTTCCAAATGAACGAGAACTTAGGAAACACAGAGGAAGCGGTTAGCGATGCAGACCAACAGGAAATAATTCCGTGGTTGCAAGCCACTTTAAATGATCTAAATGGCCTAGATTTTGAAGCTCCAATATCCGGAATTGCGAGCGCGGATACGCAAGAAATAAGCAGAATATTTCAAGCTGCTTCACAATCGACAACTTGCGTTACCGGCGACTCGGCAAGCCGCATTTTCGCATTCGTCGCAGCTGTCACCGGTATGTATTTCAAGCCGCAGGATCGAAACGAGCCTTTTGGGCCCATGTGTCAATGGGCCGATGGCCGCCGTACCGCTATTTCATCTGATTTTAGATCACATGTTGATCTGCTCGCTCAAGTAGCCGAACAAGCTACAAATTCTGTACTCCGAGCACGATTCGCCGATCTTTGTTGGTTGCTCGATCCGAAAAGGGCCAATCTAGCAGTCGCTGCCATCGCTGCTTACGGCGATATTGTCATGATGGTTGATCGGAAGGAACTTGTATTTCGGCTTCCGACCGACGACGGCGCGCTTAACGAAGAAACGCGTGACCAACTGCGGAGAGCATTGCAAATTGCTCGCGTCGCCGGATCGGATAAGCCTGAAACGGCAGCGGTGCGCCAATTGACTAAGTCGTTACGAGAAAAGGCGATCGAAAAACGGAATTTACTTCCCATTCTTTTGTTTACTGAACTTGATCTAGAATTTCGGATTTCCGACGCGCTCCAAATTGGCGCAAGTCTAGAAAAGGTTCTCGCCGACCTCCCATCAAATACCATTTTGGATAT